>NZ_JARGEK010000436.1 GCF_029211165.1 Roseisolibacter sp. H3M3-2
CTTCCTAAGACCGCTTGGCCTCCGACTTGTGGCCGCCGCCCGAGGGGACGCTGCCGGCCGCCGCCGCGGACGAGCGCGCGACCGCCGCCTCGACCGCGCGGCGCGCCGCGGTGCTCGAGCGGTTGGGCCTCGGGCCCGAGGCGGGGTACGAGCGCGACTGGCTCGCGCGGTGGGCCGAGGGCTCGGTCCCCCGCCAGCTCGGCGCGGCGGCGGCGTTGCAGGAGGGGGGGCGCCCCGGGCCGTCGATCCGGCTCGCGCAGCAGGCGGTGGCGGCGGGCGCGCCGCGCGTGGCGGCGACGTACCGGCTGCTCAACCCGCTGCTCTACGGCGAGGCGCTGCGGCGGGAGGCGGCGGCGCAGGGCGTCGAGCCCGCGCTCGCGGCCGCGCTGGTGAAGCAGGAGTCGAACTTCACCGCCGACGCCGTGTCGCCCGCGGGCGCGCGCGGGCTGATGCAGCTCATGCCCGCCGTCGGCCGCTCGCTGTACTCGGCGCGCGACGCCGCGGCGCACGGCCCGTGGAGCGTCGAGCGGCTGCACGACCCCGCGGTCAACCTCGCGCTCGGGATGCGCCACCTGCGCGCCGCGCTGCAGGCGTGGCCCGACCCGGCCTACGCGCTGGCGGCGTACAACGCGGGGGGCTCGCGCGTCCGCCGGTGGCGCGCCGCGGCCGGGAGCGAGGACCCGGAGCTGTTCGTGGAGCGCATCCCGTTCGAGGAGACGCGCGACTACGTGCGGATCGTGCTGCGCGGGCGCGCGCTGTACGAGGGGCTGTACGGGGAGCTCCGGTAGGAGCGTCGAGCGGTGAGCGTCGAGCGTCGAGCGGGCTCCGTGTGCGAGACGATCTGTCTCGCCACGCGGGACCCCCTCGCCGCTCACCGCTTGCATGCACCTGAGGCGCCGCCGCGCGCGAAAGGTCTCCTGTAGCCGTCCTGACCGCGCGATGACACGGCGGCGGGTTCGTCCCCGTGCTGTCCCGCTGGTCCCCGAAGGCTCGGCACGGGCAACGGCGGGAGACAGGATTGACAGGAAACGGGGGAAGGACTGGAGGCTGGAGTCTCTCCCCCGGTTTCCTGTCAATCCTGTCGAGAGCTCTTCGCAAAGGACCGCCGTCCATGCGCACCATTCTCCTGTTGCTCGTCCCGACCATGCTGTCCGCGCAGCTGCCCGACGCCGACTGGCGCAGCTACGGGCGCGACCCGGGGGGCGCGCGGTCGTCGCCGCTGCGGCAGGTGACGCGCGAGAACGTGGGGCGCCTCCGCGTCGCGTGGCGCTTCCGCACGGGGGAGACGGCGCCGCAGTGGGCCACGGGCGCGCGCCGCGTCTCGCTCGAGGCGACGCCGCTCGTGGTCGACGGGACGATGTACGTCTCGACGCCGCTCGGCCGCGTCTTCGCGCTCGACGCGGCGACGGGGAAGGAGCGCTGGCGCTTCAACGCCGGCGTGCCGCGCGCGGCGTCGTTCGGCGACTTCGCGAACCGCGGCGTCAGCTACTGGGTCGACTCGGCGGCGGCGCCGGGGGCGCGGTGCCGGGCGCGCATCATCCTCGCCTCGGTCGACGCGCGGCTGCTGGCGGTGGACGCGCGCGACGGCGCGACGTGCCCGGGGTTCGGCGACGGCGGGCAGGTGGACCTGCGGCAGGGGCTGCGCATCGCGCCCGGCGAGTTCGAGGACTACGAGCAGACGTCGCCGCCGGCGGTGGTCGCGGGGGTCATCGTGGTCGGCTCGGCGATCGCCGACAACGGGCGCACCGACATGCCGAGCGGGGAGGTGCGCGGCTTCGACGCGCGCACCGGGGCGCTGCGGTGGACGTTCCACCCCGTGCCGCCCGACAGCGCGGAGGCGCGGCGGCAGGGGTGGCGCGCGCCCGGCGGCGACGCCACGCGCACCGGGGGCGCGAACGCGTGGAGCGTGATCGCGGCCGACGCGCGGCGCGGGCTGGTGTTCGTGCCGACGGGGAGCCCGAGCCCGGACTACCACGGCGGCGCGCGCCTCGGGACCAACCGCCACGCCAACGCGCTCGTCGCGCTGCGCGCGCGCACCGGCGAGGTCGCGTGGTCGTTCCAGACCGTGCACCACGACCTGTGGGACTACGACAACGCGTCGCCGCCGCTGCTGGCCACGGTGCGGCGCGGCGGGCGGCGCGTCGACGCGGTGCTGCAGGCGACGAAGACGGGGATGCTGTTCGTGCTCGACCGCGAGACGGGGGCGCCGCTCGTGCCCGTCGAGGAGCGCCCGGTGCCGGCGAGCGACGCGGCCGGGGAGGAGGCGTGGCCGACGCAGCCCTTCTCGACGCTGCCCCCGCTGTCGCCGCACCGGCTGACGCCCGACGAGGCGTTCGGCGCCGACGACGCGGACCGCGCCGCCTGCCGCGCGCAGATCGCGGCGCTGCGCCACGAGGGGGTCTTCACCCCGCCGAGCGAGCGCGGGACGCTGGCGGTGCCGTCGAACATCGGGGGCGCGCACTGGGGCGGGCTGGCGTTCGACGAGGGGCGGCAGCTGGCGGTCGTGCCGGTGAACACGATCGCGGCGGTGGTGCAGCTGATCCCGCGCGCGCGCATGAGCGAGCCGCGCGAGGACGGGTGGGAGTACGCCGCGATGCGCGGCACGCCGTACGGGATACGGCGCAAGCTGCTGCTGTCGCCCAAGGGGGTGCCGTGCTCGCCGCCGCCGTTCGGCGCGCTGGTCGCGGTGGACGTCGCGCGGGGGACGATCGCGTGGCGCGTGCCGCTCGGGACGCCGGTCGCGATGGCGCCGTCGCGCGGCCGCGGCGAGGCGACGGTGGGACGCGCCGGCGCGGCCGTCGGCGCGCTCCCCGACTCGCTGCGCGGGCTCGGCTCGCCCAACCTCGGCGGGCCGATCGTGACGGCCGGGGGGCTCGTGTTCGTCGGCGCGACGCTCGACCGGCGGCTGCGCGCGTTCGACGTCGAGACGGGGCGCGAGCTGTGGAGCGCCGAGCTCCCCGCGGGGGCGAAGGCGACGCCGATGACGTACGCGGCGCGCGGGCGGCAGTACGTCGCGGTCGCGGCGGGGGGCGACGGGGACGCGTTCGGGAAGTCGGACGAGATCGTGGTGTTCGCGCTGCCGTAGCAAGAGCTTCAGACAGGATTGACAGGAAACCGGGGGAAAGACTAGAGCCTCCAGTCTTTCCCCCGGTTTCCTGTCAATCCTGTCTGCTGTCGAGAAGGGCCGCGGTCTCCTCGACCGCGCGCGTCGCTCACCCCAGCTCGAAGGCGTTCCCCTGGTCGGCGCGGAACCGGCGGCTCCACAGCAGCGCCGAGCCGTCGCGCAGCACGATGCGGTAGTCGCCGTGCGACCACGGCTGCAGCTCGGCGATGGCGTCGAGGCGCACGACGTCGGAGCGGTTGGCGCGCAGGAACCGCGTCGGGTCGAGGCGCAGCGCGAGCTCGCCGATGGTGCCGCGCACGCGGAAGGTCCCGCGCGCGGCGTGCAGCACGACGTAGTTCCGCTCCGCGCGGGCGAGCGCGACCTCCTCGACGGGGAGCAGCAGCGCGCCGCCGCGGTCGTCGTGCACGAGCAGGTGCCGCAGCGGCGGCGGCGCGTCGGGCGCGGCGGCGAGCGCCTGGAGCCGCGCCGCGCGCTCGGCGTCGGTGAGCGTCA
>NZ_JARGEK010000437.1 GCF_029211165.1 Roseisolibacter sp. H3M3-2
CGCCGTAGCCGCCCGCGGGCCCGCCGCCCCCGCCGCCCGACGGCGTCCACCGCACGTCGGGCGCGCGCGCAGCGTCGCCACCGCCCGGCACGACGCGCCCCTGCTGGGGCGACGCGGACGGGAGGAGCGGGGCGAGACCGGCACGGGCGACGGACGAGGGGGGGACGGAAGACATCCGGGTGGACGCGGGGAACGAGCGGGGGGCGCGAGACACAACATAGACGCGGGGAGGGGGAGATCGGATACGGGAGGGCCCGGTACGGCGAGATCCGGTACTGCGAGATCCGGTACTGCGAGCTCCGATACGGCGAATTTCGATCAGGCGAGCCTTGACGCGGCGAGGGGCAGAACGCGTGGCGTCCACTCTCGCTCCATCGGATCTCGCTCCATCGGATCTCGCTCTATCGAACCCCTCTCACCCCGCGCGCCACCCAGTCCGCCAGCTCGGGGTCGTCCGCGATCTGCTCCGGGGGAACCACGACCCACGTGGTCATCGGACGGTCGCCGCCGGGCATGAAGGGCGTCACGCCGGGCGTCGCGAGCGCGTCCGCGTACTCGGCGGGCGGCGCCTTCACGATCAGGCCGTCGCCCCAGCAGATCACGAACGTGCTCTTGCCGAGCAGGAAGCCGCGGCCGCTGAAGACGTTCTTCTGGCGGGCGCCGCGCAGCCCGATGCGGTCCAGCGCGGCGGCGACGCGTTCGACGAGGGCGTGGTCGTAGGCCATGCGTCAGGTGGCGGAGCCGAGGAAGGCGGCGAACGCGATGAGGAACAGCGTGCCGAGGATCACGGTCCCCGACGCGGCGACGCCGGAGCCGCCCGACGCGCCGACGAACAGCGCCCCCTGCGTGCGCCCGCCCGCGCGCGGCACGACGACGGCGCGCGTCGAGACGGCGGCGAGGTCGCCGAGGTTGAGGCGCGCCTCCGCGACGCCGGCCGCGCGCCAGCCGTTGAACTGGCCGCCGTAGTGCCCGGTCCCCACGAGGGGGAGCGGGACCTGCGCCGCGGCCGGGGCGGCGGCCAGTTCGACGCTCGCCGCGGGCGCCAGCCAGCGCCGCCAGCGCCCGGTCGCGGCGAGGAACGGCCCGTCGCCGACGCCGACCACCGCCGCGCCGCCGAGCGCGGTCGTGCGGTCGAGGTTGCGCATCGCGCCCACCGACCACGAGACCTGGCGGCCGAACGCGGGCTCGTCGCGCGGGGGGAAGCCGGGGGGGACCGACGGCTCGCGCAGGCGCGTGGTGGCGAGGGCGTGGAAGTAGCCGAGTTCGAAGAGCGCGAACGCGCCGCAGGAGGGGAGGGGGCGGCCGCGCCAGCAGAAGGCGTCGGACGCGCGCGTGGTGTCGGGGGACTGGGCGGCGGCGGCAGAGGTCGCGGCCAGCAGGGCGAGGAGGAGGAAGGGCCGCAACGGCGTGGTCTGGTGAGGCGTGGTCCGATACGGCGTGGTCTGATACGGCGTGCGTCGTGGTGGTACGGGACCGGGGGGGCGGCGTGGCAGTGTGGGGTATGCGCGAACCGCTCCGATCCCACGAACCCGCGGCGAGCTACCACGAGCTGCGCGCTTGGCAGCAGGCGATCCGGCTCACCGAGACCCTGGGCCCGTTGACGGCAGCACTGCATCGCTCAGAGCGCCGGGCGCTGGGGGACCAGCTGATGCGCGCCGCCACCTCGGTGCACGCCAACACCGCCGAAGGCTCGGGCAGGGCCGGGCGACGCGACATGCTCCGATTCCTGACGATCGCGTGGTCATCGCTGCTCGAGGTGGAGTCGCACCTGGTCGAAGCCGCGTCGATCCCGCGATGTCCACGGGCGCTCGTGTCCGATGCTCGCGCCGAGGCACGCAGGGCCGGCATCCTGCTCGCGGCGCTCCGCCGCTCCCTCTCGACCTGACGCTCTCGCAGCACCAGCCCACGCCGTTCCAGACCACGCCTCATCTGACCACGCCGTACCGGACCACGCCTCACCAGACCACGCCCTCTCAGGGCTCCACCCGCTCGAACCTCACCCTCCTCGCCCTCCCATTCGTGATCAGGATCGCCCCCCGTTCCACCTCGACCCGCATCCCTCCCCCCGCCGAGAACTGCCCCGCCGTCTCCGCCCGCAGCGCCGCGTCCGGGAAGCGTGGCCGCCGCAGCACGAGCGAGTCGCCCCGCGCCGCCACCTCGAACGTCGCGTCCAGCTCCGCGCTCCGGTACCGGCCCACCATCGCCGCCCGCGCCGCCGCGTCGGGCGCCGGCGCGGCGGCCGGCGCCAGCGTCAGCCGGTTCCCGTCGCGCAGCGCGACGTGCAGCCGCGGCGCGCTGCCCTCGGCGACCCGCACCGCCCCGCGCCGCGAGCCGTGGTAGGTGCCGCCGAGCGGCGCCAGCGTGTCGGTGGCGGCCCCGCGCGGCGCGCCGAAGACGAGGCGCGCGTCCGGCGTCGCCGCGACCGCCACCACCTCGCCCGTCGTCGAGTCGCGCCAGTCGCCGGCCAGCGCCGCCGCCCGGTCGGGGGTGAGCTCCGCGCGCGGGCGCGTCGACACCGCGCGGCCGAACGGCGCGACCGCGGGCGCCGACGCGGGGAACACGTCGGGGAGCGCCGCGTCGGCCACCGCGAGCGCCAGCGCCTCCGGGTTCGCCGACGCCGAGTTGCAGAGCAGCGTCACCGCGGCGCGGCGCTCGGGCGCGCGCAGCAGGTACGCGCGGTACCCCGCCGTCGAGCCGCCGTGCGACACCGTGCGCACGCCGCGGTGCGTCCCGTTCGTGAGCCCGTAGGCGTACGGGATCCTGCGGCCGTCGGCGAGCGTCGCGCTGTCGGTCATCGCCGCGACCAGCGCCGCGCCCCCGACCGCCCCCGACGCGTAGTTCGCCTCCAGCCGCAGCAGGTCGCCGACCGTCGTCAGCATCCCGCCGCTCCCGACCACGCCGTACTCGGGCATCAGCAGCCGGAAGCCGCGCTCGGGCGTCCCCGCGTACGCCGACGCGCGCCCCTTCACGATCCGGGTGTGGTCGTCGCGGAACGACGTGCGCGTCATCCCCAGCGGCGCGAAGATCCGCTCGGCGGCGAAGCGCGGCAGCGGCGCGCCCGACGCGCGCTCGATCGTCACCGCGAGCAGCGTGTAGCCGCTGTTGCTGTACAGGTACTCGGCGCCCGGCGCGAAGTTGAGCGCGCGCTGCCGGGCGATGAGCTGCAGCACCTCCGGCACCGTCTGCACCACCTGCTGCGCCCGCGGGTGCACCAGGTCGATGAGCGCCCACTGGTCGCGCAGCCCGCTCGTGTGCTGGATCAGGTGGCGCAGCGTGATGCGCCCGCCGAGGTCGGGGAGCTCGGGCACCCAGCGCCGCACGTCGTCGTCGAGCGACAGCTTCCCGTCGCGCTCCAGCAGCCGCACCGCGAGCGCGACCACCTGCTTCGTCACCGAGCCCGCCTCCGACACCGTCGCCGCGGTGAACGGGACGTCGTGCTCCAGCTCCGCCGAGCCGTACCCCTTCTCCAGCGCCACCGCGCCGTCGCGGCGCACGCCGACCGCGCACCCGGGCGTCTGCGGGCCGAGCGCGGCGAACACCGCGTCCACGCGGCGCACCAGCGAGTCGGGGAGGGCGGCCGCGGGCTGCGCGGCGGCGGGGCGGGCGGCG
>NZ_JARGEK010000438.1 GCF_029211165.1 Roseisolibacter sp. H3M3-2
CGCGCGACGCCGGCGGCGCGTCGGTCGCCGTGGCGTGCGACGTCACCGACGACGCGGCGGTGCGCGCGGCGGTCGCCGCCTGCGTCGCCGAGTTCGGGGGGCTCGACTGCGCGGTCAACGCGGCCGGCGTCGGCGGCGCGCAGGAGCCGACGCACGCGTACCCCGAGGCGGCGTGGCACCGCACCCTCGACGTGAACCTCACCGGCGTCTGGCGCTGCCTGCGCCACCAGCTCCCGGCGATGCTCGCGACCGGCGCGCGCACCGGGCGCACGCAGAGCGTCGTCAACGTCGCGTCGGTGGCGGGGCTGGTCGGCTTCCCGCGCCACGCGGCCTACGCCGCCAGCAAGCACGGCGTCGTCGGCCTCACCAAGACGGCGGCGCTCGAGTACGCGCGGCGCGGCGTGCGCGTCAACGCGATCTGCCCCGGCTTCACCGACACCCCGATGGTCGAGCAGCTCACCGGCGACGACCCCGCGCAGGAGGCCGCGCTCGCGCAGCGCCTCCCGATCGGCCGCCTCGGCACCCCCGACGAGATCGCGGCGGCGGCGCTCTACCTCTGCTCCGACGCGGCGGCCTTCATGGTCGGCCACGCGCTGGTGCTCGACGGCGGGATCGTCGCCGGATGAGCGAGCCGCGCGGCGAACGCCGCTACGACGAGCGCGAGGTCGCGCGCATCCTCGAGGGCGCGGCCAGCGAGGAGCGCGCGCTGGTCCGCGCCACCCCGCACGGGCTGACCCTCCCCGAGCTCGAGCAGGTCGCGCGGGAGGCCGGGCTCGACCCGGCGATGGTGCGCCGGTCGGCGCCCGCGGTCGACGCGCCGGCCGACGCGCGCACGCTGGTGGTCGCGCGCCCCCGCCCCGCCGACGCCGCACCCCCCGACGCCGAGCGCTTCCTCGCGGCGGTGCGCGCGGCGGTCGGCGCCGGCGCCATGGGGAGCGTGCAGCCGGTCGGCGGCACCGTCGTCTGGCGCGGCCAGATCGAGGGCCAGCAGGCCGAGGTCGCGCTGAGCGCGTCGGAGGCGCGCGTCGAGGTCGCGCTCGACGGCGCGCGGCAGGCGGCCTACGCCGGCTGGCTCGTGGGCGCGGGCGGCGGCGCCGGCTTCCTCGCCTTCGCCGCGCTCGTCGGCACCATCGGCGCCCTCGCCACCCTCCCCGCGGCAGGCGTCGTCGGCCTCGGCTGGCTCGCGGCGCGGCGGGACTACGCGCGGCGGGCGGCGAGGATCCGGGAGCGGGCGGAGAGTATCGTCGAGAGAATCGGGAGAGACGGGGAGGGCGTGGCCTGATAGGGCGTGGTCAGGTACGGCGTGGTCAGATAGGGCGTGCTCAGGAGGGGCGTTCCCATGAGCGCGATCTCAGGTACGGCGTGACCACCACCTGCCGACCGCAGTTCACGCACTACCTGAGCACGCCGTACCTAAGCACGCCGTACCTGAACACGCCGTACCTGAACACGCCGTACCTGAACACGCCCCATCTGACCACGCCCTACCTGGCCTTCTCCCTCTCTGCCTCGCGCAGGAACCCCCGCACCGCCGCCGCCGTCGCCGCCGGCTCGTCGTTCATCATCCCGTGCGCCGCGCCGGGGATGATCGCGACCCGCGCGCCCGGGATCCGCGCGCGGAACGCCTCCATCGTCGCCGGCCGCGCCTCGTCGAACTCGCCGGCCATCAGGAGCACCGGGAGGCGCAGCTCGCCAAGGCGCGCGGTGCGGTCGTAGTCGCGCAGCGTGCCGGTGGCGCTGAACTCGGAGGGGCCCCACATCGCGCGGTACATGCGGTCGTTCCCCGACGACCCCGCGCAGTCGGCGTCCGCGGCCGGCGACGGCGCGCGGCGGCGGTTGAAGCGCACCGAGAAGCTGTCGTTCGCCGCCGCGAACGCGCGCGTGTCGTAGCGCCCGCTCGCCTCCGCCTCGGCGATCGCGCGCCGCTCCGGCTCCCCGAGCTGCGCCACCAGCGCGCGCGCGTCGGCGAGCCACGCCGGCGTGCTGAGGAGGGGGCCGGCGAGCGTCACGCTGCGCACCCCCTCGCTCCCCCGCGTCAGCAGGTACTCCGCGGCCACCGTCCCGCCCCACGAGTGGCCGAGCAGGTGCACCTCGCGCAGCCCGAGCTGCCGCCGGATTGCGGCCACCTCCTCGACGAAGTGGGCGACGTTCCAGTACGTCGTGTCGGCCGGCCGCTCCGAACGCCCCGTCCCGAGCTGGTCGTAGAAGATCACCGGCCGCTCGTCGGCCAGCGCGCGCAGCTCGTACAGCCGGCACGCGCGCCCCCCCGGCCCGCCGTGGATCAGCAGGAGCGGCGTCCCCGGCCCGCTCCCGACGACGCGATACCAGATGCGTCCGCCCGGGACCTGCAGCATCCCGTCACCCGGGGTGAGTGGGCGGGGCGCCGCCCGGCAGGCGCCGACGACCGAGACGAGCAGGAGGAAGCGACCGATCGCGCGCACGGCGAGGCGGGTACGGGGGCAACCACTTGTCGGTGAATCGGATGCAACGGATCAGATCGGATCCGTCAGATCCGATTCCCCTGCTGTTGACTGGCCCGAGAAGGTACGCCGCGCCACACGGCCGTGCACGCTGCGGCACGTGATCCGGCGCACATCGGCGCCCCGCGTCGTGGCTCGCATCTCGCCATTGCTGGGCTGGGTCCGGCGGCGTCGTCTCGCCGCCCCCAAACCCGCAGGAGCCCGCGATGCCCCACCGTCCGTCCGCCCTGACCCTTCTCGCCGCCGCCGCGCTCGCCGCGGGGTGCGACGTGCAGTCGTCCGACGCCGGGTCGCGCCCCGCCCAGACCGCGCAGGGCGCGGGGGGCGAGGTCGACCGCAGCTGGACCGCCCCGACGCTCGCCGCCGTCGCGGGCGTCCCCGCCGCCGAGCTGACGACCGCGCTGACGTCCCGCCTCGGCGCCGCGCGCCCCGACGGGCTCAGCGCCGGCCAGTGGCGGCGCGTGAACGCGCTCTACCAGCGCTTCGGGTCGACCACGCTCTGGATGGACGAGGACGGCCCCGACCGCGCCCGCGCCACCGCCCTCCTGCGCGCCCTCGTCGACGCCGACCAGGACGCGCTCCAGCTGAACGAGTACCCGCTCCCGGCCCTCGCCGCCGCGCTCGGCGCGCTCAAGCAGGGGCGCCCGACCGCGCAGCAGCTCGCCGACGCCGACGTCCTCATGACCTCGGCGTTCACTGCGCTCGCCGAGGACCTGGTGACGGGGCAGCTCGACCCCAGCGCGGTCACCGAGGACTGGCACATCCGCACGGAGGAGAAGGCGATCGACACCGCGCTCGTCCGTGCGCTGCAGGAGCCGGCCACCGACCAGGCGCTCGACCGCCTGCGCCCGGCGGACCCCGACTACGCGGCGCTGCGGCAGGCGCTGGTGCGCTACCGCCAGGTCTCGGCGGCCGGCGCGTGGCCGACCGTCCCGTCGGGGCGCGCGCTCAAGCCCGGCGAGCCCGACGCCGCCGCGCGCCTGCAGGCGCTGCGCGCCCGGCTCACCGCCGAGGGGTTCCTCGACGGCGACTCGGCGGGCGCCAACGCGCCGCGCACCGGCGACACCGCGGTCGCCGCCAGCGCGCAAGTCGGATCGTAGCCATGTCGTTCTGTGAGCCAAGGAG
>NZ_JARGEK010000439.1 GCF_029211165.1 Roseisolibacter sp. H3M3-2
CCCGCCGCCGTGACCGCCGGCGCGTCCAGCCGGGGCGCGGGGCCGGCGGGGCGCTGCCCGTCGTCGGCCGCCAGCGCGCGCTGCCGCCGCCCGAGCCAGAGGCCCAGCCCGAGGAAGACGAGGCTGAGCGGCACCGTGACCCACGAGATGCCGACGATCCCCAGCCCGAGCAGCGCCAGCCCGGCGTAGCTCCACGCCGCGAGCTGGTCGGCGGCGCGGTAGACGAAGGTCTCGATGAACACCTTCGCCTTGTACTTGTCCTCGCGGCTGACGACGGTGAACAGCGCCTCCATCGCCGGGTTGGTGAGGGCGAAGTTCGACGCGCGGCGCAGGATCGTGAGCCCGAGCACCGCCCACAGCGCCGGCACCAGCCCCCACCCCGACACGCCGATGAGGGCGAAGCCGAGCACCGAGAGCGCGGGCATGAGCGCCAGCGTGACGGCGAGGCCGAGCCAGCGGATGACGCGCCCGGTGAGGAACGCCTGCGTGAGCGCGGTGAGCAGCTGCACCCAGAACTCGACGCGCGCCAGGACCTCGGTGCGCGCCTCGCGCCCGGCGTACGCCGCGCCGACCACCTCGGTCTGCGCGAAGTACAGCACCGTGCCGCCGAAGTTGTAGAGCAGGATGAAGGCGGCGATGCCGAGCAGGTAGCGGTTGCCGAACACGCGCGTCGCGCCGGCCCACGCGCTGCCGCCGATCTCCGCCGCCTCGCTCGGCGGGGCGTCGGCGCCGGGGGCGGTGACCGCGTCGCGGCGCGCCACGTGGTAGAACGCCGCCGCCAGCAGCGCCGCCGCCTCCAGCAGCGCGATCGAGACGAGGAGCAGGTTCACCGTCCCGAGGCGGCGCGCCAGCAGCGCGGTGGCCGCCGAGCCGGCGATCGAGCCGAGCGTGCCGCCGACGGCGATGAAGCCGAACAGGCGCTTCGCCTGCGCGCTGCGGAACGCGTCGGCCATCACCGACCAGAACACCGACGGCACGAGGACGGCGAACATCGTGGTCCAGGCGAAGAAGAAGCGCCCGCTCCACACGGCGTCGCCGCCGCCGCCCCAGGTGAGCCAGAACCCCACCAGGCACGCCGCCAGCGCCTGGTAGGTGAGGAACAGGAAGCGGCGTACCGCCAGCCGCGCGACCATCGTGGCGTACAGCGCGTTGGCGACGAGCGTGACCACCAGCGTGCCGAGGAAGAGCCACGGCAGGTTGCGCACGCCGGCGGCCACCGCGATCTCGTCGCGGACGGGGCGCAGCACGAACCAGCTGGAGAGCGAGCAGAAGAAGTACGCGCACGCCAGCAGCGTGGCGCGCACCTCGTGCGGCTCGACCTCGACCAGCCGCCGCAGCAGGCGGTGCGCGCCCCCTCCCGCGCTCACGCCTTCTGTTTGGCCTTGAGCGCGGTCAGCACCTCCTGCTCGCGCGCCGCGGCGATGCCGGCGCGGAGCTGCGCCTTGCGCTCCTCGGTCTGCTGGTCGTAGAAGGCCAGCGTGTCGCGGATCGTGTCGGCGAGCGGGCGGAAGGTGAGCCCCTTGTCGAGCGCCTTCCGGACGCTGCGCCGCGTGAAGCCGGCCGTCGCGCCGCGCGGCGGCAGCCACACCGGCATGTCGCTCCAGCCGCGCACCTTCTGCTCGGCCAGGAAGTCGACGTCGCCCCACACGAACTGCGCGTCGCTGTTCGGGACCAGCGCGCGCATCGCGCCGAGCATCTCGCCCATCGTCAGCGGCGAGCGCGGGCCGGTGGCGTTGTAGGTCCCGACCACGCCGTCCTCGGCGCACCGGATGATGAACTCGGAGAGGTCGCGGGCGTCGATCACCTGCACCGTGTCGAGCGGCGTGCCGGGGGCGAGGATCTCGCCGCCCTTGCGCACGCGCACCGGCCAGTAGGTGAAGCGGTCGGTCAGGTCGCCCGGGCCGACGATCAGGCCGGGGCGGATGATGGTCGCCTTCCCGGGGAACGCCTTCTCCGCCTCCTGCTCCGACAGCGCCTTGAGCGGGCCGTAGAGCTGCCCGCGCTTCTGCGGGTCCTCGTCGGTCGGGGTGTCGGTCTTGGCGACGGCGGCCGTCTCGTCGGCCCACGGCGTGTCGTTGGCCGCGTAGACCGACAGCGTCGAGACGAAGACGAACTGCTTGGCGCGCCCCTTGAGCGCGGTGCCGGCCTCGCGCACCCAGCGCGGGTACATCGTCGGGTTGTCGATCACGACGTCGAACTCGCGCCCGGCGAGCGACTTGTAGTCGCCGGCGGCGCGGTCGCCCTGCAGCTTCTCGACGTTCGGGAAGAGCCCCGGGTTGGTGCGCCCGCGGTTGAACAGCGTGACCGTGTGGCCGCGCGCCTGCGCGTACTCCACCTGGTGCGGGCCGATGAAGCCGGTGCCGCCGAGGATGAGCATGCGCAGCGGCTTGGCCGCGCGCTCGACCGGGCGGCGGGCGGGCGCCGGCGCGGACGGGGCGGCGGCGGCGAGGTCGGGGATCAGCTGGCTTCCCAGGCCGGCGCCGAGCGCGCCGCCGAGGACGGTGCCGGTCCTGAGGAAGTCGCGCCGGGTGGTGGGCACGGACGGGCCTCTCGGGTGCGGGTGACGGACATCCGGCCCTACGGCCGGGGACGCGGGCACGTTGGCCGGGGGCCCGGGCCGCGGCAAGGGACCACCCTCCCTTCGACGACACGCGAACAGCCGCCGCCGGGTGTATCGTTCCTCCCGCAGAGCCCCCCACCCAGCCCCCGCCCCGATGCTGGTCTATCTCGACGGCGCCTTCCTGCCCAAGGCCGAGGCGCGCCTCCCGGTGGACGACCGCGGCTTCCTGTTCGGCGACGGCGTGTACGAGGTCACGCGCGCCGTGCACGGCCGGCTGTTCGAGGTCGACCGCCACCTCGCGCGGCTGCGCGACGGCGTCGCCGCCCTCCGCCTCCCGTTCGACGACGCGGCGCTCGCCGTCCTGCCGAACGTGTGGCAGCGGCTGCTGGCCGCCAACGGGCTGACGGCCGGGGAGGCGATGGTCTACTTCCAGGTGACGCGCGGCGCCGCGCCCCGCACGCACCAGTTCCCGGCCGCCGGGACGCCGCCGACGGTGTTCGCCAGCGCGAGCCCGCTCCTGCCGCCCGACGCGCTGCGGGCGCGCGGCGCGTCGGTGATCACGCGCCCCGACGAGCGGTGGGCGCGGTGCGAGATCAAGTCGATCAACCTGCTCCCCAACGTGCTGGCCAAGCAGGCGGCCGCCGAGGCGGGGGCGTTCGAGGCGGTGTTCGTGCGCGACGGCGTCGTCACCGAGGGGGCGCAGACGAGCGTGCTGGCGGTGCTCGACGGCGTGCTGCGCACGCACCCGCTGACGCCGCGCATCCTGCCGGGGGTCACGCGCGCCGTCGTGCTGGAGCTGGCGCGCGAGCTCGGGATCCCGGTGCGCGAGGCGGCGTGCACCGTCGACGAACTGGCGCGCGCCGACGAGGTCATGGTCGCCAGCACGACCGCAGACGTGATGCCGGTGACCGAGGTCGACGGGCGGCGCGTGGGCGACGGGGCGCGCGGCGAGGTGGCGCGCGGGCTCGGCGCGGCGATCGCCGAGCGGCTGGGGCGCGCGCAGCCCGCGATCGCGGC
>NZ_JARGEK010000044.1 GCF_029211165.1 Roseisolibacter sp. H3M3-2
CCCCACGGTGCTCGGCCGCGCCCGCCGCACGTCGGCGTCGCGCGCCCCGGCCCTCGGCGCCGCGCCGTCGCTCCAGGCCCGCGCCGCCGTCGCGGTCGGCGACACGGTCGGGCTGAACGTCTTCAACCTGTCGGCGCGCACCTGCGCCCGCGCCATCCCGGTGCGCGCGCGCGTCGTCTACACCGGCGCCCGCGCCGTCGTGTACGAGGACGTGGCCAACGCGCTCGCCGGGTCGATGGACGCCGAGCTGCGGCGCGTCGGCGAGGAGTTCGACGCGACCATGCTCCCGATCCTCGAGCGGAACTTCGGGAACGCGCTGGCGATGGACGCCAAGCTCGACGCCGACGGGAAGATCGCGATGCTGTTCACCAAGACGGTGAACGACAGCATGCCGAACGTGCTCGGCTTCGTCACGTCGTGCAACTTCTACGCGAAGCGCAACACCGGCTTCGCCGCCAGCAACGAGATGGAGCTGTTCTACGCCCGCGCCCCCGGCGCCGGCGAGAGCGCGGCCGCGTGGCGCTACAACCTGCGCGCGACCACCATCCACGAGATGAAGCACGTCGTCGCGTACGCCGAGAAGATCGGCCGCGCCGGCGACGGCATCCCGAATTACGACGACGACTGGCTCGAGGAGGGCTCGGCGCGGCTGTCGGAGGAGCTGTACGCGCGCACCTTCTCCGGCGCGGCGTGGCGCGGCAACGCGGGCTTCGCGTCCACCGTCGGCTGCGAGCTGGCGCTGTGCGACGAGCGGCCGTACGCGATGGCGAAGCACTGGACGCGCATGCACCTGTACTACCGCAGCGTCGACGCGCTCTCGCCGCTGGTCGGGTCCAACGACATCAACGCCACCTTCTACTCCAGCGCGTGGTCGCTCCTGCGCTGGGCGCTCGACCACTACGCCGGCGGCGACGAGGCCGGGTTCCTCAGGGCGCTGACGCTGGAGCCGACGCTCTACGGCGTCGCCAACCTGGCCGCGCGCACCGGCCGCCCGCCCGCCGAGATGCTCGCCGAGTGGGGCCAGGCGATGTTCCTCGACGACGCGCCGGGGTTCGCGCCGCTCCGCGCGCAGCTCGGCTTCCCGAGCTGGAACGCGCGCGACCTGCTGCGCGGGCTGAGCGCCTTCAGCCCCGGCTCCTACCCCGGCGCCTTCCCGCTCGCCGTGCGCCAGGCGCCCTTCGGCGACTTCCTCAGCCAGGACATGCTGCTGCGCGGCTGGAGCACGGCCTACTTCGAGCTGTCGGGCACGATGCGGGCGCCGCAGCTGCTCGAGCTCCGCGCGCCGAACGGCGGCCCCGCGCCGGCGACGATGCGGATGGCGATCGTCAGGCTCGAATAGCGGCGGCCGCCCTTCGAACGGCGGGAGTCGAAACAACGGGAGTCATCAGAGCGGGAGTCGTTGAAGCGCACTGCGCTCTTACGACTCCCGCTTTCGTGACTCCCGCCGGTACGACTCCCGCCGTATCAGACGGCGGCTGCCGCCGGCGCGGCGCCAAAAACGTCGAGCGCCAGCTCCACCTTCCCGAACGGCGCCGAGACCTGCACTCCCTGCACGGCGCCGCGCACCTGGTCGAGCATCTCGCGCGCGATCGCGATCCCCTCGGCCACCGCGTGCTCCTTCGAGCGATCGTTGGCCGCGCGCATGCGGCGCAGCACCGCCTCGGGGACGGTCACGCCCGGGACCTCGTTGGCCAGGAACTCGGCGTTGCGCGCCGAGACCAGCGGCCAGATCCCGGCGATCACCGGGATCCGCACGTCGTCGACCGTGCGCAGGAAGCGCTCGAGCTGCGCCGGGTCGAACACCGGCTGCGTGATCGCGTACTCGGCCCCCGCCTCGACCTTGTAGGCGAAGCGCCGGCGCTCGTGCTCCGGGTCGATCGCCGCCGGGTTCACGCCCACGCCCACCACGAACCGCGTCGGGGCGCCGAGCGCGTTGCCGCCCGGGTCGAGGGCGCGGTTGAGCCCCGCGACCAGGTTCGTGAGCCCGATCGCGTCGATGTCGAAGACCGCCGTCGCGTCGGGGTAGGGGCCCATCTTCGGCGGGTCGCCGGTGATGAGCAGCAGGTTGCGCAGCCCCAGCCCCGCCGCGCCCAGCAGGTCGCTCAGCATCCCGAGCAGGTTGCGGTCGCGGCAGGCGTAGTGGGTCACGCTCTCGATCCCGACCCGCTGCTCGATCAGCAGCGACGTCGCGATCGCCCCCATGCGGCTCTGCGCGCGCGGGCCGTCGGGGACGTTGATCGCGTCCACCCCCGCCGCGTGCAGCCGCCCGGCGTCCGCCAGCAGCTTGGTCGTGTCGATCCCGCGCGGCGGCACGATCTCCACCGTCGTCACGAAGCTCCCCTCGGCGAGCTTGCGCCCCAGCTTGGAGCGCTCGGCGAGGGGCACCGGGGGGACGCCCACCGGGCGCGCCATCGCCCGGTGCTCGGCGGTCGCCGTCATCGGCGCCGACCGCCCGCGCGCCTGCGACGCCATCGCCCGCTCCACGCGGAGCGCCTGCGCCATCGCCCGGATGTGCTCCGGCGTCGTGCCGCAGCAGCCGCCGACGATCTTCGCGCCCCCCTGCACCAGGTGCCGGGCGTAGGTCGCGAAGTACTCGGCGCTCGCCATGTAGATGCGCCGCCCGCCGACGTCGCGTGGCATCCCGGCGTTCGGCATCGCGGCCAGCTTGCGCGGCGTCTCCCCGGCCATCCGCTCGACCGCCTCCAGGATCGTCTGCGGGCCGACCGAGCAGTTGAGCCCGATCACGTCCGCCCCCCACGCGTCGAGCGCGCGCGCGACGTCCTGCGGCGCGGCCCCGAACGGGGTCCGCAGGTCCTCCCCGACGGTCGTCATCGCCACCACCGGCACCGCCGGGTCGACCGAGCGGGCGGCCAGGATCGCCTGCTCCAGCTCCAGCAGGTCGCCGAAGGTCTCCAGCACGAACAGGTCGGCGCCCCCCTCGCGGAGCGCCGTCATCTGCTCGGCGAACAGCGCCCGGGCGTCCTCGCGCGAGGTCGGGCCGTACGGCTCGATGCGGAGCCCGAGCGGGCCGACCGCCCCCGCCACCAGCACCGGCGGCCCCGACCGCGCGTCGCCGGCCGCCTCGCGGGCGAGCTCGGCGGCACGCCGATTGATCGCCGCCACCTGCTCGTCGAGCCCGTAGCTGGCCAGCTTCGCCCGGTTGGCGCCGAAGGTGTTGGTCTCCAGCACCTCCGCCCCGGCGGCCACGTACGCCCGGTGGACGTCGCGGACGAGGTCGGGGGCCCGCAGCGCCAGCTCGTCGTAGCACTGGTTGATGAAGACGCCCCTGGTATAGAGCATCGTCCCCATCGCCCCGTCGAAGAGCACGATCTCGTGCGGGTCGAGCAGGCGGTCGAGGGCGGCGGCGCGGGAGTCGGTCACGATGGGGCTCGGCGGGTCAGGCGGGAGGCTATTATCTTATCATCCGGATGACCGGATGGAATAGCGCCGCCGAGCGCTCCCGGTCCTCCAGACCCGAGCCCGACCCCGCCGTGCCCGCCACCGCCACGCCCCCTGCGTCCCCCGCCGCGCGCACCCGCGCCGAGCGACTCGCCCGGCTCGAGCCGCTGCTCGCCCGCCGCATCCTCGTCCTCGACGGGGCGATGGGGACGATGGTGCAGACCTACCGGCTGGGGGAGGAGGAGTATCGCGGGCGCGGCGGCCCCATCCCGGAGCGGTTCGCCGACTGGCCGGTCGACCTGCGCGGCAACAACGACCTGCTGGTCCTGACCCGGCCGGACGTCATCGGCGAGATCCACCGCGCGTACCTCGCGGCGGGCGCCGACATCCTCGAGACCAGCACGTTCAACTCGACGTCCGTCTCGATGGCCGACTACCGGATGTCGGCGCTCGCCTACGAGCTGAACGTCGCCGGCGCGCGGCTGGCGCGGTCGGTGGCGGACGAGTTCGAGGCGGTCGACCCCGAGCGCCCGCGCTTCGTGGCCGGCGTGCTCGGGCCGATGAACCGCAGCGCGTCGATCTCGCCCGACGTCAACGACCCCGGGTTCCGCAACATCACCTGGGACGAGATGGTCCCGGCCTACGCCGAGGCGGCCAGCGGGCTGCTCGACGGCGGCGCCGACATCCTGCTGGTCGAGACGATCTTCGACACGCTGAACGCCAAGGCGGCCCTGTTCGCGATCGAGCAGGTGTTCGACGCCCGCGGCGAGCGCGTGCCGGTCATGATCTCCGGGACGATCACCGACGCCAGCGGGCGCACGCTCACGGGCCAGACCGCCGAGGCGTTCTGGTACTCGATGATGCACGCCCGCCCGCTGTCGATCGGGCTGAACTGCGCGCTCGGCGCCAAGGACCTCCGCCGCCACGTGCAGGAGCTGGCGCGCGTCGCCGACTGCCTCGTGACCGCGCACCCGAACGCCGGCCTCCCCAACGAGTTCGGCGGCTACGACGAGTCGCCCGAGGCGATGGCGGCGGTGCTGCGCGAGTTCGCCGAGGCGGGGCTGGTGAACGTCGTCGGCGGCTGCTGCGGCACCACGCCCGCGCACATCCGCGCGATCGCCGAGGCGGTGGCCGAACTCCCGCCGCGCGCGCGCGTCGAGGTCGCGCCGCGGCTGCGGCTGTCGGGGATGGAGCCGGTGGTGATCGGCCCCGACACCAACTTCGTGAACGTCGGCGAGCGCACCAACGTCACCGGCTCGCGCCAGTTCGCGAAGCTGATCCTGGCCGGCGACTACGGCGCGGCGCTGGTGGTGGCGCGGCAGCAGGTGGAGAACGGCGCGCAGCTCCTCGACGTCAACATGGACGAGGGGATGCTCGACGCCGAGGCGGCGATGACGACCTTCCTGCGGCTCGTGGCCGCGGAGCCCGACATCGCGCGCGTGCCGCTCGTCCTCGACTCGTCCAAGTTCTCGGTGATCGAGGCGGGGCTCAAGAACGTGCAGGGGAAGTGCGTCGTGAACTCGATCTCCCTCAAGGAGGGGGAGGAGGAGTTCGTGCGGCAGGCGACGCTGGTGCGCCGCTACGGCGCGGCGGTCATCGTGATGGCGTTCGACGAGCAGGGGCAGGCCGACACCGTCGAGCGCAAGGTCGACATCTGCGCGCGCGCCTACCGCATCCTGACCGAGCGCGTGGGCTTCGCGCCGCAGGACGTGATCTTCGACCCGAACGTCTTCGCCATCGCCACCGGGATCGCGGAGCACGACGGCTACGGCGTCGCCTTCGTCGAGGCGGTGCGTCGCATCCGCGCCGAGCTGCCGCACGCCAGCACGAGCGGCGGCGTCAGCAACGTGTCGTTCTCCTTCCGCGGGAACGAGCCGGTGCGGATGGCGATCCACGCCGCGTTCCTGTACCACGCGATCCGCGCCGGGCTGACGATGGGCATCGTGAACGCGGGCGCGCTCCCCGTCTACGACGACGTCGACCCCGAGCTGCTGGCGCGCGTCGAGGACGTGGTGCTGAACCGCCGCGCCGACGCCACCGAGCGCCTGCTGGAGATCGCCGAGCGGTTCCGCGGGCAGAAGCAGGCGGCCGCCGAGACCGACGCGTGGCGCGCGCTCCCGGTGCGCGAGCGGCTGTCTTACGCGCTGGTGCACGGGATCGACGCCCACGTCGTGGCCGACACCGAGGAGGCGCGGCTCGGCTTCGCGCGCCCGATCGAGGTGATCGAGGGGCCGCTGATGGACGGGATGAACGTCGTCGGCGACCTGTTCGGGGCGGGGAAGATGTTCCTCCCGCAGGTGGTGAAGAGCGCGCGCGTCATGAAGAAGGCGGTCGCGCACCTCATCCCGTTCATCGAGGCGGAGAAGGCCGAGCGCAACGACACGCGCAGCGCCGGCAAGGTGCTGCTGGCCACCGTGAAGGGCGACGTCCACGACATCGGCAAGAACATCGTGGGCGTGGTGCTGCAGTGCAACAACTTCGAGGTCGTCGACCTGGGGGTGATGGTGCCCGCGGCGACGATCCTGGAGACGGCGCAGCGCGAGGGGGTCGACCTGGTCGGGCTGTCGGGGCTCATCACCCCCTCGCTGGAGGAGATGGCGTTCGTCGCCGGCGAGATGCAGCGCCTCGGGCTGCGCGTCCCGCTGCTCATCGGCGGCGCGACGACGTCCAAGGTGCACACGGCGGTCAAGATCGCGCCGAACTACGAGGGCGCGGTGGTGCACGTGCTCGACGCGTCGCGCGCGGTGGGCGTGGCCGGCTCGCTGCTCAGCGACGGGCTGCGCGACGACTTCGTGGCCGGGGTGCGCACGGAGTACGAGGCGGTGCGCGTCAACCGCGCCGGCCGCCGCGACGCCGAGCGCCTGCTCCCGATCGAGCAGGCGCGCCGCAACCCGGTGGCGATCGACTGGACGGCGTACGCGCCGGTGCGGCCGACGTTCGAGGGGGTGCGCGTGTTCGAAGAGTGGCCGCTGGAGGACCTGGTGCCGCGCGTCGACTGGACGCCGTTCTTCCAGACGTGGGAGCTGGCGGGGCACTACCCGGCGATCCTCGAGGACCCGGTGGTCGGCGAGGCGGCGCGCGGGCTGTGGCGCGACGCGCGTGCGATGCTCGACCGGATCGTCGCCGGGAAGCTGCTCACGGCGCGCGCGGTGGTCGGGCTCTGGCCGGCGAACGCGGTCGGCGACGACGTGGTGCTGTGGTCCGACGCGACCCGCACGCGCCCGCTCGAGACGGTCCACTTCCTCCGCCAGCAGCTCGACAAGAAGGACGAGCGTCCCAACTACTGCCTCGCCGACTTCGTCGCCCCGCGCACGAGCGGCGTCCCCGACTGGTTCGGCGGCTTCGCGGTGACGGCCGGCATCGGGCTCGACGCGCTGGTCGCGGAGTACGAGGCGGCCAATGACCCGTACTCGGCGATCCTCGCCAAGGCGCTGGCCGACCGCCTCGCCGAGGCGTTCGCCGAGCGGCTGCACGAGCGCGTGCGGCAGGAGTACTGGGGCTACGCGGCCGACGAGGCGCTGGCGAACGACGCGCTGATCCGCGAGGAGTACCGCGGCATCCGCCCCGCGCCCGGCTACCCGGCGTGCCCCGACCACACCGAGAAGGGCCCGCTCTTCCGCCTCCTCGGCGCCACCGACGCGATCGGGCTGCGCCTCACCGAGAGCTTCGCCATGACGCCGACCGCCGCCGTCAGCGGCTACTACATCGGCCACCCGCAGGCGCGCTACTTCGGCGTCGGCAAGATCGGGCGCGACCAGGTCGAGGACTACGCCGCGCGGCGCGGGATGCCGGTCGCGGAGGCGCTGCGGTGGCTGGGGCCGAATTTAGCGTAGGACCTGAGACGGCGTGGTCAGATACGGCGTGGTCAGATACGGCGTGGTCTGATACGGCGTGGTCTGATACGGCGTGGTCTGATACGGCGTTCTCGGATACCGCGTTCTCGGATACGGCGTTCTCGGATACGGCGTTCTCAAAGCTGCGTTCTCGGGTGCGGCGTGACCGACGACCAAGAGGTGCGAGTCACGCCGCACCCGACAACGCCGTATCAGACCACGCCCTACCTGAGAACGCCCCACCTGAGAACGCCGTATCAGGCCTTCCACACATCCCACCGCCCCCGCACGCCGTGGTACATGGCCACGGCCGCCGCGGCCTGCATGCTCCCGAGCTGCAGGGCGATGCCGCGCAGGCGGCGCGAGACGGGGTCGGGGCCGAGCGCGAGCCAGGCGGCGCCCGCGAGGAGCGCTGCCGCGGCCCACGCCAGCGCGGCCGGTGGCAGGCGTCGCCCGACCTCCAGCGCCGCGCCGGCGGCGACGAGCAGGAAGGCCAGCGGGAGGAGGAGGCGGAGCAGCTTGTGGCACACGAACTCGAGCCACAGCGGGTTGCGCCACGGGAGGAGTAGGCCGGGCAGGTAGGCGCAGAGCTGGTAGTTGCCGGTGAGCGTGCGGACCTTGCGGCGGAACTCCTGCGCCGCGGCCACGCGCCGCGTCTCGTGCGCGAAGGCGTCGGGGACGAAGCCCACGCGGCGCCCCGCCAGCGCGAGGCGCATCGGCACGTAGACGTCGTCGAGGATCAGGTCCGCCGGCAGGTCGGCCCACAGCGATCGCCACATCGCGTACACCGACCCGCTGACGCCCACCGCGGAGTGCAGCCGCGCCTCGGCGTCGCGCAGGTTCAGCTCGTAGCGCGAGTAGAGGCGGAAGAGCGACGACTCGCGGTCGGCGGGGAGGAGCAGCCGCCCCGAGGTGATCCCGAGGCGCGGGTCGGCGCGCAGCGCGTCCGCCAGCTTGCGCGCGACGTCGGGGGCGAAGCGCTGCCGCGCGTCCGAGAAGACGAGCAGCTCGCCGCGCGCCGCCCGCACGGCGGCGTTGAGCGCCGGGCACTTCCCGCCGGGCGCGTCGCCGGCGACGACCGTCACGCGCGGGTCGGCGAAGGCGAGCGCCGGAATGAGCGCCGCGGCCGCCGTGTGGTCGACCGCGACCACGACGTCGAGGCGGCCGGCCGGGTAGTCCTGCGCCAGGAAGTCCGCGACCCGCTCCCGCACCACCTGGGCGTCGTCGCGCGTGGCGAGGACGCAGGTGACCGTCGGCGCCTCGCCGGCGGGGGCGGGCGGGGGCGGGGCGCCGCGCAGGCGCGCGAGGGCGAACACCGCCGCCGGGTAGAGCGCCCACGGGACGACGACGAGGGCGAGGCCGAGCAGGAGCAGGACGAGGGGCGGCGTCACGGGGCGGGGCGGGGGCGGAGCAGGGGCGGGGCGCCCCGGCCCAAGCTGACGGGGGAGCGGGGGGGCGGGCAACCGCCCGACGCCGCGGGCGCTCGTGTCGCGCGCCCCTGGTGCCGAGAATTACGGGAATGGCACGTCCGCGCCCGGCCGGCGATTCCCCCGCATGGGCGGAGTCATCAGATTGCCGGGCTCGGACGACCGTGTGGACGTCGTGGCGCGTGCCGCCCGGCCCACCCTTCATTCCTTAGATATCGAGCGTACCCGTGGCTGATCCCACGACCCGGCGCGAGCGCTTCATCACGGACCGGAAGATCCGCTTCGCGGTGGTCGGCTGCGGCCGCATCTCGCCCAACCACATCGGCGCCATCGCCCAGCACTCGGCCAACGCCGAGCTGGTGGCCGTCTGCGACACCAACCCGCAGGCCCTGGCCTCGGCGGTCGCCAGCACCGGCGCCCGCGGCTACGAGTCGCTCGCCGAGATGCTGCGCGACACCGACGCCGACGCCGTGGTGCTGGCCACGCCCAGCGGGCTGCACCCCGAGCAGGCCATCGAGGTGGCGGCCAGCGGCCGGCACGTCGTGACCGAGAAGCCGATGGCCACGCGGTGGGAGGACGGCAAGCGGATGGTGCAGGCGTGCGACCAGGCCGGCGTCTTCCTGTTCGTCGTGAAGCAGAACCGCCGCAACCCCACCCTGCAGCTGGTGAAGCAGGCGATGGAGCGCGGGCGGTTCGGCCGCATCTACATGGTGAACGTGAACGTCTTCTGGAGCCGCCCGCAGTCCTACTACGACAGCGCCAAGTGGCGCGGCACGTGGGAGTTCGACGGCGGCGCGTTCATGAACCAGGCGAGCCACTACGTGGACCTGCTGGACTGGCTGATCGGGCCCGTCGAGAGCGTGCAGGCCTACACGGCCACGCTGGCGCGCAACATCCAGGTCGAGGACACCGGCGTGGTGAGCATCCGCTGGCGGACCGGCGCGCTCGGCTCGATGAACGTCACGATGCTTGCGTATCCCAAGAACTTCGAGGGCTCGATCACCATCCTCGGGGAGAAGGGGACGGTGCGCCTCGGCGGGATGGCGGTGAACCGGATCGACCACTGGGAGTTCTCGGACTCCGACCCGTCGGACGCCCTCGTGGAGTCGGCGAGCTACGAGACCACCTCCGTCTACGGGTTCGGCCACCCGCTGTACTACGACAACGTGATCCGCTCGCTGCGGGGCGAGGCCCGTCCGGAGACCGACGGGCGCGAGGGGCTGCGCTCCCTGGAGCTGCTCATCGCGACCTACCTCTCGGCGCGCGACGGCCGGCGCGTGGCGCTGCCGCTCGAGTACTGACGGTGGGTGATTCGCCGATCGACCGCGCGGCTCCGCGGTTGCGAGTCGGCGTCGTGCCGTCCTGGTACCCGTCGCCCGAGCTCCCCACATCCGGGATCTTCGTCCGTGAGCAGGTGGACGCGATCACCCGCACGCACCGGGACGTCGAGCTACACGTGCTCCACGTGCCTATGAGCGGCCCCGAGGTCACACCCCGACAGCCTATCGCGTCACTGCCGCGCGCGGTCCGCTTCGCGCGCACTGCGGCGTGGACGTCGCGCCGCGTACGCGACAACTGGATGGAGCACACGTTCCGGCGGATCCAGCTGTCGGAGCGCCTCGCGTGGACACTCGAACTCCGAGACTGCCGTCGGTGGCTCCGTGCCCGCCGGGCGGCCGGGGAGCCCGTCCACATGCTGCATGCACACGTCGCGGCGCACGGCGGCATGCTCGCGGTGCGCCTCGGAAGGGAATTCGGCGTCCCCGTGCTGCTGACCGAGCACATGAGCCCCTTCCCGCTGCCGTCGCTCCAGACCGCGGACGGATCCCCGCGCCCCGAGGTCGTCGAGGCGTGCCGAGACGCGGCGAGAGTGGTGGCGGTGAGCGCCGCGCTCGCGACCGACATCCGGCGACTCACGGGCGTCGAGGCGCTCGTGGTGCCCAACGGCGTCGACGGCGCGCATTTCCACCCGAGCGACGACCGGGCCCGCGCGGCGGGGCCGGTCTTCGTGGGTGCGGGTTTCCTCGTCCCGCAGAAGGGGTTCGATGATCTGCTGCGCGCCTTTCATGTCGTGGCGGCTGCGGAGCCCGCGGCGTGCCTGCGGATCGTCGGCGACGGTCCGGAACGAGGGACGCTAGCCCGTCTCGCTGCCGAACTGGGGATTGCGGACCGTGTCGAATGGTTGGGGCAACTACCGCGGGACGAAGTCGCCCGCGCGTTTAGAGCAGCCGACGTGTTCGTCCTGTCGAGCCGCCACGAGAGTTTGGGGATGGTCGTGATCGAAGCGCTGGCTTCGGGGCTCCCCGTGGTTGCGACGGACTGCGGCGGGCCGCGCGATCTGGTGTCGGCGGACACGGGGCGCCTGGTGCCCGTGGGCGCCCCCGCGGCGCTGGCGGCCGCCATGCGCTCGGTCGCCCGTGAGATGTCGGCACCGCACGCGCCGTCGCGGTCGCGGTTCGAGGCGCATTTCTCGGCCGAGCGGACGGCCGACCGCGTGGTCCGGCTCTATGACGAGGTGCTGCGTGACGCCGAGCCGGGTCGGCGCGTGCGGGGCGGTGCCCGATGATGCGACGCCTGCGGGAACTGGCCGGGGAGACGCTGGTCTACGGCATCTCGCCCATCATCAGTCGGTTCGTCAGCCTGTTCCTCGTGCCCGTATACACCCGACTGTTCACGCCCGAGGACTACGGCGTGTTCAGTCTCGTGAATGGGACCTTCTACATCGCGGCCATATTCGTCGTTCTCGCCCTCGATTCTGCCGCCCACAGGTGGTTCTGGGAGTTCGACGACGAGCCCCGGCGGAAGCAAGTGATCGCCTCGTGGGTGTGGTGCCAGCTCGCGACGTCGACGCTCGTCGCATTCGTGATCATCGCAGCAGCGAGTCCGCTATCGCATACGATCATCGGCCGGTCCGACGGTACGGGCTACCTGCGGCTCATCGCGATCGCGCTACCACTCAACATCCTCAGCGGCGTCACCACCAACTGGCTCCGCATGCAGCGCCGCGCGTGGGCTACCACCGCGTACGCGCTGGGGACGAGTCTCTTCCAGATCGCCGTTACGCTCCTCCTCGTCGTGAAGATGGAGATCGGCCTTCGCGGCGTCTTTGTCGGGCAACTGCTGACGTTCGCCCTCGCGACCGTCGTCGGGGCGCGTCTCCTGCGCGGGTGGATGTCTTACCGGCTAGTGCGCCTGCCGCTGCTGCGGGACATGCTCCGCTTCAGCCTGCCGCTCACCGCGGCGTCGCTCGCGATGTGGGTCGTCAACTTCTCCGATCGCTACATCCTGCAACTTCTCGGTAGCACGGCGGACGTCGGGCTCTACAGCGTCGGCGTGTCGCTCGCAGGAGGCCTCGCCTTGCTCACGCAGGGCTTCCAGATGGCTTGGGGGCCGTTCTCCATGTCCATCAAGGACGCGGCCGACGCGAAGCCGACTTACGCGAGCGTCTTCCTCGTGTACCTGCTCGGTGGCTCCGCGGCGGCGGCAGCGCTCGCCCTTTTCGCGCCGGAGGTATTCCTCCTGCTGACGACACCCGCCTACAGCCGTTCCGCCGAGGTCGTCGGGCTGCTGTCAGTGAGTTACCTAATGATCGGGCTCACCTACATCGCGAACACCGGGCCGCTTATCGTGAAGACCACGACGCCGACGGGCGTTGCGATCGTGCTCGCGGCCGTGATGAACGTCGCTCTGGGATTCCTTCTGGTGCCTCGCCTCGGGATGATCGGGGCAGCGACCGCGACCATGGTCGCGCAGGCGCTCACGCCCATCTACGTCTTCTACCGGTCGCAGACGCTCTACCCGATCCCTTATCGTTTCGGGGCGGGCGCCTGCATTGTCGGGTGCACCATTGTGTTGGCCGTCGGGGCGACGCGGGTGTCGGTGCCGCTGTCGGTGGTGGGTGCGCTCGCGAAGTTGGCAGTGCTCGTCGGCGTCTACGGCGCCCTCGCGTTTGGCCTCCAGATTGTCACGCCGGCGCACGTGCGAAGAGTGGCACGAGTTCTGGGCGCGCGGGCCGGATCAGTCGGGGCCTAGAGCGGGTTCGACAGCCAAACCCCCGCGGACTCAAAGCCGCAGGTTGTCGCGCCCGCGCAACGGGGTCGCGCGACTCTTGACCGGGGAAGCGGCGCGCCGGCAACTTGCAGGCTGAGCCCACGGCCCTGTGCCCCGGCCCGAGCGGCCCCGGCCGCACGGCGTGAGGGTTGCGTATGACGTCGCCGACACGTCCTGCCAGGACGCGTCCCAACGCTGCGCGGGGGTGGCGGGGAGCCGGCGACGACGCCGGGTCCCGGTCCGCTCGCCTCGCCGCGTCGGCCGAGCGTTCCGCCGGCTGCCCCCGCCTCACTCACCGCCTCGCTCCACTCGTGCTCAACGACGACTCCCTCCAGCGCTACGCCAAAGGGCTCTACGCGGTCGCGCTGCTGCTCATCTGCGTCCCGGTCGCCGACATCCTGCTGCGGTCGCTGAACGCCGAGGCCGGCTCGCTCCAGTGGCGCTTCGGCACGGTCGGCCTCCTGTTCGGCAACCTCGGCACCATCCTGCTGGGGCTGGGGGTCTCGGGGCTCGTCGCGGCGCTCACCGGCAGCCGCCCGGCGCTCCGCGCGGTGGGCTTCGTCGCGATCGCGCTGGCGGTGGTGGTGTTCGCGCTGATGGCGCTGTTCGCGCTCGACGCGCTCCAGATGCGCCGCCTCGTCGCGCCGCCGATCAAGCGCCAGATCCTCGTGTCGTCGGCCAGCGCCGGCTTCTCGGCGGGCTTCGGGATGATCGCCCTGCTGGTCCTCGGGCGGGCGGCGCTGGTCGCCAGCCGCCAGACGCGCGCGGCCGCCGGGCGCGGGGCGCCGCGGGCCGTCCAGCCGCTCGTGATGGGCGGCCAGGGCGCGACCAGCGAGTCGGCCTGAGCCCGTCCGTGCGGGGCGGGCGCCACGTCCGGCGCCGCCCCGCTTCCACCACCCGCCGTAGAGAGCAGTGACCACCCAAGTCCGAGCGGAGACGCCACGCGCCGCCTTCCTCGCCGGCGGCCTGCCGTCGCTCCCGACGATACTCACCGCGGCCCTGTTCGCGGTGCTGTACGCGCGGCCGGCGATGCTGCTCGCCCGCGACTGGTGGTCGAACCCGGAGGCGGGCCACGGCCTGCTCCTGGCGCCGATCGCCCTCTGGTTCGCGTGGAAGGCCGGGATCGACCCCGAGGCGCGCCCCAACCGGTGGCTCGGCGTGGCGCTGCTGCTCGGCGGCGTCGGCTTCCGCTGGGTCTCCGAGCTCGCCGCCGAGCTCTTCGTCATGCGCGGCTCGATGCTCATGGCCGCCGCGGGCGTCGTCGCCTGGCACTGGGGCTTCCGCCAGCTGATGCGGTGGTGGCTGCCGTTCGTGCTGCTCGCGCTCTCGATCCCGCTCCCCGACCTGATCCTGAGCCGCATCGCGCTGCCGCTGCAGTTCACGGCGTCCAAGATCGGCGCGGCGCTGCTCGACTGGCGCGACATCCCGGTGCTGCTCACCGGCAACGTGATCCGCATCCCCGGGCACGAGCTGTTCGTGGCCGAGGCGTGCAGCGGGCTGCGCTCGCTCACCGCGCTGCTCTCGCTCGGCGTGCTGCTGGGCGCGATCAGCCTGGACAAGCCGATCAGCCGCGTCCTGCTGCTGGCGATGGCGATCCCGGTCGCGATCATTCTGAACGGCTTCCGGGTATTCCTCACCGGGTTCCTCGTCTACTTCGTCGACCCGAAGCTCGGCGAGGGGTTCATGCACCTGACCGAGGGGTGGCTGATCTTCGTGATCGCCTTCCTCATGCTGGGCGGCGTCGCCTGGTCGCTCCTCGCCGCCGAGCGGTGGCTGCAGGCGCGGCGGAACGGCCCGACCGACACCGACGCTCCCGAGGTCGCTCATGCGTGACGTGCTGCAGTGGGTCCCCGTGGCGCTCCTCGGCGCCGGCTGCCTCCTCCTCAACGGGATGCGGGAGCAGCACCAGATGCCGGCGCGGGCGGAGATGCGCACCATCACCGTCGACGCCCCCGGCTACACGGCGACCGACGTGACGGTGCCGGAGGAGGAGCGCCGCGTCGCCGGGATGACCGACTACGTCATGCGGTCGTTCCAGCGCGACTCGCTCGACCCGGGGTTCAGCGTCTACGTCGGCTACTACGACTACCAGGTCCAGGGGAAGACCATCCACTCCCCGAAGAACTGCCTCCCCGGCGCCGGCTGGGAGGCGGTCGAGGCGGGGACGCGCACGGTGTCGGTCGACGGGCGCCCGGCCCAGATGAACCGCTACCTGCTGGCGAACAAGGGCTCGCAGGCGCTCGTGTACTACTGGTACCAGGGGCGCGGCCGGCTGGAGTGGAACGAGTACCAGGTGAAGTGGAACCTCCTGCGCGACGCCGCGGTCCACGGGCGCACCGAGGAGGCGCTGGTGCGCATCGTCGTCCCGATCGGGGTCGCCGACCGCACCCAGGCGGCGCAGACGGGGCAGAGCCCGTACGTGCGCGCCGACTCGATCGCGATGGACGTGGCGCGCCAGCTCGTGCCGCGCGTGGACCGCGCCATCCCGGTCGGTCCCACCGCGTGAGTGATCGCCGGCCGGCGGGCCTCCGGGCCCGCCGGCGCGGCACGGTCCCGTCGCCGTGACGCGACCGCAGACGGACGCCTTCCCGATCCGCGCCATGCCCCTCGTCTCGTCGGGGGCGCGACGCGCCCGCCGCGGTCTCGCCCCCCTGTGGTGGGGGCTCGCGCTCCTGGCCGCCCTGCTGGCCGCCGCCGCCGCCTTCTCGCGCGGCGTGTCGGGCGAGGGCGTCGCGGCCTCCTTCGGCGCCGCCGATCCCGGCGCGCTCGATCCGGCGCTGGTCGCCGCGCCCGACGCGTCGGCCGCGCGCGCCGCGCCGCGCCAGGTCGCGCTCGCGCTGCACCGCCTGCAGGGCGGCGGAGGCCGGGCCCTCGTCTCGAGCGGCATCCCGCTCCCGCCGGGCGCGGTGACGGCCGACCAGATCGCGTGGGTCGCGGTCGTCGTCGGCGACTCGCAGCCGGCGCAGCGGGTGCGCGCGCTCCACACGCGGCACCGCGACGGGTCGCTGCGCGCGGTGCTCGTCCAGTTCCACGCCGAGCTGTCGGGGCCGAGGTCGGTCCCCGCCCGCCTCGTCATCGGGCCGCGCCGCGCCGCCGCCGCGCTGCCGGGGGACGCGGCGGCCCCGGGCTCGCCGGAGGCGGTCGCGCTGCCGACCGATCCCACCTACCTCGTGGCGACCGACGTCGTCGGCCCGACGCGCACCGTGGTCGAGACGCGCCTGATGGGCGGCGCCTACGCGCGCTACGAGGAGGACTTCCGCACCTTCTCCGAGAAGCTCTGGGCGAGCGAGGGGCCGAAGTGGGAGGGGAACTACTACGACCGCGCGCTGATCTACTACGCGTGGTGGGCGCGCACGGGGGACCCCCTGTACTGGCGGCGGGCCACCGAGTCCGCGCTGACGTACCGGCGCGACTACCTCGAGGCGAACAAGGCGGACCCCTACAAGTCGTCGCCCCACTGGGCGCAGCTGGGCGGGCTGGCGGTGCACTACCAGCTCACCGGCGACGAGGGGAGCCGCAAGGCCGTGGTGCGGGTGGCCGATATCCTGAACGGGTTCAACCCGAGCTACATGACGCGGGCGATCGGCGAGTCGCGCATCGCGGCGCGCCTCGTCCAGAGCGCGCTGCTGGCGTGGCGCCTCATGCCGCCGGGCTCCCCGCTCCCCGAGGGCGCGGAGCGCGCCGACTGGGCGCAGCGGCTGGACCGCCACCTCGCGGCCGTCTTCGCGTGGCAACTGCCCGACGGCAGCTATCCGGCCGACGGGCAGGTGTGCGGGGGGCAGCTGAACTACATGGTGGGCATGCTCGACGACGCGCTGATCCAGGTGTACGGCGAGTACCGGCAGGACCCGCGCATCGTCGATGCCGTGCGGCGCGCGGGGGACTACATGTGGCGCACGCAGTGGCGCGGCGACGCGCAGGCGTTCCAGTACGCGAGCGTGATGTGCCCGAAGAACGAGCAGGGGTTCGGCGTCGGCGGCCCCGACCCCGCGCCCGACCTCAACGGGCTGATCGCGACCACCTATGCCTGGCTCGGCGCGCGGGCGTCCGACCCGGCCGAGCGGGGGACGTACCGGCAGCGCACGGACGCGGTGCTGGCGGGCGGCGTCGCGAAGGCGTGGCTGTCCGGCTCGAAGCAGTTCAACGAGCACTACTCCGCCAGCTACCGCGCGCTCGGCTACCGCTGACCGGCGCGCGCGGCGGCGGCCGCGCGGGCGCGCGCTACTCGAAGCGCGCGTCCATCAGCTCGGCCCACCGCACCAGGTTCACCCAGCGCCAGAGCGGCACGCCGCCCGGCGCGGCGCCGCCGGCCGCGATCGCCTCCGCGCTGCGCCGCAGCGCGCCCTGGTCGATGAACGGGAGCGCGCGCGCGGTCTCGCCGGCGAGCGCGCCCGAGGTCCACGGACGCAGCTCGCCGAGCCACGCCTCCTGCGGCGGCTGGAAGCCGATCTTGTCGCGGCGGTCGAGGATCGCGTCGGGGACGATGCCGCGCATCGCCTGCCGGAACACCGCCTTCCGCGTCCCGTCGCGGTCGATCAGGAACTCCGCCGGGAGCGAGAAGAGCAGCGACGCGAAGTCGGGCGTCAGGAAGGGGACGCGGCTCTCCACCGAGTGCGCCATCGAGTTGCGGTCCTCGAAGCGCAGGAGCCCGAGGAGCGACGTCCCGACCGAGCTGCCGAGGTGCGCGAACAGGTCCGGCCCCGGGTCGGCGGGGAACATGTCGGCGCCGTCGCCGCAGCGGTCGGCGAACCAGTCGCCGCGCAGCCACTCCGGGAGCGTCCCCGCGCGCGCGCGGCGGCTGCCGAGCGCCTTGACCCAGCGCGGCGCGAGCGACGCGGCGACGTAGCGCTGCACGTAGCGCACGTCGACGTCGCGCGTGGCGCCCGCGGCCGAGTACAGCGCGCGCCGCGCCGCGAGGAAGCGCGCCTGCCGGAACATCGCCGCCACGTGCGGCGCGAAGTACACGCCGTAGCCGGCCATCAGCTCGTCGGCGCCCTGGCCGTCGAGCATCACGCGCACGCCGCGCTCGGCCGCCGTCCCGAAGACGTGGTACTGCGCGTACATGCTCATCGAGGGCATCGGCTCGCCCTGCAGCGCCACCAGCCGGTCCAGCTCGTCCGGCGTCGTCGACGGGTCGGGGCGGACCTCGTGGATCGTCGCGCCGGCGGCGGCGCCGGCGACGCGGATCCACTTCTCCTCGCTGATCCGCTCGTCGGCGGCGATGAAGCTGAACGCGTGCATCTCGCTCGCCGGCTCGATGCGGCGGATGGCGGTCGCGATCGCCGACGAGTCGATGCCGCCGGAGAGCGCGACGCCGACGGGGACGTCGCTGCGCAGGTGGCGCGCGACGCTGCCGAGGAACGCGTCGCGCACGAGCGCGGCCGCCTCGTCGAAGCCGAGGCCGCGCGCCTCCTCGCGCCGCAGCGCCCAGTACGCGGCCGGCGCGCCGACGTCGAGCCCCGACGGGCCGACGCGCACCGACATCCAGTGCCCGGGCGGGACGCTGCGCACGTGCGCGAAGAACGTCCGGTCGGGCCACGCGACCTCGCCGCGGGCGAGGTACTGGAACACGGCCGCGGGGTCCGCCGTGCGCGGGGCGAGCCCGAGGCCGAGCAGCGCCTGCACCTCGGACGCGAAGGCGAACCCGCGCGGCGCGTCGACGTAGAACAGCGGCTTGATGCCGAACGGGTCGCGCGCGAGGTGTAGCGTCCCCTCGACGCTGTCGAGGATCGCCAACGCGAACATCCCCTCGAAGCGGCGCAGCGCGGCGCCGCCCCACTGCGCGAACGCGGCGATCGCGACCTCGGTGTCGCCGTGCGACCGGAAGCTCCAGCCGAGCGCGCGCAGCTCCTCGCGCAGCTCGACGAAGTTGTAGATCTCGCCGTTGTAGACGGCGTGGTACCGCCCGTCGGGCGTCGACATCGGCTGCCAGCCGAGCGTCGACAGGTCGAGGATCGACAGCCGGCGGTGCATGAAGCCGAGGCGGCGCCCCGCGGCCTCCGCGGGGTCGCGCGAGAGCGTCGGCGCGCCGCCCGGCGACCAGCCGAGGTACCCGGTGTCGTCAGGGCCGCGGTGGGCGAGCGAGGTGCTCAGCGCGCGCAGCTGGTCGGACGTGGTCCGCTGCTCGCCCGCGAAGACGATTCCGGCTACTCCGCACATCAGGATCGGGGGACGGGAGTGCGGCGAGTCCAGCACGCGCCACGCCGCGAAGTCTAAGGCCGCCGCCCCCCCGTCGCCACGGACCCGCGCGGCGACGCGCGCGGTGCGCGCGCCGTGTCCCGGGTCACGTGACCTCGGCACGCGTGACACGTCCCTTGTGTGGGTGACGATCGCACGCGACGCCGAGCCTGACGGCGCGCGCGTGGAACGTTCGCCGGGAGGCCACGGGCGTGACGGTCGCGTCGCGTCCACCCCTCCCGCGCGACGCCGTCGGCACCTTCCCACCTCATCAGGGCAGGATCGCCCCCCTCCGTGGGGAAAGCGACAAGGGCACACCCGGCGAAAGCCGGGGCCGCAAAGCCAACGAGGCTACCGCGCGGGACTCGCATCCCACGCCACGCCGGTCGGGCCGCCGAACTTCTCACACGATTGGCCGGAGGGGCGCAGTGTCCTCGAACTCCCGCACATCCGCGCGACGCGTCGTACGCGTCGCGCACCTGCTGGCCGCGTCGGCGGCGGTCGCCGCGTGCGGCGACGTCACGACGGCGCCCGCGTCGCGCGCCGAGCTGGCCGCGCGCGGCCGCGCGAGCGCCAGCACGACCACCGCCGTGCAGAGCGTCGCCCTCGACATCCAGTCGGGGCTCGAGAGCCCCGACTGGTCGATGCCGACCGGCGGCGAGGCGCAGTTCGGCGCCATCGCGACCGACGCGAGCGGGCAGCGCGTCACCGGGCGCGTCGCCGTCTACCGCGTCGTGCGCGAGTCCTCGCCGGGCGTGGTGCGCATCGACTCGCTGTCCGGTCGCCTGCTCGCGTTCGCGCAGGGCACCTTCCAGGTCGCGGTGTCGGTCGACGGCGTGTCGTCCACGCCGGCGCAGTTCTCCGTCGTCGGCGCCACCGTGCCCGACACGACGGCCGCGGCGCCCGCGCCGACCACCACGCCCACGACGACGGCGTCGACGCCGAGCACCGAGCCGACGCCGACGACCACCACGACGACCACGCAGACGAACGGCGGCGGGAAGCTGAAGCCCGCGCAGAAGCCGCAGGGACCCGCCACGTCGGCCAGCGTGCCGCCGGTGGGCACCGGCTCGGTGGCGCTGGGGGTGTGGCGGTTCGACGGGGGGAGCGGGGCGGCGGTGGTGTCGAGCGGGGTGCCGCTGGCGCCGGGGCGGCTGTTCCCGGGGCAGGAGGGGCGGGTGCGGGTGGTGGTCGGCGCGGGGAGCGCGGCGGCCGAGGCGGCGGTCTACGCCGCGGGGCTCCACAGCCGCCACGCCGACGGCTCGCTGCGCGCGGTGCTGGTGCAGTTCCGCGTGGGCGCGCTCGCCTCAGGCGCCGCGCTGCCGGCGCGCCTCGACCTCGACGCCGGGGACCGGCCGGCCGCCCTCGTGCTGGCCGCGCCGCTG
>NZ_JARGEK010000440.1 GCF_029211165.1 Roseisolibacter sp. H3M3-2
GCTCCCGCGCGTGGCGTGCGCCGACCCGCGCGCCGCGACGGTCCGCGACGGCGCCGGGACCGGGGCGCCGGTCGGGCTCGCGCGGCTGGAGCTGGCGGCGCGCGCCTCGGCGGACGACTGCATGGCCAGCGACGAGGAGGCGGAGGGCGCGTGCATCGTGCAGGCGATGGCGGTGGTCGGCGCGTCGGCGGGGGTCGTGGCCGCCGCGACCGCCGTCTGGACCGCCTGCGTCGTCCCGAGCCCCGTGGTGGTCGCGACCTGCGCGGGCGCGGTCGCCACCTTCACCTCGGTCTCGACGGCGCTGGCGGTGGCGACCAACGCGTACCACGAGTGCAAGGAGGCCGCGAAGGCGCCCAAACCCTGCGACTGTCCCGCACAGGGCGCCGACGCGCTCACCGGCGGCACGGCCGACCCCCTCGCGGCACACTCGGCGCTTGACTGCGCGGCCCCGCCGGCCGAAGGTGGCGGGGGCGGCGGGGGACAGCCGGCGGGCGGCGGCGGCTACTGGATGGAGATCTGCGAGTACGTCGAGCACTACGACGACGACGGGAACTACCTGTACACGTCCGATCTCAGGTGCCGCGTCGAGTGGGTCGCATGACGGGCGGTCGATCAGCAGCTCACCCTTCGACGCGCGAGGACCCGATGGACGGCCAGCGGCGCTACCGCCTCACATGCCTCGTGGCGCTCGCGGTGGGCTGCGCCGGCGCGGCGGTCGGCGCCGTGCGGTGGATCGGGCCGGCCACGTGGGCGCACGCGCTCGCGCCGCTGGGCCGCGCCCCGCTCTTCGTGGGCACCGTGGCGCCGATCCTCGCCTACGCGCTCGTGCAGGCGCTGCCCGGCGGCCGCGAGCCGCTCTGGCTGCCGCGCGCGCCCAGCGACGGATGGTCGCTCGCCCTGTGCGCCGCGATGCTGTGCGCCGCGCTGGGCGTGTGGCCCGCGCGCCCCGGGCCGATCCTGTACGAGGTGCTGGCCAGCGCGCCGATGCTGGTCGTCAGCGCCGGCTTCTTCGCCGACCGCCAGCTGCGGGTCCGACGAATGCTCGCCGCGCCGACGTGAGGCGGGCGTCCGGCCGGCGCGCCCGGGTCACCCCCCCAGGCGCGCCTGCCGGCGCTCCCACTGCACCATCGCGTCGCACGCGTCGCAGTTCTCGCAGCGCCACTCCGCGTCGACGTCCTCCCCGAAGTACTCGAGGATGTACCGCGTCCGGCAGCGCGCCGTCTGCGCGAAGTCCACCACCGCCTGCAGCTTCGCCTGGTCGCGCGCCCGCCGCTCCTCGTAGTCGGTCAGGTCGTGGCTCAGGTCCACCTGCGTCAGCCGCCCCGCCAGCCGCTCCCAGTGGCCGCCGCGGTGCTCGCGCACCAGCCCGTGCCGCTTGAGCAGCATCAGCGTGATGCGCGCCTTGCGCCGCGGCACCCCGCTGCGCTCCGCCAGCTCGTCGAGCGGCACCGGCTCGCGCTCGCCGTACGTCTCGAGCACGATCGCCACCTTCGCCGCCTCCTCCACCTCCGGGTACTTCCCGCCCAGGAAGTAGCTCTGGATGCGGCGGTCCTCCACGCGGTAGAGCAGCGTGCACGTCGACGGCAGCCCGTCGCGCCCCGCCCGCCCCGCCTCCTGGTAGTACGCCTCGATCGAGCCCGGGAAGTGGTAGTGGGTCACGAACCGGATGTCCGGCTTGTCGATCCCCAGCCCGAACGCGTTGGTCGCGATGATCGCCTTCAGCTCGTCGGCCATGAACCGGTCCTGCGCCGACTTGCGCTCGGCCGGCGCCAGCTTGCCGTGGTACAGGCCGAACTCGTACTTGCGGTGGAACTTGTCCTTGAGGTGCTCGTAGAGGCGCTCCGCCTCCTTGATCGTCGCCACGTACACGACGCCGTTCCCCTCGGTCGCGTCGAGCAGCGAGCGCAGCGCCTCGTCCTTCGCCACGTCGTTCACCGTGCGCCGCACCTCGAAGCGCAGGTTCGGGCGCGCGAACCCGGTGATCGTCACCGCCGGGTCGCGCATCCCGAGCTGCCGCACGATGTCGGCGCGCACCTCGGCGGTGGCGGTGGCGGTGAGCGCCAGCACCGGCGGGCGCCCGAGGCGGTTGACGACCGAGCCGAGCGTGAGGTAGTCGGGGCGGAAGTCGTGCCCCCACTGGCTGACGCAGTGCGCCTCGTCGACGACGAAGAGGCTCACCTTGCGCTGCAGCAGCATCTCGAAGAACTCGCGGTCCTTGAACCGCTCCGGCGTCACGTACAGGATGTCGCCCTCGCCCTCCGCGATCGCGCGCTCGGTGTCGCGCGTCTCGCGGGTCGTCTGGTGCGAGTGGAACGCCAGCGCGTCGACCCCCTGCGCGACCATCTTGTCCTGCTGGTCCTTCATGAGGGCGATCAGCGGGCTGACGACCAGCGTGAGCCCGTCGAGCACCAGCGCCGGGAACTGGTAGACCAGCGACTTCCCGCTCCCCGTCGGCATGACGACCAGCGTGTCGCGCCCGCGCAGGACGGACTGGATCGGCTCGTACTGGCGGTACTGGAAGTCGTCGAAGCCGAAGCGGTCCGCGAGGATCTTGCGCGCACGCGCGCGCGTCAGCTCTCGGCCGGGCGACTGGGCCGGGGCCGGGGCATCCGTTGGGGTCATGTGTTCACCCCTGGGCAGGATTCGGACCGGACGCGGCCGCGCGCCCCGGTTGGCCCCGGCGTTGCACTGGGAGCCCGCGATCGCCCCCGACCCGGGGGCGGCCGCACGCGTCCCGAACACGGAGAGAGCACATGGCCGAGATTCGCGTGGAGCCGAAGCGCCGCAGCACGGCCTGGGTGTGGGTGCTGCTGGCGCTGGCGCTCGTGGCGCTCGTCTTCTGGTATCTGAACAACGACGGCGTGGACCAGATGGACACGGTGCCGGCCACGGCGCCGACGTCGGCGATCGAGGCCCCGGCGGCGCCGGCGCCCGCGCTCCGCCTGGCGTAGTCCGCGCCCCCCCCCGCCCCCCACTTTCGGAGAGGACCGATGGCACGGGACCACCACACGTCGCGCGGGATGCGCGACGAGGCGAGCGTCGGGCCGGACCCGCGGCGCGCCCGCCAGCTCAAGCGCCTCAGCGACCTGAAGTTCCGCGTCGCCGACGGGGAGCCCGACATCGTCGGGTGGACGGTCTTCGCCTCCACCGGGCGCGAGCTCGGGCGGGTGACCGACCTCCTGGTCGACGTGGAGGCGCGCGAGGTCGTCATGCTCGACATCGACCTGCGGCGCGACGACCGCCACTCGCTGGCGCCGCTGCGCGCCGCCTGGATCGACCACGCGGCCAAGCGCGTCGTCCTCGACGCGCGCGAGCTCGAGGCGCACACCCCGGACGAGCTGCTCCCCGGGCTGCCGCGCTCGGGCGCCATCAGCGACGACGACGTGACGCGCTTCAACGACGGCTACGTGCGCGCCTACGGCGACCGCGGCGTCGACCGCGACGCCGAGTGGCACGTGCGGCGCGGCGACGAGGAGCTGCACTTCGGCGTCGCCCCGCGCGCCGACCTGGGCACGGCGCCGCGCCGCGACAACCGCGCGCTGTCGGCCGCCGGCGCCGAGGC
>NZ_JARGEK010000441.1 GCF_029211165.1 Roseisolibacter sp. H3M3-2
CGACCGCCAGCACCGTGCTCTCGGTGAGGAGCTGGCGCGCCAGCCGCCCGCGCCCGGCGCCGAGCGCGGCACGCACCGCGAACTCGCGCCGCCGCGACAGCGCGCGCGAGAGCATCGCGCCGGCGAGGTTGGCGCAGGTGATGACCAGCACGAGCGCGGCGCTCGCCATCAGCACGAGCAGCGGCGTGCGCGTGTCGCCGACCATCGCGTCGCGGATGGGGAGCGCGGTCAGGCGGTAGAAGCCGTCGGTGCCGGGGTGCTCGCGCGTCAGCGCCTCGCCGATCCCGGCGAGCTCGCGCGCGGCGGCCTCCGGCGCGACGCCCGGGCGCAGCCGCGCCACCACGCCCAGGTACTGGCGGCCGCGCGCGCGCGACGGGTCGCGCATCGCGCCGCGCAGCGTCTGCGGGAAGTAAAAGTCCACCTCCCCCACCGGCCCGACGAAGGCGCGCGGCAGCACGCCGACCACCGTGCGCGTGATCCCGTTGACCACCACGCGGCCGCCGACCGCCGCCGGGTCGCCGCCCAGGAGGCGCTGCCACCCGGCGTGCGTCGCCACCACGTCGTAGGCCGTGTCGGCGGCCGCGTCGTCGGCGCGCAGCACGCGCCCGCGCGCGGCCGTGACGCCGAGCGTGCGGAACAGCTCCGGCTCGACCCAGGCGACGCGCACGGCGCGCGGCCCGTCCGCCCCGCTGAGCACCGCGTCGCGCGGCAGCCCCTCGAACGCGGCCAGCCGCTCGAGCCCGCGGGCGCGCGCGCGCAGGTCGGTCACCACGGCGGCGCTCACCGGCCCGCGGTCGTTGGTGCCGTCGTTCCAGCGCGCGTGCACCTGCAGCACGCGGCCGGCGTCGGCGTAGGGCAGCGCGTCGAGCAGCACCGACTTGGCCACGCCGAACACCGCCGCGTTGGCGCCGATCCCGAGCGCGAGGGTGAGCGTGGCGAGCAGCGCGAAGCGCGGCGCCCGCCGCAGCGACCGCGCCGCGGTCCGCAGGTCGAGCCACAGCTCCGACAGCCGCTCCGCGCGGCGCGCGCCGTCGGCGCGCTGGTGGTCGAGCGCCTGCATCGCGGTCCTCCATCGGTGGGGGTCGCCGAACCGCCGCAGCGCCTCGGCGCGCGCGTCGCCCGGGGTCAGGCCGGTCGCCGCCAGCTCGGCGGCGCGCATCTCGAGGTGGAACGCGATCTCGGCGTCCACCTCCGCGTCGACGTCGGGGCGGCGCCGCGCGAGGCGGAATGCGCGGCGGACGCCCGGGGGGAGCGGCGGCACCGGCGCCCCCTCAGGCCGTGCGGAGGGCGGCGAACACCGCCTCCGCGTAGCGCGTCCACGTCGCCGTCTGCGTCGCCAGCTGCCGCCGGCCGACGGCGGTGAGCGTGTAGTACTTGGCGCGCCGGTTGGACTCCGACACTCCCCACTCGCTCGCCAGCCAGCCGCGCTTCTCCAGGCGGTGCAGCGCGTGGTAGAGCGCGCCCTCCTCCACCTGCAGCGCGCCGCGCGTGGCGTCGTCGATCCAGCGCGCGACCGCGTAGCCGTGGCGGGGGCCCCAGGTGAGGGCCTTGAGCACGAGCACGTCGAGGGTGCCCTTGAGGAGGTCGAGCGTGTCGTCGCCCACAAGCCGCTTCCCTGAAAGATTCAGGGGACAGGATGCGACGGGGGGCGGCGACGGTCAAGTGCATTCGACAGGATTGACAGGAAAGGGCGCGGAGAGACTCCAGACTCGAGTCTCTCCGCGCCCTTTCCTGTTAATCCTGTCGAAAGCTGTTACCGAGGTATCAGCGCCACCGCCCGCAGCGGCCCGCCCGACCCGCCGGCGATCTTCATGGGGAGCGCGATGACGATCGCCCCGGTCGCCGGCAGCTGGTCGAGCCCGCGCAGGTTCTCGAACCCCGGCACGTCGGCCGCGGCGGCCAAGCGGTGCACGCGGAAGTCCTGCGACTGCCCGCGGTCGATCGACGCCACGTCGACGCCGAGCGCGCCCGCGCGCCGCTCCTCGACCAGCAGCCGCGCCGCGTCCTCGCCGAAGCTCGGGAAGTGCAGCTTCGTCGCGTCGCCGGGGGTGTCGTCGCCGAGGTACGCCTTGCGGTCGGGCCAGCGGCGGTCCCACCCGGTGCGCAGCAGCACGATCGTCCCGGCGCGGATGCGCCCGTGCCGCCGCTCGAACGCCAGCACGTCGTCGCGCGTCAGCATGTAGTCGGCGTCGGCGGCCGCCCTCGCGCTCACGTCGATCACCACCGCCGGCGCCATCAGCCGCTCCAGCGCGACGTTCTCCGCGGTCGCCTTGCCGGCGCCGAAGTGGATCGGCGCGTCGAGGTGCGTGCCGCCGTGCTCCGGCGCCGAGTACGCGAACGCCGAGTAGTACCAGCCGCCCGGCGTCTGCCCCGCCGAGAGCGTGTCGAGCCTGAAGCCCGTGGGCGACGTGGGCCAGTACGGCGTGCGCGCGTCGAAGGCGTGCGTGAGGTCCACCATCCGGTAGCGCGACAGGTCGAGCGGCGGCTGCGCGTGCGCCGCGATCGCCGCGGTCGCCAGCAGCCCGAGCGTCCCTCGCATGACTCTCATCGCGCCCTCAGTAGGTGGAGGTGCCGGGGTGGAACGTCCGCCAGCTGTGCCAGAACTCCTGGTACGCCGCGACGGGGGCGAGCCGGCCGTCGGCGCCGCGCCCGTCGAGCGCCCACGCGCGGGCGCCCGCCACCAGCGAGTCGCCGCGCAGCGCCAGCCGCGTCGCGTCGTCGGGGCGCGCGTAGGCGACGAAGCTCGCGCCGTCGGGGGCCAGCGCGACGACGACCGGCGTCCCGCCGACGACGTCGTTGATCACGCGCTCGCGCCGCAGCCGGTTCCAGTCGTACGCGCGGCTCGCGCCGTCGAGCGCGACGCCCACCACCCACGCCTTGTCGGCCCACGACGTGGTGTCGGTGCCGGTGAGGCGCTTGCGGCTGGTGCCGCGCTCGTAGTCGAACGTCTTCGGGTACTCGTCGAGCGCCTCGGGGTCGGCCTGCATGACCAGCGACCGCGGGTGCATCGCCAGCCACAGGCGCAGCGTCGTCTGGCGGCTCGGGAGCTCGCGCAGCGCGGCGCCGCGGCGCGGGCCGGCCACCGCGCCGCCGCTCGCCTGCCGCCACCAGCTCCCGGTCGAGTGGTCCTCGAACATCGCGTTCCAGTGGTCCATCCCCACCAGCCGGAACGTCTCGGCGCGCCCGTCGACCACCGGGTCGAAGACGCGCCCCGAGCGGCACACCGTGCAGTAGCTCACCAGCACCGGGCGCCCGCCGACCGTGTCGCGCACCTGGTGGTGGTAGCCGAGGTACTGCAGCGGGTAGGCGCGCGCCTCGCCGTTCACCTCGACGCCGACCACCAGCCGCTCCCCGTCGACGCGGCTCTCGGCGGCCGGCCTCATGAGGAGCTGCGAGGGGAGGCGGAACATCATGTCGGCCGCCATCACGACGTTGGTCGCGTAGGCGACGCCGCCCAGCGCCGCGAGCGCGGCGAGGGCGGCCCACCGCCGCCTGCCCGGCGCGCGCCACGCCGCGGCGAGCCCCGCCAGCAGC
>NZ_JARGEK010000442.1 GCF_029211165.1 Roseisolibacter sp. H3M3-2
CGCTCGGCGTCGGCGCGCGCGCGCACGCGCGCCACGCGCGTCGTCGTCGCGCCGCCGCCGAGGACGAGCGTCCCCCACGACGCGTCCACCTCCGCGCCGGCCGCCGGGGCCCCGTCGCGCCCCACGCGCACGACGCCGAGCGCCAGCCCCACGCCCGGCTCGGGCGCGCCGCCGCACGGCGCGCGGTAGAGCGTCGCGGCCGACGGCGTGGCGAGCCGCAGCTCGGTCACCCGCCCGGCCACGACCGCGACGGCCCGCGCCGGAGTGGCCACGCCCAGCGCGTCGAGCGCGGGGTGTGACACCGCGACCTCGGCGCTCCCCGGCGCGAGTCCGTCGAGGCGGAAGCGCCCCACGGCGTCGGTGCGCGCGGTGGCGCCGGTGCCGGCCACCCACACCTCGGCGCCCGCCAGCGGCCCCACGGCGAGCAGGCTGTCGAAGACCACGCCCTGCACGGCGCCGCGGGCGGCGAGCGAGTCGGCGGACGCGGGGGGCTGCGCGGCGGGAGGCTGCGCCGCGGCGGCGCGCAGGGGGAGCGCCGCGCAGGCGACGCGGAGGGCACGCTGGACGGAGGACATCACGGCACGGGCTCGGGTCTCCGCACGGTGGGCCGCGTCGCCCGGGTGCTCGGCCGCGGGGACGGCACGGCACGCGCCGCGCCGGGCACGCGCACTAACTCGCGCCGCCGACGCGAGTTGATGCGCGCGTCACGCGGCGACCGCCCTCCCGAGGGGACGGCCGATGTCCCCGCGATCGGACGCGCCCGCCGTCGTCGCGACTACTCCTGCCGCAGCACCGCCGTCGGATTCGCCGCCGCCGCGCGCCGCGCCGGGATCCAGCTCGCCAGCAGCGCCACGCCCGCCAGCAGCGCCGTCGTCCCCACGTAGGTGACCGCGTCGAGCGGCGAGAGGCCGAACAGCAGGGAGCCGAGCAGCCGCGCCGCGCCGGCCGCGAGCAGCAGGCCGAGCGCGAGCCCCGCCGCCGTCAGCCGCCCGCCCTCGCCGAGCAGGAGCCGCACCACGTCGCCGCGCCGCGCGCCGAGCGCGAGCCGGATCCCGACCTCGCGCGTGCGGCGGCTGGCGGCGTAGGCGATGGTGCCGTAGAGCCCCACGACCGCGAGCAGCAGCCCGACGCCGCCGAGCGTGACCGTCACCAGCGCCGCCGCGCGCTGCGGCAGGAGTCCGATCGCCATCGCCCCCTCGAGCGTCTCGACGGCGGGGCGCGGGACGTCCGGGTCGACGGCGCGCACGGCGGCCAGAATCCGCGGCGTCAGCGCCGCCGGGTCGCGGTCGGTGCGCACCAGCAGCCACTGCCGCGACTCCCAGTGCTGCGCCAGCGGCAGGTACACCAGCGGCGGCGTGGGCGCGGCGAGCGAGGCGTGCTTCGCGTCGCGCGTCACGCCGACGACCGTCACGCGCGTCCCGCGGAAGCCGAACGTTCGCCCGAGCGCCTCGCCCGGCGCGCGCAGCGCGGGCCACAGCGTGCGCACCAGCGTCTGGTTCACGACCGCGACGCGCGCCGCCCCCGTGTCGTCGGCGGCGCGGAAGTCGCGCCCGGCCAGCAGCGGGATGCGCAGCGCCGCGTGGTACCCCGGCGCGATCGTCAGCAGCGACACCGGCACGTCGGCGGTGCCCGGGCCGGCGGGCTGCACGGCGTCGCCGCTGCTGCGGAAGGTGAGCGGGAGCCCGTTGGCCGCCGACACCAGCGTCACGCCGGGGATCGCCGCGATGCGCTCCCGGATCGCCACCGTCAGCGTCCGCGCGCGCGCGCCGTCGAGCCCCCACGCGCCGGCGTCGACCAGCACCGTCGTCACGCCCGCCGCGTCGAAGCCGCGCGGGATCTCCGCGCCGCGGCGCACCGCGCGCACGAACAGCCCGGCGCCGACGAGCAGCACCAGCGACAGCGCGATCTGCCCCGCCACCAGCGCGTCGCCGACCCGGGCGCGGCGCGCGCTCCCGCCCGCGCCGTCGCGCAGCCGCGTGGCGACGCCGAGCGCCAGCGCGCGGCGCGCGGGCACCAGCCCCGCCAGCGCCCCCATCGCCACGCACAGCAGCAGCGAGAAGCCGAACACGCGCAGGTCGGGGGCGAGCTGCAGCCGCATCGGCAGCTCGCCGGGGATCGGCAGCGCCTCCAGCCGACGCGCGGCGGCGAACGCGATCGCCAGCCCGCCCGCCGCGCCGGCGCCGAACAGGACGAGGATCTCGGTCAGCAGCTGCGCGACCAGCCGCCCGCGCCCGGCGCCGATCGCCGCGCGCACGGCCATCTCGCGCCGCCGCGCCACGGCGCGCGCCGACAGCAGCGCGGCGACGTTCACGCTGGCGATGAGCAGCACCAGCGCCGCCGCGCCGGTGAGCAGCCCGAGGAAGCCGGCCATCGTGCGGCGCGCGTCGGCGGGGAGCGCGCGCAGCGTCGTCAGGCGCACGTCGGTGTACTTCCGCAGCCACTCCGGGTCGCCGCCCGAGGCGACGTGGTCGGCGGTCAGGCGCTCCAGCTCGCGCGTGGCCGCCTCCGTCGTCACGCCGGGGCGCAGCCGCGCCGCCAGCTGCAGCGTCGTGACGTCGCGGTCGGCCAGCGACGCCGCGGTCGGCATCAGCAGCCGCCGCGCGCCGAGCGGCACCCAGGCGTCGGTCTGCACGGGGGCGTTGGGCCCCTGGAACTCGGCGGGCGCGACGCCGACGAGGGTGAGGCGGCGCCCGTTCACCAGCAGGTCGCCCCCCACCGCCGTGCTGTCGGCGCCGAGCTGCGTGCGCCAGAAGCGCTCCGACACGACGACCACGGGCGCCGCCGTCTCGCGCCCGTCCTCGTCGGCCTGGAAGAAGCGCCCGACGCGCGGGCGCACGCCGAGCACCGGGAAGAAGTCGCCGGTCACGTAGCTGCCGGTGACGGGGAGCGCCATCGCGTCGCCGCGGCGCACGGCGAACGTCCCCTTGGTCCACGCGACGACGCCCGACACGGTGCGGGCCCGCGCGCGCAGCGCGTCGAGGTACGACGCGGGGAGCGACACGAAGCCGTCGGCGCCGGGGTGCGTGCGCTCGACGCGCACCAGCTCCCCGGCGCGGCCCGTCCCCGGCATCGGGCGCAGCACGAAGGCGTCGAACGCGCTCACCAGCGTGGTCACCGCGCCGGTGCCGAGCGCGATGCACAGGACGGCCACCGCGGTCACGAGCGGCGCGCGGCGCAGCGAGCGGACGGCGAGGCGCAGGTCGCGCCCGAGCGTGGCGAGCATCGGGTCTCCGGGGTGCGGGGCCGGGTACGACGGGACGAGGAGCGCGTCGCGCCACTCCAGCAGCGCGGCGCCGAGGGTGCGCGGCCAGGTGCGCCGCCAGAGGCGCGCGACCGCGCGCGGGCCCCCCGACGCGTGGGCGGCCGCGCACTGGTCGCGGAAGACGTCGGCCATGTCGGCGCCGAATCGGCGCGCGAAGTCGCGCGGGAAGACGCGCAGCAGCCGCGCGTAGCGGCGCGCCGCGCCGTCGGCCGCGCCGGCGTCGCGGGTCACGTTGCCCAGGCCGGCGCGCCGCGCGCGGCGGG
>NZ_JARGEK010000443.1 GCF_029211165.1 Roseisolibacter sp. H3M3-2
TCTTCCTAAGACCGCTTGGCCTCCGACTTGCGGCGCGCGCCCAGGCGGTCCCCGCGGCGCCCCCCGCCCTCGCGCAACCGGCCGTGCGCGTCACCCTCCAGGGCGTGGCCTGGGACAGCCTGTCGGGGGCGCCGCTCGTCGGCGCACTGGTGCAGTTCGCCCACGAGACGGAACCGAGCCGCCCCGCGCGGACGGCGGTGAGCGACTCGCTGGGCCGGTGGCGCATCGACACGATGCCCTCTGGGCCGTACATCGGCGGCTTCTTCCACCCCACGCTCGACGCGCTGGGGCTGGAGCCGCCGACGTTCCGGGCGCTGATCGCGGGCGACTCGACGGCCCGCCTCGACCTCGGAATCCCCGGGCCGAGCCGCATGCGCGCGCTGCTGTGCGGCGCGGCCGCCGGCGACTCGACGGGCGGGATCATCGGCACGCTGCGCGACGCGACGAGCCAGGAGCCGCTCGCCGGCGCGACGCTGTCGGTGGGGTGGCGGGAGGTGGTGATCGCACGCGGCTCGATCCGCAGCGAGCGCCGGCGGGTGCCGGTCGTCGCGCGGTCGACGGGGACCTTCCTCGCCTGCGGCGTCCCCACCGACACCCCGGTCGAGCTGGACGCCGTCGCGCCCGGACGCGCCAGCGGCGTGGTCGAGGTCCGCGTCCCGGTCGGCGCCGTCGTAAGGCGCGACATGCTCCTCGGCGACTCGGCGACGCTGGTCGCGGTCGCCCGCGCCGCCGCCGCGCCGCCGAGCGACTCGACGGGCGCCGCGCCCGTGGGGCTGCGGGTGGCGGGCGGGGCGACGCTGCGGGGGACCGTCACCACGCCGAACGGGGAGCCGCTCGCCCGCGCCCAGGTGGCACTCGCCGGGACGGGGCGCACCGCGACCACCTCGACCGGGGGCGCGTTCGTCCTCGACTCGCTGCCCGGGGGCACCTTCGGCCTGGAGGCGCGCGCCGTGGGCTACGCGCCCGTGAGCACCCCGGTCGACCTGGGTCCGGGGCGCACGACGAACGTCCGCCTGGCCTTCGGCGAGCGCGCGCAGCAGCTGTCGAGCGTGGTCGTGCGCGGCAAGCGCACCCGGGCCTCGAGCTTCCTGGAGGACTTCGCGGCCCGCCGCCGACGGTCGGCCGGTGGTAGGTTCCTGGGGCCGGCGGAGCTGGAGCGCCGGCCGCTCCTGTACATGACCGACGCCCTGCGCCTGACGCCGAACCTGCGCGTGTACCCGGCGCGCGGCTTCGGCTACGTCGTCCGCGGACGCGGCGACTGCGTGCCGTCGGTGTATCTGGACGGCACGCTGGTGTTCAACGGCGCCGACGACCTCGATCAGATCGTCCCGCCCTCGCAGGTGCTGGCGGTCGAGATCTACGGCTCCGCCGCCACGCCGCCGCCCGAGTTCGGCGGGCTGAGCGGCGGCGGCTGCGGCACCGTCGTGATCTGGACCAAGCGCTGATCCCCGTCCCACCACCGCACTCCCCGCCGTGCCCCGCTCCGCCCCCCTCCTCCGCCTCGCCGCCCTGGCGATCGGGATGACGTCGCTCGCCCCCGCGGCGGCCGACGCGCAGGCCAAGCCCCGCCCGGGGCAGCTCCCGGGCTCGCGCCCGGCCACGCCCCCCACCGGGCAGCCCGGGCGACCGGCCACGGCGCCGCGGCAGCTTCCGCCCCCGCTCCCGGTGGACTCGGCGAAGCCGCTGGCCGTCTACGGCGTGGTCACCGACAGCATCGCGGGCGGCCCCCTGGCGGGTGCCACGGTGCAGCTGGCCCACGAGCAGGACCGGGCGATCTCGTTCACCGCGGAGACCGACTCCAGCGGCCGCTGGCGGATCCCGGGGGTGCGCCCGGGGCGCTACCTCGCGGGCTTCTTCCACCCGACGCTCGACGCGCTGGGGATCGAGCCGCCGGTGTCGCTGGTCCAGATCCTCCCCGACACGGCGGCCCGCCTCGACCTGGGGACGCCCGGCCCGATGGCGGTGCGCGCCAAGGTCTGCCCGCAGGCGCCCGGGGACCGCGCGGTGCTGCTGGGGAGCGTCGGCAACGCCGACACGGGGGAGCCGATCGCCGAGTCCAAGATCGTGCTCACCTGGTCCGAGATGCGGATCAGCGAGGAGGGGGTGCGCAATGTGAAGCGGCGCCTCCCCGTGCGCGTCCGCGCCGACGGCGGCTACGTCGCCTGCGACCTCCCCGCCGACGTCGACCTCGTGGCGAACGCCGAGGCGCCGCGGCGGCGGGGCGGGCTGATCGAGCTCCGCCTGCCGCCCCGTAGCCTCACCCGCCGCGACTTCGCCCTCGGCGACTCCGTGTCCGTGGTGACCGTGCAGCTCCCCGACACGGCGGCGCAGCGCGAGGGGCGGCTGCAGCAGCCCATCACCGTCGCCCGCGGCAACGCGCGCCTCTCGGGCACGGTGCGCACGCGCGACGGGCGCCCGCTCCAGGGCGCGCGCGTGGCGCTGTGGGGGAGCGACGTGCAGGGCACCACCACCGAGGCCGGGAGCTTCGCCCTCGCCGGCCTCCCCGCCGGCACCTACGCGCTCGAGGTGCGGGCCATCGGCTTCGCCCCCAAGCGCGTCCCGGTGACGCTCTCCGCCCGCGCGCCGGGGTCGGTCGGCGTGGTCCTCGACGAGCGGCTGAACACGCTCCAGAGCGTGGTCGTGCAGGCCGACCGCACGAAGCTGAACAAGGACTACAACGGCTTCATGGAGCGGAAGCGGCGCGGCATGGGCGGGCGCTTCATCACCGAGGACGACCTCAACCGCCGCAACCCGATCGTCATCACCGACGCGCTCCGCACGACGCCGGGGCTCTCGGTGGTGCCCAACGGGACCGGCTTCGGCTACGCGATCCAGGGGCGCGGCGGGTGCACGCCCGACGTCTGGGTCGACGGGATGCGCGTGTTCGACGGCGCCACGGACCTCGACCAGCTGGTGCGCCCGATGGACGTCGCCGGCGTGGAGGTCTACAACAGCGCGGGGACGATCCCGGCGCAGTTCATGGGCGCGGCCGGCGGCGGCAACTGCGGCGTCGTCGCGATCTGGACCAAGCGCGGGCGCTGACGTCGGACCACGCGAGCCGGGGGGCGGCGCCGATGGTCGGCGCCGCCCCCCGTCGCGTTCCGCCCACTCGCGTCACTCGCAGGCCCAGCTCACCGGGTGCGCGGGGGTCGGGAACGCGTAGCCGACCTTGGGGAGCACCTCGCGCGCCCCCAGCACGCCCGCCGCCGCGAGCATGACCACCCCGAGCACGTGCACGAAGGCGGCGCGGTGGCGCCAGGCGGCCACGGAGGTCCACAGCCCGGCCAGCGCCAGCACGCCGACCAGCGCCAGGTAGTACCCCAGCCCCACCCCGCACCGCGACGGGTACGGCCAGTAGATCAGCGCCGCCACGACCGCCGCGCCGAACGCCACCCGCAGCAGCAGCGCGACCTGCGTGCGCCACGACCGCCGTCCCGGCGCCTCGAGCCGGCCGCCGAGTCGGCGCTGCGGCGCCGCCGGCGCGGCCGCCGGCAAGTCGGAGGGCCAAGCGGTCTTAGGA
>NZ_JARGEK010000444.1 GCF_029211165.1 Roseisolibacter sp. H3M3-2
TCGAGATCGTGATGCCGCGCTCGCGCTCCTCGGGCGCCTTGTCGATCTGGTCGAAGGCGATCTTCTGCGCGAGGCCCTTGTTCGCCTGGATCGTGGTGATCGCGGCGGTCAGGGTGGTCTTCCCGTGGTCGACGTGGCCGATGGTGCCCACGTTCACGTGCGGCTTCGTCCGCTCGAATTTGGCCTTGCCCATGGTGCTGTCCCTGTCGGTGCTAGGTGGTGACTAATCAGCGTCGAGCGGAGCCCGTCACGCCTTGACCTTGCTGATGATCTCGTCCGCCTTCGACTTCGGCACTTCCTCGTAGTGCGAGAACTCCATCGAGTACACGGCGCGCCCCTGCGACATCGAGCGGAGTCGCGTCGAGTAGCCGAACATCTCGGACAGCGGGACGTTGGCCGCGATCACCTGCGCCTCGCCGCGCTGCATCATCCCGCCGATCTTGCCGCGGCGGCTCGAGATGTCGCCGAGCACGTCGCCCATGTAGGCCTCGGGGCAGACCACCTCGACCTTCATGACCGGCTCGAGCAGCGCCGGGTTGGCGCGGGCCGCGGCCTCCTTGAAGGCCATCGAGCCGGCGATCTTGAACGCCATCTCGCTCGAGTCGACGTCGTGGTACGAGCCGAACACCAGCTCGACCTTCACGTCGACCATCGGGTAGCCGGCGAGGACGCCGTTCTCCAGCGCCTCCTTGATCCCCTGCTCGATCGGGCCGATGTACTCGCGGGGGATGACGCCGCCGACGATCTTGTCCTCGAAGACGAAGCCCTGGCCGGCCTCGGACGGCTGCATGTTGATCACGCAGTGCCCGTACTGGCCCTTGCCGCCCGACTGGCGGATGAACTTCCCCTCGACCTTCTCGACGCGCTTCTTGATGGTCTCGCGGTAGGCCACCTGCGGGCGGCCCACGTTCGCGTCGACCTTGAACTCGCGCATCATGCGGTCGACGATGATCTCGAGGTGCAGCTCGCCCATCCCCGAGATGATCGTCTGCCCGGTCTCCGCGTCGGTGTGCACGCGGAACGTCGGGTCCTCCTCGGCCAGCTTCTGCAGCGCGATCGCCAGCTTGTCCTGGTCGGCCTTGGTCTTCGGCTCGATGGCGACGTCGATCACGGGCGCCGGGAACTTCATCGCCTCGAGGATCAGCGGGCTGTCCTCGGAGCAGAGCGTGTCGCCGGTGCGCGTGTCCTTGAGGCCGATGGCGGCGGCGATGTCGCCGGCGCGCACCTCGGTGATCTCCTCGCGCTTGTTCGCGTGCATCTGCAGCAGGCGGCCGACGCGCTCGCGCTTGTCCTTCGTCGAGTTGTAGACGTAGGAGCCCGAGTTCAGCACGCCCGAGTAGACGCGGAAGAACGTCAGCTTCCCGACGAACGGGTCGGTCGCGATCTTGAACGCCAGGCCGGCGAAGGCCGCGTCGTCGGTCACCGGGCACTCGACGAACGTCTCGTCGTGGTGCGGCAGGTGGCCCTGGATCGCGGGCACGTCGATCGGCGCCGGCAGGTAGTCGATCACCGCGTCGAGCAGCGCCTGCACGCCCTTGTTCTTGAACGAGGCGCCGCAGAAGACGGGGACGAACTCCATCGCGATCGTCGCCTTGCGGATCGCCTGGCGGATCTCCGGGACCGTCAGCTCCTCGCCCGACAGGTACTTCTCGAGCAGCGCCTCGTCGTGCTCCACCGCCGCGTCGATCGCGTCGTGCCGCGCCTGCTCCATGGCGTCGCGGAACTCCTCGGGCACGTCCACCACGGTGAACGTCTTGCCGAGGGTGGCCTCGTCGAAGATGTACTGCTTGCGCTCGATGACGTCGATGTGGCCGGTGAACAGCTCGCCCGACCCGACCGGCAGCTGCAGCGCGAACGCCTTGCGGCTCAGCCGGTCCTTGATCATGGACATGCAGCGGTCGAAGTTCGCGCCCGTGCGGTCCATCTTGTTCGAGAAGATCATGCGCGGCACGCGGTACCGGTCCGCCTGGCGCCACACCGTCTCGGTCTGCGGCTCCACGCCGGCGACCGAGTCGAGCAGCGTCACGGCGCCGTCGAGCACGCGCAGCGACCGCTCCACCTCGACGGTGAAGTCGACGTGGCCCGGCGTGTCGATGATGTTGATCCGGTACTCCGGCCCCTCGCCCTGCTTGTCGCTCTGGCCGTGGCGCTGCCAGAAGCAGGTCGTCGCGGCCGACGTGATCGTGATGCCGCGCTCCTGCTCCTGCTCCATCCAGTCCATCGTCGCGGCGCCGTCGTGCACCTCGCCGATCTTGTGCGACTTGCCGGTATAGTAGAGGATGCGCTCGGTCGTCGTCGTCTTCCCGGCATCGATGTGCGCCATGATGCCGATGTTGCGATAGTGCTCGAGCGGGGTCGTCCGTGGCATGATCGGGGCTCGTCTGCTCTGGTCGCGCGCGTCGGCCCGCGGCGTGTCGCCGCCGGACGCGGCGCCCGCGTCGCGTAGATCCGGTGTTGGGGGGCGGACCGCGCCTCGCGACGCGACCCGCCGGACAGCAAAAACGCGGGTGGACCGAGCGCCCCGGACCGGGACTGGTATCCATCCGCCCTCGCCGGGTACGCTCGCCACTGCTGCGCGAACGGGGACCCATGGCGCGTCGCGGCCGCTCGGGAAAAGCGGGGGCGTCTCCGCCCATTGCCGTGACGTCGAGTTGTCGTCCTGCGTGGCCCTGCCTGCTGCTGCCTCGCCCTGCCGGCGCCCACCTGACATCCCACCATCGTGTGCGCCGCCTGCACGGCCGTAGCCTACACAAGCTAACCGGGTCATACCCGATGTCAACGGGGCCGGATCGGCGAAGTGGGGACGCCGCGCGGACTTAGCCGTCGATGCGGGCTCCGTGGCCCGCCCCGTCTCCCCCGGGCGCCCGGCGCCCCCTGCGCCCCTGCGCCGCGCCCGGAGCCGCAGACCGCCGAGTTCGGCGGCGGACGTTGCGCGCGGGGGGCGTGATCCGTCTCACGGCCGAGCCCACTCTGGACCCGCGGGCAGGCATGCTCTACTGTTGTGGCGTCCCTCCCACAGGTGACGAGGCGCTCATGCCGCAGGCAGAGCGTCCCGCCCACCGGCGCCGACGTCCCCTCCCCACGTAGCGCGCCACGGTAACGGCCTCGAGCGTACGGCACGCGGACTGCCCCGACCACGGTCGTGGCCGCCCGCCGCCACGCCCCGCCGTTCCGCTCCCCGACGACAGGACCGTTCCGCGATGACCTTCCCCCGGTGGTGCCTCCCCGCAGCGGCCGCCGTGCTCGCTGCCGGCGCCCCGCTCGCCCCCGGCGTCGCCCAGGCCCCGACCGCCGCGCAGGATCCGCTCTGCGAGCCCGTCGCGCCGAAGCTGAGCTTCGCGATCTCGCCCAGCGCGGCCAAGAAGCGGCCGGTGCGGCGGGTCGCGGTCAAGCCGCGTGCGGCGAGCCCGGCGCGCCCGAAGGCGGCGGCCGCGCCGGTCGGGCCGTCGGTCAAGAAGGTCGTCCGGAAGCGCCGCCCGCGCGTGGCCGCCCCGCGCCGCCCGCAGGCGGCGC
>NZ_JARGEK010000445.1 GCF_029211165.1 Roseisolibacter sp. H3M3-2
GATTTGTCTTCCTAAGACCGCTTGGCCTCCGACTTCGCCGCCGACGAAGCGGCCGCCGGCGCCGCCGACCCGGGGGCGCTGCTCGACGCGCTGGCCCCCGAGCGCCGCGACGCGGAGCGCGCCGCCGCCGAGTACGGCGCCTGGGCCGCCGACGCGCTGGCCCGCGGGGAGGGCGCCGCGTGAGGGTGCTCGCCGTCGTCGAGGACAACGCCGACAACCGGCTCCTCGTCCGCGCCATCCTCGGCGACCAGTTCCACGTGCGCGAGTACGTGAACGGCGCCGACGCGCTGGCCGCCTTCACGAGCGGCGAGATCCCCGACCTCGTGCTCATGGACATCTCGCTCCCCGGCATCAACGGGATCGAGGTGCTGGCCAGCATGCGCGCCGACGACCGGCTCGCCCACCTGCCGGTGGTGGCGCTCACCGCGCACGCGATGGACGGCGACCGCGCGGCGCTGCTCGAGGCGGGCTTCGACGAGTACGTCGCCAAGCCGATCTTCGACGAGTCGGTGCTCCACCGCGCCGTCGAGCGGGCGCTGCGCCGCCCGCCGGGGTAGCGCCGTGGCCGAGTCGGTCCGGCGGACCGTCGCCCTGGCGGTCGCGTCGTGGCTCCTGTTCCTGGGGCTGGTGGGCGGCGCGGCGTACCAGAGCATGCGCCGCCTGCTCGACACCACCACCGCGCAGGAGGACGCGCAGCGCGCCCTGCGCGCGCTCGAGGCCACCTACTCCGACGTCGCCACCGCGGAGTCGGCGGTGCGCGGCTACATCCTCACCGGCGAGGCGCGCTACCTCCAGCAGTTCCAGGACGAGCGCCGCAGCGCCGAGGCGCGCCTCGACCTGCTCACCGCCGCGCCGGACGGCCCCGCCGCGGGGGCGGCCGCCCGCGCCGAGGCGCTCCGCCCGCTCGTGCGGCGCCGGCTCAACTACCTGCGCGAGACCCTCGACCGGCGCCGCGACGGCACCGAGTCGGCGCTGGCGGTCATGCGCGCCCCCGTCGTCCGCGCCCTGGCCGACAGCATCCGCGCCGGCGTCGACGCGGCGGGGCTGGAGCAGGAGGAGCTGGTGCGCGCGCAGTCCGACGGGCAGCGGGCGTGGGTGCGCCAGGTCGGCGGCAGCATCTTCCTCAGCCTCGCCACCGCGCTCGCGGCCGGGCTGCTGGTGCTCAACGTGATCCGGCGCGACCTCGCCGGGCGCGCCGCCGCCGCCCACGCCCTGCGCGACGCCAAGGAGTCGGCCGAGGCGGCCAACCGCGCCAAGAGCGACTTCCTGGCGCGCATGAGCCACGAGCTGCGCACCCCGCTCAACAGCGTCATCGGCTTCTCCAACGTGCTGCTGCGCATGCGCACCGTGGAGCTGGGCGAGGACGGGCGCACGTACCTCGAGCGCGTGCGCGACAACGGGATGCACCTGCTGCGCATGATCGACGACCTGCTCGACATCGCGCGCATCGAGGTGGGGCGCATCGCGATCGACGCGCGCACCGTCGCCCTCGACCAGCTGGTGCGCGACGTCCTCGCCGCCTTCGAGGAGGACGCCCGGCGGCGCGGCCTCGGGCTCTACGCCGAGCTCCCCGACGCGCCGGCGCGCCTCCAGGCCGACCCGGCGCGCCTGCGCCAGGTGCTCGTCAACCTCGTCGGCAACGCGCTGCGCTTCACGCGGCGCGGCAGCGTGAGCATCCGCGTCGTCGTCGACCCGGCCACCGGGGCGCCGGCGCGCATCGACGTCGTCGACACCGGGATCGGGATCCCGCCCGAGCGGCAGCAGGCGATCTTCGACGCCTTCGAGCAGGCCGACACGTCCACCGCGCGCGAGTTCGGCGGCACGGGGCTCGGCCTCGCCATCAGCCGCTCGCTGTGCGAGCTGATGGGGTTCGAGCTGGCGCTCGTGAGCACGCCGGGCGTCGGCTCGACCTTCAGCGTGCTGCTCTCCCCCGCGGCCGCGCCGGCGGAGGCGCCGGCGCTCGCGGTGGGGTGAGATTCAGTCCGGGCTCACCACCAGATCTGGATCATCGCGGCCTCCCCGGCCTCAGCGCGTCGCGGCGCGCAGCACCGGCTTGAACAGCAGCCCGTTGCGCATCGCGTTGCCGCGCATGACGAAGCTCCCCTCGACGTCGAAGTCGACGAGCATCGTCGCCGTCGAGTCGGCCTTCACGTCCACCGCCTTCGCCAGCTGGATCTTCAGCCCGCTGCGCCCCGCGCTCGGCCACTGCACGTCGACCGCGGCGCCGTTCTTGAGCGTGACCGACGACTGCGACGCGTCGAGCACCAGGCGGAACGCGCGGTAGCTGCCGGCCGGCAGCGCCTTCTCGCCGAGCACCGCGAACTTCCCGTCGCGCAGGGTGAGCAGGTCGAACTTCGCCTTCGGCTCGGCGAGCGTCACCCACCCGCCGCGGTCGTCGTCCTCGGTGCGCGCGGCGGCGTCGGCGCTGTCGGCGTCGGCCTGCTTGGCGTCGACGCGCACGACGAACACGTCGACGCCCCGGATCGAGTCGTACGGGAACGGCGCGTCGGTGAGCTGCACGACGAGGCGCCCGCTCCCGCGCGGGCCGACCGCGTCGCTCCCCGAGTCGCCGCAGGCCGCGAGGGCGGCGGCGGTGGTCAGCGCCGCGGCGGCGGCGGCGCGCGTCGCACGAGACTGGAGCATGGGGGGCGGGGTGAGGGGTGGCCGGGCGGCGTCGCGATCGCGACCGCGGGACCACGATGCCGCGCCCGCCGCGGCGTCGAGGTGACTCCAGTCACCGGGCCCGGCCGTTGGCCGGCGGCGTGACGCCCGCGGCCCTCAGGTCCCCCCGCGCCGCGTCCACAGCATCACGACCCCGCACCCCTGCACGTCCGTCCCGCCCCACTGCGCCGGGACGAGCCCCGACGGGTACACCTCGATGGCCGCCACGGCGGACATCGGCACGAGCTGGTCGAGCTGGCGGTACGCGCTGGTGTCCGCGAAGAAGCCGTCGACGAGCACCCGCGGGGCGCACCCGCCGCGCATGCGGATCTCCTGCCGCCAGCTCCCGAGGGCGCCGAAGCCGGTGCGCAGCACGACGCCGGGCACCGTGCGGAGCACGTCGGTGGTGCGCGTGACGACCATCCGCTCGAGCTCCGCCGGCCCCACGAAGTGCCCACCGGCCCCACGCAGCCGGCGCGCCGCGAACTCGTCGAGCAGCGTGGGCGCGCGCCGCCGCTCGCCGGCGACCAGCACGCGGTCCAGCGTCGCGGCCCGCTCGGCGAGCGCGAGGGACAGCGTGGTGACGCCGCGCCCGCGCAGGTCCACCGCGCGGCGCGCCGGCGCGCGCCCGACGCTGCGCGCCTCGACCACGAACGTCCCCGCCGCCAGCGAGTCGAGCACGAACGCGCCGTCGCCGCCGCTGCGCGTGTCGCGCCCCTGGTCCGCCAGGACGATCTGGGCGCCGGCGCGCGGCTTCCCGTCGGCGCCGGTGACGACGCCGCGCAGCGTCGCGGTGCCGCGCCGGACGGACGGCG
>NZ_JARGEK010000446.1 GCF_029211165.1 Roseisolibacter sp. H3M3-2
CGATGCGGAGGTCCGGCTCGCCGTGCACCTGCTTTACTACACCGCGCAGCGGATCGGCGATGTCGTGAGCATGCGCTGGAGCGACGTGCGCGACGGTCGCATCCATGTCGTCCAGGAGAAGACCGGCACGACGGTGGAGATCCCGCTGCACCACGCGCTCGCCGAAGAGCTCGCCCGCGCGCCACGCCGGGCTCTGACCATCCTGGCCGGGCGCGGCTCGGCGCCGCGAACACGAGGCCGCCTTCGCCAGCTGCTGCAGGCGTTCGCGCGTGATCGGGGCTTCAAGGTTGTCCCGCACGGCCTCCGGAAAAACGCCGTCAACGCGCTTCTCGAGGCAGGCTGCAGCGCGGCCGAGACGGCGGCGATCAGCGGCCAGTCGCTCCAGATGGTGGAGCACTACGCCAAGCTGCGCAGCCAGAAGACCCTCGCCGAAGGCGCGATCCTGAAGTGGAACGCCCGGCGAACGGGAAAACCAAATGGAAAACCGGCGTGATCCACCGAGTGCAGCGCAGCTACGGACACATTAAACAAGAACGGCGAAATTCTGCCGTTCTTCCCGCTTCGTTCTCGGAAAACCGGCCTGAGCGTCTCCAACGACTTAGCTTAGGTCGAGGAAAACCGCGGCAGCGCGCGCGCCCTCCGCCGTGAGGCGGGCCAAAGCAAAGGTGGACGCGGCGACGATCGCCTGACGGCTCTCTGACCAGAGCCGGCCGCAGTCAGCGGCACCCAACGATCTCACCACGCCCACCCCTCTCGCCAGCCGCGAGATCCAGAACTGCGACCCGCGCGCTCGAAAACGCATTTCGGGCGGCGGTTTCGTGCGTCCATCGACTCCGACGCGGGGCCGAACATGACCCTTCCTGCTTCCAAGACAAGCTGCGCAAACGGTGTAACCGCAGCAGCCCTTCTCTCCCGTGCCACCACAAAGCTTCGGGGCCGCGAGCGATCTCCGGATCGCCGGCGTAAGCCATGGCGCGATTCCTACGACCTCGATGATAAGCGCGCGCGCGTGTTCGTATTTGAGGCGCGACAATCTCGGGTCGAGCGCTGGCAGCTGATCGACGACCACGTCCGCCTCGTCCGCGAGTACGACGTCCACCACCGGCAGCCGGGCAAGCCTGCGCCGATCGGCGCCATCTACACGCGCGTGCTCGAGGAGACGCTCGGATATGCCGTCGGCAGCCCGAACGGGCTCTGCGATCCGCCTTTGGCCCTGATCGCCCACCGCGCCGGCGTCTCGATCCGGACCGTGCTCAGGGCCTTGGCGCGCCTGAAGGAGCACAAGCTGTTCGACTGGCGCCGCCGGACGGAGAGCACCCGCCGGGAGGGCGAGTGGGCGCCGCAGCGCGAGCAGATCTCGAACGCCTACTTCTTCGACCCGCGCCAGCTGGCGTCCAACGTCCGGGAGCGCTGGCTGCAATTTCGGGAGCGGCGCCGGCGCCAGGCCGCGGCACGGCAAGCGGCCGCGACGAAGGCCGAGCGGGACCAAGCGCGCACGGTCGAGCTGACCGGCCTTGGCGGCCTCACCCCGACGCCCGAGCAGCCGGCGGCGCCATCGTCCATCCAGCAGACGCTGGCGCGCATGGCCTCGCGCATCGAACCTAGCGCGAGTGACACATAGGCGAAGTGTGGGCTGAGAGAGGTTTAAGGGAAAGGCGAAGCTAAAGCTTCAGGGGTCCTACGGACCATAGTTGCCATCCGCACCCCGGGCCTTAGTGCCCATCCGGACAACGCCAGTACGATCGTGCGGCTGGCGAGCGGGGCTATGCGCCCCGCGTGGCTCTCCGGGGGGAGAGCGGCACGAAGCGTGCCACCCGGCGCCGGGCAGCGGCGCCCTGCCCTAAGCGGGCATCAGGAGATCAGCCCAGGCCTGGAACAGGCGACGCCGCTCCTCGAGCAGCTGCGCCCGATTGTACGCCGCCTCGACCCTGTTCTTCGGCGCGTGCGCCAGCGCCATGTCGATCAGCGCGCGATCGGCGAGCTTCAGCTCATTGGCAATGGTCGAGAAGCTCGCCCGCCAACCATGAGGAACGTGCCGGCCGGCGAAGCCGGCATCATCATAGAGTTCACCGAGCCTGCCCTCGCCCATCGGCCGATCGGCGGCGCGGCCAGGAAAGACGAGCGGGCCGGCGCCGCCGAGCGCGCGCGCGCGGCGGAGAACCTCGACGGCCTGGCTGGAGAGCGGCACCAGGTGCTCAGCCGTCGGGTCCGTTTTCCGCGCCTTCTTCAGCTTCATTCGCGCCGCCGGGATGCGCCAGAGCGGCGCCGGCTCGTCCAGGTCCTCGAGCTCGGACCAAGGCAGCTGCCTTACGCAGGCGAGCCGAACAGCGGTGAGCGCCAGGAATCGAGAGGCGAGCTTCACCAGCTCGCCGGCGTCGGAGCGATCAACCGCGGCGATCAGATCACGGACGGCGTCGATATCGGTGAGCGCGGGCTGGCGCCTGGATGCCGGCGCCGGCGCCAGAGCCTTGGTGACGATCGCTGCCGGATCGTCCTCGCAGAGGCCTTCGGACATGGCGAAGCCGAACACGGCCGAGATCCGCTGCCGGATGCGCCGGGCGGTCTCGATCGAGCCGCGCCGCTCGATCGCGCGTACCGCCCGCAGAATCATCGGAGCATCGATATCGCCGATCGGCTTGGCGCCGATCGCGGGGAAGACGTCGCGCTCGAGGCTGGTGATCACGTCGGCCGCGTGCTGCTCCGACCAGCGCTCGCGCTGGTGCTGGTACCAGCGCCGCGCGATCGCCGTGAAGCTATCGTCGGCATCATTGGCCGCGCGCGCACCGACGCCGCGGCCGAGCAGCTCGAGCCAGCGATCGCGTTGAGCCCGGGCGTCGCCGATATCTACCTCGGGCCAGGCGCCCAGCACGCGCAGTTGCTCCCGACCCTCGACCCGGTACCGGAGCCGCCAGCTTTTTCGGCCGGTCGGCTGGACGAACAGGAACAGCCCTGTCCCGTCGCTCACCTTGTACGGACGCGCGCGAGGGCGCGCGGCCTTGACGGTCGCGTTCGTCAGCATAGTTGAACCTGTTGTTTAGCCGGAGGGACGGATGAGAATCGTCGACCGCGAGGCGTTCCTGCAGCTGCCCGCGGGCACGCTCTTCGCCAAGTACGAGCCGATCAGCTTCGGCCCGCTCCTGATCAAGGGCGACACCTCGTCAGCCGATTTCTGGGTGCAGGATCTGCTGCCCTGGCCCGAAGGAGTGGACGATAGCCTTCAGTACTTCGATGCGATGGAGAAGGTCGCAGCCGGCGGCGCCTCGGGACCGCTGGACTTCAACTGTGAAGCAAGGGACGGCCTGTTCGATCACGATCAGCTCTTTGCGGTGCTGGACCGCAGCGACGTTGAGGCGCTTATCGAGCGGCTCGGCCAAGCCCTGTATGACGGCTACCGAGATCCTGCAGAGGCAGAGCCGATCAACTAGGGGCTAGCCCCACCTTGCGGTGGGGTGAGCCACACCAATCG
>NZ_JARGEK010000447.1 GCF_029211165.1 Roseisolibacter sp. H3M3-2
GCTGCCGCCCGCCGGGCCGCGTGCGGTCGCCGTCGGCGCGCGCGCCGGGCAGGCCGTCGCGATCGCGGCGCGCGGCTGGCGCGAGGTCGCCGCGACGCGGACGTTCCTGCTGATCCTCGCCGGCGCGATGGCGTTCGTGTTCGCCACCGGGTGGGACGTCGGCGGCGGGATCTTCGGCGACTCTACCTGGCCGGTCACGCACCTGATCGCCGGGACGGTGCTCGGCAGCTACCTGCCGCCCGTCATGGCGCTCCTCGTCGCCGTCCTCGCCGGGGACCTGGTGTGGCGCGAGCGCGAGGTCGGGCTGGGCGACATCGCCGCCGTCGCGCCGGTGTCCGACGGCGTCGCGCTGCTCGGGCGCTTCCTCGCGCTCGTGGCGATGCTCGCGACGCTGCAGGCGGCCTTCATCGCCGGGGGCATGCTCCTCCAGGCGCTCCAGGGCTACACGCGCTTCGAGGTCGGCGTGTACTTCAAGCTCCTCTTCGGCATCAAGCTCGTCGACTACGTGCTGCTCGCCGCGCTGGCGATGGCGGTGCACGTCGTCGTGAACCACAAGTACCTCGGCCACCTCATCGTCGTCCTCTACTTCGCGTCGACGCTGGCGGCCGGCCTGCTCGGGATCACCGACCGCATGCTGGTCTACGGCTCGGACCCGGGCTGGGTGTGGTCGGACCTGAACGGGCTCGCGCCGTTCCTCGAGGGGCTCGTCTGGTTCAAGCTGTACTGGGCGGCGTGGGCGCTGGTGTTCGCCGTGGTCGCGAGCCTGTTCTGGGTGCGCGGGCGCGAGCTGGGCGCGCGCCGCCGCCTCGCGCTGGCGCGGCAGCGGCTCCGCGGCGGGACGCTGCGCGCGGCCGTCGCCGCGGCGGCCCTCGTGGTCGGCCTCGGGGGGTTCGTGTTCTACAACACGCGCGTCCTCAACGCCTACGAGACGCCCGACGCGATCGCCGAGGCGAAGGCCGAGTACGAGCGGCGGTACAAGCGGTTCGAGGACGCGCCCTCGCCGAGCGTCTACGCGAGCTCGATGCGGGTCGAGCTGTACCCGGAGGAGGGCGCGGCCGAGGTGGACGCCACCTACCGGCTCGTGAACCGCGAGAGCCGCGCGATCGACTCCCTCCACGTGCTGCCGAGCGCGCTGGTCGAGACGCGCGCGCTCGCGTTCGACCGCGCCGCCCGGCTGGTGGTCGACGACACCGCGCGGCGCTACCGCGTCTACGCGCTCGCGCGGCCGCTCGCGCCGGGCGACTCGGTCGCGATGCGCTTCCGGCTGGTGCACCGGCCCCGCGGCTTCCGCAACGCCGGCGCGCCGACCGACGTCACGGCCAACGGCACCTACATCTTCGGCACCTGGATGCCGACGCTGGGCTACTCGCCCTCCCGCGAGCTGCAGGACGAGCGGAAGCGGCGCGAGCTCGGGCTCCCGCCCCGCGTGACGGCGCCGAGCGGCGGGGACGTGGAGACGCAGGCGGCGGAGAAGCCCGTGCAGCTGGTGACCGGCGAGACCATCGTCGGCACCGACCCGGGCCACACGGCCGTCGCGGTCGGGACGCTCGTGCGCGAGTGGTCGGACCCTTCGGCAGGCTCACGGGGCCGCCGCTACTTCCACTACCGGGTCGACCAGCCCACCCGCTTCGGCACCGCGGTCCTGTCCGCGGCGTACGCGGTCCGCCGGGACACGGCCGGGGGGATCCCGCTCGCGGTCTACCACCACCCGTCGCACGACGTGAACGTCGACCGCATGCTGCGCAGCATGCGCGCGTCGCTCGCGTACTACGGCGCGCAGTTCGGCCCCTACCAGTTCGGGGAGCTGCGGGTCGTCGAGTTCCCCCTGTACGCGGGGGGCGCGCGGGCGCACCCGCACACGATCGCCTTCTCCGAGGGGAGCGCGTTCCTCACGCGCGTCGACTCCGGCGCCGTCGACCGCACCTTCTTCGTCGTCGCCCACGAGACCGCGCACCAGTGGTGGGGCGGGCAGGTGATCCCCGCCAGCGCGCCGGGCGCGGGGATGGTGAGCGAGACGCTCGCGCAGTACAGCTCGATGATGGTGCTCGAGACGGCCTACGGCGAGGCGATGGCGCGCGACTTCTACGACTCGGTGATGAAGGCGTACCTCTCCGGCCGGAGCGTGTACACGAACCGCGAGGTGCCGCTGCTCGACGTGGTGGACCAGAGCTACGTCTACTACATGAAGGGCGCGGCGGCGATGTACACGATGCGCCGGTGGCTGGGCGCCGACGTGGTGAACGGCGCGCTGCGCCGCTTCCGCGATCGGCACGCGGGGCCCGGCGCGCCGCCGCCGACGTCGCGCGCGCTGTACGCCGAGCTGCGGGCGGCGACGCCGGACTCGCTGCGGCCGCTGCTCGCCGACCTGTTCGAGCGGATCACGGTGTGGGACGTGCGCGCCGACTCCGTGCGCGCGGCGCCGGACGGCGCGGGCGCGTGGCGCGTGACGCTGTTCGTCGAGGCGTCCAAGGCGTACGCCGACAGCATCGGGCGGCAGACGCCGGCCGCGCTCGACGAGCTCGTGGAGGTCGGCGTGTTCGCCGACCCCGCGGGCGCGGACGGGGGCCTCGGGACGCCGCTGCACCTGCGGCGGCACCGCGTGCGGAGCGGGAAGCAGACGATCACGATCACGGTGCCGCGGAAGCCGTCCCGCGCGGGGATCGACCCCTTCCGGACGCTCATCGAGCGCGAGCGCGACGACAACACGGCCGAGGTGCCGGGGGACGCGCCGCGCCCCTGACGGCGCGCCGGTTATCGTTCGCGGGTGATCTCCTCCCTGCTCTCCCGCCTCAGCGCCGCCCTGCTCCTCGCGGGCGGCGCGACGCTGCTCTTCGCCCCGGACGTCGTGCTGCCGGCGCTCGTCCCCGGCTTCCCGCGCGACGGGGCGTGGCTCGGGCAGCTCCTCGGCGCCGCGTGGCTCGGGGCCGCGGCGCTCAACTGGCTGCAGCGCGGCGCGCTGCTCGGCGGGATCTACGGGCGGCCCGTCGTCATGGCGAACACCGCGCTCTACTTCGTCAGCGCCGCGAGCCTGCTGCGCGCGCTGCTCGGGGGCGCGGCGCCGCGCGCGGCGTGGGTCGTGGCGGCGCCGGCGACGGCGCTCGCCGTCGCGTACGGCGCGCTGCTCCTGCGCGGCCCGTTCGACCCGCTGCGCCCGCCCGCGCGCTGACGCGCCGGTGCGACGTCCCGGCTCTGTGGACCCGCGGCGCATCTGGCGGCGCGTCCGGCGGGTCTGGGCGACGCTCGGGACGCTCGCCGGCGTCACGTTCTTCGCGTGGTCGCTGATCGCCTACCGCGCCGCGCCCGAGGCGCACGCCGCGACGGCGGGCGACGCCGAGGAGGAGGTGCGGCGCGGCGACGGGACCTGGCGCTCCGCGCCGGGGCGCGGGGCGGCGCCCGGCGCCCCCGCGCTCGTGCTCTTCCCCGGCGCGCTGGTGGACGCCGCGGCGTACGCGGCGCTCGCGCG
>NZ_JARGEK010000448.1 GCF_029211165.1 Roseisolibacter sp. H3M3-2
CGGCGCCGCGCGCGGCCCCGCGCGACCGGGCGCGCGCGACCTCGTGGGCGAACAGCGCTTCCATCGCGGGGCCGTGCTTGCGGCGCAGGACGCCCGGCAGCAGGTGCAGCGCGACGCGGTAGGCGGCCGTCCAGCTCATGCGCCCCCGAGCGCGAGGCGCGTGCGGGCGACCCGCGCCAGCGACTCGAGGCGCGACGCCTCGCGTTCGAGCGCGAGGCGCCCCGCGCGCGTGATGCGGTAGAAGCGCTCGCGTCCCGAGCCGCCCTCCGGGCGCTCGTCGCTCGCGACCTCCTCCAGCCACCCGTGCTCGACCAGCTCCTCGAGCGAGCCGTAGAGCGTCGCCGGCCAGAGGCGCACGCCGCCGCCGCTCAGCTCGCGCACGTCGTCCTGGATCGCGGTGCCGTAGCGCGGCGCGGACGACACGGAGAGCAGGATGAAGAACCAGTGCGGCTTCATACCATGCAATACTATCAATTGATAGTATGAGCCGCAAGGGAGCACGCCGCTTACCTTGTGACAGGCTGGTGCGCCGCGCCGCCGCCGACCCCGCCATGCGCCTCGTCCACCTCTCCGACCTCCACCTCGGCTTCCGTCAGTACCAGCGGCTGACGCCCACCGGCGTCAACCAGCGGGAGTACGACGTGTCGCGGACATTCGGGCGCGTGGTCGACCAGGTGATCGCGCGGCGGCCCGACGTCGTCGTCGTCGCGGGGGACGTGTTCCACGCCGTCCGCCCGTCGAACCCGGCGATCCTGTTCGCCTTCCAGCAGCTGGCGAAGCTGCGCGCGGCGCTCCCCGACGCGCCGGTGGTGATGGTCGCCGGCAACCACGACGCGCCCAAGACCAGCGAGACCGGCTGCATCCTGCGTCTGTTCCGCGAGCTCGGCGTGCACGTCGCCGACGACCAGCCGCAGCGCTTCGACTTCCCCGGGCACGACCTGTCGGTGCTCGCGGTCCCCGACGCGCCGAACATGCAGCGCCCGGCGTTCGACCCCGACCCGTCGGCGCGCTGGAACGTGCTGCTCGTGCACGGCGAGGTCGAGGGGATCCTGCCGAAGGACGTCGCCCCCGTCGACCGCGCGGTCATCGAGATCACGACCGAGGAGCTGCGCGCCCCGGAGTGGTCGTACGTCGCGCTCGGCCACTACCACGTGTACCGCGAGGTCGCGCCGAACGCGTACTACTCGGGCTCCATCGACTACACGAGCGCCAACGCGTGGGGGGAGCGCGACGAGGAGCGCGCCGCGCGGCTGCCGGGGAAGGGGTTCGTGGAGCGCGACCTGGCGACCGGCGCGCACACGTTCCACCCGATCCCGGCGTCGCGCGAGCTGGTGGAGCTCCCCGAGGTCTCGGCGCGCGGCATGTCGGCCGCCGAGGTGGACGCCGCGATCCGGAGCGCCGTCGAGTCGCACCCGGGCGGAATCGAGGAGCGCGTGGTGCGCCTGGCCGTGCGCGACATCCCGCGCCACATCGCGCGCGAGCTGGACCACCGCATGCTGCGCGAGTACCGCCGCCGCGCGCTGCACTTCCACCTGCTGACGCACAAGCCCGACGTGCAGCGGCGCGACGCGAGCGGCGCCCCGACGCGGCGCCCGTCGCTCCCCGACATCGTGCGCGAGAAGCTGCGCACGCGGCTCCTGCCGAGCGACGTCGACCGCGACGCGCTGGTGGCGCTCGGGCTGCGCTACCTCGAGGAGGCCGAGGCGCTGGTCGCCGTCGAGGTCGCGCCGGCGGCGGTGGCCGCGGAGGACGGCGAGTGAAGCTGCACGCGCTCCGCCTGGTGAACTTCCGCCAGCACGCCGACTCGTACCTGTCGTTCGGCGACGGGCTGACGGGGATCATCGGCGCCAACGGGTCGGGGAAGACGACGATCCTCGAGGCGATCGCCTGGGCGCTGTACGGCAACGCGGCGGCCCGCGGCACCCGCGACTCGATCCGCTTCGTGCGCGCGCAGCCGCGCGCCGCGGTGCGCGTCGAGCTGGAGTTCGACCTCGCGGGGCACCGGTACCGCGTGGTGCGCGGGCTCACCAGCGCGGAGCTCTACCTCGACGGCGCGTCGGGGCCGATCGCCAACTCGATCACGGCGGTCGGCGAGCTGCTGCAGCGCCGGCTCGGGATGTCGCGGGGCGAGTTCTTCAACACGTACTTCACCGGGCAGAAGGAGCTGAACGTGATGGCGGCCATGGGGCCGTCGGAGCGGGCGCAGTTCCTGTCGCGCGTGCTGGGGTACGAGCGGCTGCGCGCCGCGCAGGCGCTGGCGCGCGACCGCCGCAAGGTCGTCGTCGCCGAGCAGGCGGGGCTCCGCGCGGGGATGGCCGACCCGGACGCGGTGTGGCGCCAGCTGTCCGACGCCGAGTCGCGGCTCGCCGCGGCGCGCACGATCGCCGAGGAGTCGGAGCGGCGGCGCGACGACGCGGCGGCGGCGCTGGCGCGCGTCCTCCCCGAGTGGGAGCGGGCGCAGGACGAGCGCAGCCGCCTGCAGGAGATCCTCGGCGAGCTGCGCGTCGCGGACGGGGAGGAGCAGACGCTGCTCCGGGAGCTCGACCGCGTCGGGAAGGAGCTGGCCGACGTCGCCGGCGCCCGCGCCGACCTGGAGCTGCTGGCCACGCGCCTGGCGCCGCTCCCCACGCTGCGCGAGACGCTGCAGCGCCTCGACGAGCTGGCGAGCGCCGAGGGGCGCCGCGAGGCGCTCTCCGACTCGGAGCGCGCGCTGGTCGAGGTCATCGGCCGCCTCGACGAGCGGCGCGCGCGCCTCGGGAGCGCCCCCGAGTTCGAGCGCGAGACGCAGGCGCTGCTCGAGGTGCGCCGCGGCGAGCTCGAGGCCGTGGTGGCCGAGCACGAACGCGACCGGACGGCGTGGGTGCGCGACCAGCAGGAGGCGCAGACGCGGCGCGAGCAGATCCGCGCGCAGTACACCGACGTCAAGGACCGGCGCGACGGCGTGGAGCGGCTCGGCCCCGAGAGCCCGTGCCCGACCTGCACCCGCCCGCTCGGGGAGAGCTACCGCACCGTGCTCGACGCGCTCGACGAGCAGCTCGACACGCTGCTCGGCGACGGCCGCTACTACCGCAGCCGCGTCGAGCAGCTGGAGGGCGAACCCGAGGCGGTCACGCAGCTCGGCGAGCGCCGCCGCGCGCTGTCGGCCGAGGTGCAGCAGCTGGAGCGGCGGCTCGCGAAGTGCCAGGCGGGCGTGCAGGAGCTGGCGAGCGTCGACCGCGAGCTGGCGACGCACCGCACGCGCCTCGACGCCGTGCGCGCCGACATCGCCGAGCTGCCCACGGGGTACGACGCCGCCCGCCACGCCGGCGTGCGCGACGAGGTGGCCGCGCTGGCGCCGCTGGAGCAGCGGCGCGCGCGCGCCGAGGCGCTGGTCGGCCGCGCGACGCAGACGCAGGCCGCCCGGTCGCGGCGGGCCGGGGTGCAGATGGACGAGGAGCGGTTCGCCGACGT
>NZ_JARGEK010000449.1 GCF_029211165.1 Roseisolibacter sp. H3M3-2
GCCGACCACGCTCGGCGCCGCGCTCGCGGCGGGCGCGCTCTACCTGCTGCGCGGCGCCGCGCCGGTGCGCGCCAGCGCGCGGCACTCGGCCGCCGAGGGGATCGCGATCGGCGCGGCGATGGCGCTGGGGCGCCCGTTCGGGCTCGTGCTGGCGCTGACCCTCGTCGTCCACAACGTCGGCGAGGGGGCGGTGCTCGGCGTCGCGCTGGGCGGGCGCGGGCGCGGCGCGGCGGTGCGCGCGGCCACGCTCGCGCGCGCCGGCCAGGTCGCGTTCGCGCTCGTCACCGCGGCCGTCGTCGACGACGCGCGCGGCGCGCTGCCGCTCTCGGTCGGCGCGGGCTTCGGCGCGTTGCTCTTCCTCCTCTTCGCCGAGCTGCTCCCCGAGAGCTACCGCGTGCTCGGGCGCACCGGGATCGCCATCGCCGTGTGCCTCGCGGCCGGGATGGTCGCGCTGCTCGGCGGCGGCGCGCGCGGCGGGGCGCCGTGACGGTCACGGACGACGTCTGGCGCGTCTTCCTGTACGCGCTGGCCACCGCGGTCGCGACCGGGTTCGGGGCGCTGCCGTTCGCGTTCGTGCGCGACCTGTCGCCGCGCGCGATGGCGCTCGCCAACGCGGGCGCGGCGGGGCTCATGCTCGGCGCCAGCATCGGGCTGCTCGCCGAGGGCGAGTCGGTGGACCCGGGGGCGACGTTCGTCGGGGCGCTGCTCGGCGTGGGCTTCGTGCGCCTCACGCAGGCGCTGCTCGGCGACCGCGAGCCCGAGTTCGGCGCGCTGCGCGGCGCCGGCGCGCGTCGCGTGCTGCTCGTGCTCGTGGTGATGACCGTGCACTCGTTCGCCGAGGGGGTGGCCGTCGGCGTGTCGTTCGGCGGCGGCGAGGCGCTGGCGACCGCGATCACCGTCGCGATCGCGGTGCACAACGTCCCCGAGGGGCTCGCGATCGGCGCCGTGCTCCGCCCGCAGGGGGCGTCGGTGCTGGCGTGCGCCGGGTGGGCGGTGTTCTCCTCGCTGCCGCAGCCGGTGATGGCGGTGCCCGCGTACCTGTTCGTGCGCCAGTTCGCGGCGCTGCTGCCGTACGGGCTCGGGTTCGCGGCCGGGGCCATGGTGTTCCTGGTGCTCGAGGAGCTGCTCCCCGAGGCGTACGCGCACGAGGGGGCGCCGCGCATCGCGCTGGTGGCGGTCGTGTCCACCACGGCCATGCTCCTCTTCCAGCAGCTGCTCGGCTGACGACGCCGTCCGCGGCGCTGGGGCGTTCGACCCACGCCGCCCGGGGCGGGCGCCGGTAGCGTGCAGGCGACGCCCGCGGACCGACGCCGCCGGCGCGGCCGCGCGCCGGGACGACCGTGCTGCGCGCCTGACCCGTCGTTCATCCATACATGCGCATCATCGGCCCCGACGACCCGCCCGAGGCGCGCGAGCCCGCGCGCACGGTGCTCGTGCCCGCGGGTGCGGGCGAGGTCGTGCACGTGCTCGCGGACTCCGCCACGCTCAAGGTCGGCCAGGAGGACACGGCCGGCGCCCTCTCGATGGTGGAGCTGACGCTGCAGCCCGGCGGCGCGGTCCCCGACCACCTGCACGCGCACGAGGACGAGACGCTGTACGTCCTCGAGGGGACGCTGGACGTGCGCGTCGGCGACCAGCGGCTCACGCTCGGCGCGGGCGGGTGCGCCTTCGCGCCGCGCGGCACCGCGCACGCCTTCGCCAACCGCGGGTTCGCGCCCGCGCGCGTGCTGCAGGTGTCGTCGCCGGCGGTCGAGCCGACGCGCGCGTTCCTGGAGCTGGCGGCGGGGTTCGCGGCGGGCGTCGCGGCGGGGCCGCACGGGCCGGTCGCGCGGCCCGACGGCGGCGTGCTGGCGTCGGCGTTCCGGGCGCTCGCCGCGTCGCGCGACGTCACGCTGGTGCCGACCGACGACGCCGCGGGCTGAGGACGCGCACCCGTCCCCGCCCGGGGACATCGCCGCCGGCGACGGCGCCCGACGCGCGCGGCCAACGCGTTGCGCGGCAACGGGATGGGACGCGGGACCGGCGGCGGCCGCGGCGGGCACCGCCGATGCCTTTCGAGGGGGCGGACGCGCGGCCGGCGAGTGCCGGCACCGCGCGCCGCCCCGCCGCGTCGAGTGACGCGTTGCACGGCTGGGCGATCCGACCGCGTCGTGCCCGTGAGGCCCAGATGACCACGTTCCGTCCGAACCGCGCCGCGACGCTGGCGGCGCTCCTCCTGACCGCGGCGGCGCCGGCCGCCGCGCAGCAGCGCGACCTCTTCACGTGGAACGGGCGCGTCGACCGCGAGGTGCTGATCGTCATGCGCGGCCGCGACGTCGACACGCGCCAGCCGTACGACGAGCGGGGGCGCGACCGCGCCCGCGTGCAGGGCACGCTGCCGCGCGCCGAGGGCGTGGTGACGGTGAACGTGCGCGGCGGCCGCGGCGACGTGGACGTCGTGCAGCAGCCGAACGCGCGCAACGACTACACGGCGATCGTGCGCATCCGCGACCCGCGCAGCGGCGACGACCAGTACCGCGTGGCGGCGTCGTGGCGCCCGACCAGCTACGGCGACGGGCGGTGGGACGACCGCGACCGCGACCGCGGCCGCGGCAACGGCGGCTGGGGGAACAACGGGAACGGGCGCGGCCGCGACCGCGACGACGACCGGTGGGACGACCGCGACCGCGGCAACGGCGGGTACGGCACCAACGGCGGGTACGGCAACGACGGCTACGGCCGCGGCGCGCTGGAGTGGCGCGGGCAGGTCGACGACGTGGTCGAGATCCGCGTGCGCGGGCGCGAGGTGGACTACGTGACGCGCAGCGGCGCCACCGTGCGCGACGTGCGCGACCGCGTGGTCGGCGGCGCGCTCCCGCGCCAGAACGTCACCGTCACGCTGCGCAACGTGCAGGGGCGCGGGAACGTCTACGTGGCCGAGCAGCCGAGCGCGCGCAACGGCTACACGGCGGTGATCCGCGTGCAGGACTCGCAGGGCGGCTACGGGCACTACGACTTCCAGGCCGCCTGGTAGGCGCGCGGAACGATCCCTGCCCTGCCCGAGCCCCGCGTCGCCCCCCGCGACGCGGGGCTCCGCGCGTCGCCGCCGGGGCGTCGTCCGCCGCGCACCGTGCTCCGTCGTGTCGACCATCATCCCGCCCGACGTCCCGCCGGGCCGGCGCCGCCTCCGCGGCGGCGTGCTGCTCGCCGTCGTGACCGTGCTCCTCGTGCTCGTCGTCGTGTGGTGGTGGTCGTTCGCCGGGATGGGGCGGCTGCGCTTCCGCGCCGGGGAGCCGACGCCGGCGGGGGCCGAGTCGGCGCCGCAGTGACGCGGGGGCGCGGCGCCGCGTAGCGTTCGGCGCATGCCTGCCCACACGCCACGCCTCCGCCGCGCCCTCACCGCGGCGGGGCTCCTCCTCGCCGCGGCGCCGGCGGCGTTC
>NZ_JARGEK010000045.1 GCF_029211165.1 Roseisolibacter sp. H3M3-2
GGCGATCGGCTCGACCTCGACGGCGGCCCCGCCGCCGTCGGCGCCGATCACGTGCGGGGGCGCCACGCGGCGGCGCACTGCGGTCGGCGACGCCGACTCGGCGGCGGGCGCGGCGGCGGCGGGCTCGGCAGTCTTCCGGCGACGCGGCGGCGGGGCCGGCGCCGCGGCGGCCGCCTCGCGCTGGGCCCGTTCACGCTTCTCCCGCTCCCAGCGCGCGCGGATGCGCGACACCTGGTCGTCGGTCAGCAGCGTCAGGTGGGAGCGGACCGGGACGTCCATCTTCCGGAGCAGGTCGATGACCTCCTCCGTCGTGATCCCGAACTCGCCCGCCATGTCGTGCACACGAAGCTTGCTCAAACCATCCTCCTGATCCGCTCCCGCCGGACGACCGACCGCACCGCGCGGCCGCTCACCCCTCGGGGCGCGCCCCACCGGGCGCGCCGTTCGCGTCGCCCCCCATCGGGGACGCGCCGAGCATTCGTTGTATGCCGTTGGCGAGGTTCGGGTCCAGCACCCCGACCACCGCCGTCGCCTCCCGTCCCACCGCGTGCCCCAGCGCCGAGGCGCCGGGGCCGTCCACCACCGGCACCCCGCGCGCGCGGAGCAGCGGCCGCACCTTCTCCAGACTGTGCCGCGAGGCGTCGGGCGCGACCACCGCGAGGACCAGCGTCCCCTTCAGCGCCGCCTCCCGCACCCGCTCCACCCCGACCACCGCCCCCCGTCCCCGCACCCCGAGGCCGAGCAGGCGGAGCAGCCGGTCCTGCGTCATCCCGTCCATGCTAGCGCCGGCCGCCGATCGCGCCAGCGCTCAGGCGCCCGGCTGCTCGTCCTGCGTCCCCTCGTCCTCGGTCGTCAGCTCGTCGATCAGCCCCATGAGCCGGTCGGCCTCGGCGGGCGCGATCCCGGGCAGCTTGAGGAAGTCGTCGCGCTCGAGGTCGAGGATGTCGTTCAGCGTGCGGTAGCCGCCCGCCTCGAGCACCGCCACCACCGCCGGGTCGATCCCCGCTATGTCGGCCAGCGCCACGTCCTGCTCCTCCTCGCCCCCGCCCGCGAACATCTGCTGGTCGCCGCCCTTCTCCAGCCACTCGCGGCTCGAGTAGAGGTCGATCTTCCAGGCGGTGAGCTCCGAGGCCAGGCGGACGTTCTGCCCGTTGCGGCCGATGGCCAGCGAGAGCTGGTCCTCGTCGACGATCGCCTGGATCGTCCGCGAGCCGGCGTCGCTGAACACCCGCGCGACCTTGGCCGGGGCGAGCGCCAGCTTGGCGAAGCGCTCCGGGTCGGCCGACCACGGCACGATGTCGATGCGCTCCCCGCCCAGCTCGTTCACCACGGCCTGCACGCGCGCGCCCTTGAGCCCCACGCAAGCGCCGACCGGGTCGACCGCGTCGTCGCGCGAGAACACGGCGATCTTGGTGCGGCTCCCGACCTCGCGCGACGCGGCGCGGATCTCGACGATCCCCTGCTGGATCTCGGGGACCTCGAGGCGGAAGAGCGCCTGCACGAACAGCGCGTCGGAGCGGCTGAGGATGAGGCGCGGCCCCTTGGGGGTGTCCTCGACCCGCTTCAGCACCGCGCGGATCGTCTCGCCCTGGTGGTAGTGCTCGCGGTGGTTCTGCTCCCGATAGGGGATGATCGCCTCCGCCTCGCGGAACCGGTTCAGCATGACCACGAGCTTGCCGCGCTCGATCTGCTGGACCTCGCCCGAGAGCAGCTCGCCGACCTTGGTCGAGAACTCGTCCTTGATGCGGGTGCGCTCGCCCTCGCGGACGCGCTGCACGATGCGCTGCTTGGCCGCCTGCACGGCCGCGCGCCCGAACTCGGAGAACGGGACCTCGCGCTCGAGGATGTCGCCGACCTGGAACTCCTCGTCGAGCGCGCGCGCCTCGTCGAGCGAGACCTCGCGCGCGGGGTCCTGCGGCTCCTCGACCACGGTGCGCAGCAGGACGACGCGGAGCGTGCCCGTGTCGTCGTCGATGTCGACCTCCGCCTGCACGGTGGGGCCGTACTTCTTCGCCAGCGCCGCCAGGATGCCGTCCTGCAACAGCGCGTACAGCTCGGTGCGATCGAGCTGCTTGCTGTTCGTCAGCTCGCGAATCGCGGCGAGGATCTCAGCCGAAGCGACCATCCAGGGGACTCCTCTATTTATTCCAGTGGAACGCGAGCCGGGCCTGGCTGACCTCCGCCAGGGGGACGCGGTGCTCGGCGCCGCGCTCGTCGCGCACGACCGCCACCTCCGTCCCGGGCTCGCCGTCGAGCGCCACGATCGTCACCTCCGCCTTGCCGGCGGGCAGCGACGGTGCGGTGACCACCGCCGGCTGCCCGACGAACCGCCGCCAGTCGTTCGGCCCGCGCAGCGGCCGCTCGATCCCCGGCGATGACACCTCCAAGACGTACTGCTCCCCCACCAGCCCATCCGCCTCGAGCCGCGCCTCCACCGCCCGCGAGACCCGCGCACAGTCGTCCACCGAGACGTGCGCGCCGTCTCGACGCTCGACCCGCAAGTCGAGCACCGGACGGCGCTTGGAGCCCCGGCGTCGGAGCTCGAACAGCTCGAACCCGAGGGTCTCGAGCTCCGCGGTGACGGCGTGTTCCAGTGCGTCGGGCAATATCGGACGGCGAGTTACGGCAACAAAAAATGTGGGGCACCCTCCCCCACATTCAACGGCGCGGTTTCCCGGCCGAGGCGCAATACTAAGGTAGACCGTGGCTTAGGGCGCGTCAAGCCGACGCGGTCCGGCCCGCCTCACCCCGCTTCACGCCGCGTCGGCCACCAGCACGCCCAGCTGCCGCCCGCCGTCGCCCGCGCGGTGCGAGAACAGCCGGTCGTTGTCGCACCGCGTGCAGAGCGCCGTCGCGTGCACGTCGCGCACGCCGAGGGCGCGCGCCTGGTCGGCCAGCACGTCGTGCAGCGCGACGGTCGTCGGCCGGTCGACGGCGCGCCCGGTGAGCTGCTGGTAGACGTCGGGGCTCACCTCGTAGCAGCGGCCGCACACCGCCGGCCCGAGCAGGACGCGCAGCTCCGACGGGCGCCGCCGCAGCGCCGCAAGACGCCGCACGGCGACGCCGAGGATCCCCGCCGCCGTCCCCCGCCACCCGGCGTGCAGCATCGCCGTCGCCCCCGACGGGTGCGCCACGTAGACGGGCACGCAGTCGGCGACGGTGACGGCCATCGCGGTCCCGCGCTCCGGCGACAGGTGGCCGTCGGCCGCCGAGGCGCGCAGCCAGCCGGCCCACCCCGGCACGTGGTCGACGACGTCGGCGCCGTGGACCTGGTGCGCGGTCGCGAAGCGCCCCTCGCCGTGCGGGAAGAGGTGGCGCTGCAGCTCCGACCAGCGCCCCATCACCGCCGCCACCGGCTCGTCGGCGGCGTTCGAGAACGAGCCGGCCGCGCGCGTGGTCGCGAGGGCGCGGATCCCCCACTCGGCGAAGACGTCGGCGGCCAGGTACCGGCCGTCGCCGACGGGCGCGAAGTCGCTCACCGGCCGCTCAGGACGTGCGGCGGTCGCCGACGCGCTCGATCCGCGCGCCGAGCGCGTTCAGCCGCTCGTCGATCCGCTCGTAGCCGCGCTCGATCTGGCCCACGTTGTTGATGACGCTCGTCCCCTCGGCGCACAGCGCGGCGAGGAGCATCGCCATGCCCGCGCGGATGTCGGGCGACTCCAGCGTGGTGCCGCGCAGGCGGCTCGGGCCCGAGACGATGGCGCGGTGCGGGTCGCAGAGCACGATGCGGGCACCCATCCCGATCAGCTTGTCGACGAAGAACATCCGCGACTCGAACATCTTCTCGTGCATCATCACCATCCCCTCGCACTGCGTGGCGGTGACGATGGCGATCGACATCACGTCGGCCGGGAACGCGGGCCACGGTTGGTCGCTGATCGTCGGCACGTGGCCGCCGAGGTCCGCCTGCACGAGACGCGACTGCGAGGCCGGGATGATCAGGTCTTCGCCCTCGGTGCGGCACTCGATGCCGAGGCGCGCGAAGCCCATGAGCGTGGAGCGCAGGTGCTCGACGCCCGCGCGCTCGACGCGGAGCTCGGAGCGCGTGACGGCCGCCAGCCCGATGAACGAGCCGACCTCGATGTGGTCGGGGCCGATGCGGTGCGTCGCGGGGCCGAGGGTGGCGCCGCCGTGGATGGTGAGCTGGTTGGTGCCGATCCCCTCGATCTTCCCGCCGATGGCGACCAGGAAGTGCGCGAGGTCCTGCACGTGCGGCTCGCTGGCCGCGTTGCGCAGCACGGTCGTGCCGCTCGCGAGCACCGCGGCCATCATCGCGTTCTCGGTGCCCGTGACGCTCGGCTCGTCGAGGAACACGTCGGCGCCGCGCAGCCCCTTCGGCGCCTCCATCTCGATGACGTCGGTGAGGTCGTAGCGCGCGCCGAGCTGCTCGAGCGCCAGGAAGTGCGTGTCGAGGCGCCGGCGCCCGATCACGTCGCCCCCCGGGGGCGGGAGCGTCACGCGCCCGCAGCGACCGAGCAGCGGGCCGGCGAGCAGGATCGAGCCGCGGATCTTCTTCGACAGCTCGCGGTCGATCCCGGCCGGCGTCACCGTCTTGGCGTGGATCTGCAGCGTGTTCCGCGCGGTCCAGTCGATGGACACGCCGAGCGACCGGACGAGCTCCACCAGCGTCTCGAGGTCGCGGATGCGCGGCACGTTCTCGAGCGTCACCGGGTGCTCGGTGCACAGCGCGGCGGCGACGATCGGGAGCGCGGCGTTCTTGTTCCCCGACGGGCGGATGCTGCCGGAGAGCGTGCGCCCTCCCTCGACGATGAACTGGACGGCGGGCGTGGCGGACATGCGCTCGAGGGGTGGGCGGAGTCGACTGCGGGCCGCGCTTCCTTGACATCGGCCCGACGCGCCGGGTACGATAGCCGCCCAATGCCCCGTCCCAAAGGGATGCGGCGCCCGTCGCGAGGGGCGCGGCGACGCGACGTGCGGGGGCCGGTGGCCCCGCCCTTGCACCGGCCTCGGCCGATCGACCCCGACCGGTGGCGGCACCGACCGGTCCTCCTTCTCCCCTGCCCCATCGGCCGATGCTGACCTCGACGGCGCTGGCGAGCGCCGGCGTCTGGGTGCTGGCCCAGGCCACGGTCCTGGGCGACACGGTGGTGATGAAGCAGGCGCCGAGCGATCCCGGGTGGTTCGAGCAGACCACCCAGATCCTCGACGCGGTGCTGACGCTGACGTTCATCGCGCTCGCCGCGGCGGTGATCCCGGCCGCCTGGAACTTCCGGCAGAGCTACAAGAAGATCAGCGACCTGCTCGACCGGGTGTACGCCGACGTCAACCCGATCACGCACCACGTCAGCCGCATCACCGAGAACGTGGACTACGTCAGCACGGCGATCCGCGGCGACGTGCAGCGGGCGAGCGCGCTGGTGAACGACGCCGAGCGCCGGCTGCAGCGCGCGGTGGAGCGCGCCGAGCTGCGGGCGCGCGAGCTGGAGGCGCTCCTCGAGGTGGCGCAGGGCGAGGCCGAGGACACGCTGGTGACGGCCGACGCCGCGGTGCGCGGGCTGCGCGCGAGCGTCGCGTCGCTCGGCGACACGCTCGGCGAGGCGCTGCTGGTCCCCTCGCGCCCGCCGCGCGCCGCCCGCCGCGTCGCGCTCGCCGACGAGCCGGCCGGGCTCACCGGCGACCTGCTGGACGACGAGTTGCTGGACGAGGAGCCGCTGCTCGCCGCGACGCCGGCGCCCGGCGGCGCGCGCCGCGTCTCGGCCGCCGACGCGCTGCGCGCGCGCGCGGAGGCCGAGGCGATGGCGGACGCCGACGACCTGCTCGACCTGCCCTACGACGACGACCTGGAGGAGGACCCGACGGATGCCGACGAAGACGATCTCCGCGGCGACGCGCCGGAGCGACCGCGCGTTCGACCGCGACGTGGACGTGCGTGACGAGGAGGAGACGATGACCGACGACGACCGCCCGCAGGCCGACCTGCTCATCGCCGCCCTCCTCGGCGCCGCCGTCGGCGCGGGGCTCGGGCTCCTGGTGTCGCGCGCCATGGTGGACGACACGCCCGCCGTGGTGCGCCTGGCGCGCAACGCCGGCCGCTCGGCCCGCAAGGCGGTGCGCCGCGCGCCCAGCCTGTCGGACGCCGGCGGCGCCGTGGGCGAGGTGCTCTCCGACGCGCGCGGCGCGATGGAGCGCGCGGTCGACCGCGAGCTGCGGCAGCTGAAGCGGGCCATGCGGCGGCGGCGCCGGGAGCTCGGGCTCTGACGCTCGGGCGGGGCGCGACGGCGTTCCCGCTCGGCGTGCTGCTGGCGCTGCTCGGGATCGCCCTGCTGCCCACCGACGCGTGGGCGTGGACGCCGGGGACGCACGTCTTCCTCGGCGAGGCCGTGCTCCGCTCGCTCCCGCTCCTCCCCGGCCCGGTGGCCGAGCTGCTCGCGGCCTTCCCGTACGACTTCCTGTACGGGTCGATCGCCGCCGACACCAGCATGGCCAAGAAGTACGCGCCGGTGGGGCGGCACTGCCACGCGTGGCACGTCGGCCAGGAGATCGCCGAGCGGGCCGCCGACGAGCCGCTGCGCGCGTTCGCGCTCGGCTACCAAGCGCACCTGGCCGCCGACGCGGTGGCGCACAACTACTTCGTGCCGCGGCAGCTCGCCATCACGGCCAGCACCGCGGCGCTGGGCCACTCCTACTGGGAGAGCCGGTTCGAGACGCACCTCCCGGTCGGCGCCAGCCGGCGCGCGCGCGAGCTGATCCTGCGCGACCACGCGCGCGCGGACGACCACCTCGACCGGATCCTTAGCCCCACGATCTTCAGCACGCCCACCAACCGGCGGATCTTCCGCGGGATGGTGCACGTCGCCGACAGCGAGTCGTGGCAGCGCGTCTTCGCGCTCGTGCGGGAGAACAGCCGCTGGGACCTGGGCGACGAGGAGGTCGGCCGGCACCTCGTGCGCTCGTTCGACTACATCGTGGACTGGCTGCGGCGCGGCGAGTCGTCGGAGCCGTACCGGCTCGACCCCTCGGGGGACGAGCCGCTGCGCATGGCCAAGCGGGTGCGGCGCGGCGCGCTGCGCGCCGGCGGCGCCGACGCGGCGATTGCGGAGGCCGACCGCCGATTCGGCCTCCCGTCGTCGACGCTCACCTTCGCGGCGTCCCTCGCGCACCCGCTGTTCACGCCCGGCGTGCGCGAGGCCGAGCGGCGGATCTGACCGCGGCGTCGGGCCGCGACGCGGTCAGCCGGCGGCGCGCTCCGCCAGCAGCGCGTTGACCTTCTTCGGGTCGGCGCTCCCCTTCGACGCCTTCATCACCAGCCCGACCAGGAAGCCCTGGAGCTTCTGGTCGCCGGCGGCGAAGCGCGCGGCCTCCTCCGGGTTGCCCGTCCACACCTCGTCGACCCAGGCGCGGAGCTGCGCGTCGTCGCTGACCTGCAGCAGCCCCTCGCGCTCGGCGACCAGCTTCGCCTCCTCGCCCGTGCGCGCCATGGTGCCGAACACGCGCGCGGCGGCCGAGCGGCTGACCGTGCCGTCCTGCACCAGCCGGAGCAGCGCCGCGAGGTCGAGCGGGCGCACGACGCGGGCGAACTCGGCGAGCGTGCGCCCGCTGTCGTTCAGCTCCTTCAGCACGTCGCGCATGACCCAGTTGGCCGCCGCCTTCGCGTCGCCGCTGCCGTGGGCCACCGCCTCGAAGTAGTCGGCGAGCTGCGGGTCGGCGGTGAGCACCTCGGCGTCCTTGGCGCCGAGCGCGAACTCGTCGCGCAGCCGCGCGCGCCGCGCGGCCGGCAGCTCGGGGAGCGCGGCCCGCTGGACGTCGATCCACTCGCCGGTGAGCAGCAGCGGCGGCAGGTCGGGGTCCGGGAAGTAGCGGTAGTCGTGGCTTCCCTCCTTCGACCGCGCGGGGCGGACCTCCTGGCGCGCCTGGTCCCACAGCATCGTCTGCTGCTCGACCTTCCCGCCGCCGTCGACGAGGGCGCACTGCCGCGCGAACTCGACCTCGAGGGCGCGCTCGACGCCGGAGAACGAGTTGACGTTCTTGATCTCGGTCTTGGTGCCGAGCGCCGTGTCGCCGCGGCGCCGCACGCTGACGTTCGCGTCGACGCGCAACGACCCCTCCTCCATCGACGCCTCGCTCGCGCCGACGTACTGGATCAGCTGGCGCAGCGCGCGCAGGTAGGCCCCCGCCTCGGCGCTGGAGCGCAGGTCCGGCTCGCTCACGATCTCGACCAGCGGCGTGCCGGCGCGGTTCAGGTCGATCGCGGTGGCGTCGGCGAAGCGGTCGTGGACCGACTTCCCCGCGTCCTCCTCCATGTGCACGCGGGTCACGCGCACGGCGATCGGCGCGCCGTCCTCGTCCTCCCCGATGACCACCTGCCCCTCGGTCGCGAGCGGGCGGTCGAACTGCGAGACCTGGTAGCCCTTCGGGAGGTCGGGGTAGAAGTAGTTCTTGCGGGCGAAGATCGAGACCGGGTGCACGGTGCACCCGAGCGCCAGCGCGGCGCGCGTCGCCAGCTCGACCGCCCGCGCGTTGAGCACCGGGAGCGCGCCGGGGAGCCCGAGGCACACGGGGCACGTGTTGCGGTTCGGGGCGTCGCCGAAGCTCGTCGGGCAGTTGCAGAACAGCTTCGTCGCCGTGTCGAGCTGCACGTGCACCTCGAGGCCGACGACCATCTCGTAGCGGTCGCCGCGGCTCATGCGTGCGCCGCCGCGCCGAGGGCGCGCTCCAGGGCGTAGGCCGCGCGGAACATCGCCGGCTCGCCGAAGTGCGGGGCGATCAGCTGCCCGCCCACCGGCAGCCCGTCGACGCGGCCGACCGGGACGCTCATCGCCGGGACGCCGGCGAGGTTCGCGGTCACGGTGAAGATGTCGCTGAGGTACATCTCGTACGGGTCGCTGAGCGCGCCCAGCGCGAACGCGGGCGTCGGGGTCGTGGGCGTGAACAGCAGGTCCGCCTTCTCGAAGGCGTGCGCGAAGTCGCGCGCGATCAGGCCGCGCACCTCCTGCGCCTTGCGGTAGTAGGCGTCGTAGTAGCCCGCCGAGAGCACGTACGTCCCGAGCAGGATGCGCCGCGTGACCTCGGGGCCGAAGCCGCCCGATCGCGTGCGCTCGTACAGCTCGCGCAGGTCGCCGGCCGGCGCGCGCGTGCCGTACCGCACGCCGTCGAAGCGCGCGAGGTTGCTCGACGCCTCGGCGGGGGCGACGATGTAGTAGGTCGGGATCGCCAGCTCGGTGTGCGGCAGCGAGACCTCGACGATCTCGGCGCCGGCGCCGCGCATCGCGTCCACGGCGGCGTCGAGGCGCGCGCGCATCCCGGCGTCGAGCGACTTCGGGAAGTACTCCCTGGGCAGTCCGATGCGCAGCCCCGCGAGCCCCTGCCCGTCCGCGGCGCGGTAGTCGGGGACGTCGAAGTCGGCGCTCGTCGCGTCGTGCGGGTCGCGGCCGGCGATCGCCCCGAGCGCGACGGCCGCGTCGTCGACGGTGCGGCCGAAGACGCCCACCTGGTCGAGCGACGACGCGAAGGCGACGAGCCCGTAGCGGCTGACGCGCCCGTACGTCGGCTTCACGCCGACGATGCCGCAGAACGCCGCGGGCTGGCGCACCGAGCCGCCGGTCTCGGAGCCGAGGGCGACGCGCACCGCGCCCGCCGCGACGGCGGCCGCCGAGCCGCCCGACGAGCCGCCGGGGACGCGCCGCACGTCGTGCGGGTTCCGCGCGGGGCCGTACGCCGAGTGCTCGGTCGACGAGCCCATCCCGAACTCGTCCATGTTCGACTTGCCGACGACCACCGCGCCGGCCGTGCGCAGCCGCGCCACCGCGGTCGCCTCGAACGGGCTGACGTAGCCCTCGAGGATGCGCGAGCCGCAGGTGGTCGGGAGGCCGAGCGTCGCGATGTTGTCCTTCACGACGACCGGGACGCCGGCGAGCGGCAGCCCGTCCGCCCCCCTCGCCCGCCCGTCGACCTCGATCGCGTCGCGCTCCTCGGCGTCGACGTCGGACCAGAGCACGGCGTTCAGCCCCGACGGACCGAGGTCGAGCTCCGCGCTCCGCGCGCGGGCGGCGCGCACCGCGTCGAGCGCCGTCGTGCGGCCGGCGCGCACCGCGCGGGCCAGCGCCGCCGCGCCGAGCCGCGCCGCCTCGGTCGGGCCCACGACTCCTCCGCGGCGCCGGCGTCGGCGTGGGTCGCCAGCCGCGGCACGAGGAAGAAGCCGTCGCGGGTGGACGGCGCGAAGTCCTCGCGCGGGCGCGCCAGCGCGTACGGCTCACCCCCGTCGGCGCGCAGCGGCATCCCGCCGCTGCCGACGCCGTGCACGGGGTCGTGGTCGATCGTCTTCACGCGGCCGAGCGCCTCCATGTGCCCGAGGATCGCCGACAGCTCGCGCGCCAGCGCGGGGAGGCGCTCGTCGGGCACGCCGAGGCGCGCCAGCGCGGCCACGTGCCGCACGTCGTTCTCGGAGACCGCCACGCTCAGTCCACCTCGGGTTCGAGTCGCGCCTTGCCGACGACGAGCGTCTTGCGCCCGATCTCCTCGTCGTCGAAGTCGATGCGCACCTTGGCGTCGGGGCCGGAGCCCGCCAGCTCGGCGATAGTGCCGACGCCGAACTTGTCGTGCCGCACGCGCATCCCCGGGGCCAGGCGCACGCCTTCCGTCTCGTCCTCGGGCGCCACGCCGCCCGGGCGCCGCTTCATGCTCGGCGGCATCGTCCCGATGGACACCGGCGTCCCCGGGCGGCGCACCGACGGCTTCTGCTCGTCGAGCCACGAGAAGTCCTCGCCGACGTCGGCGATCGGCGCCTTGCCGCCGCGGTCGTCGCGCTGACCGCCGGCGCCGCGCGACGACCACGACGAGTTGCCCCACGAGCGGTCGCCGCGCTCGGAGCGCCCGCCGCCGAGCCCCGCCACGAACGCGCGGCCGGAGCTGCGCGCCTTCATCGTCAGCTTCTTGTCGAACAGGCCGGGCGCCAGCCCGTCGAGGAAGCCCGACGGGCGCGACGCCATCTTCTCGCCGTTGCGCAGCCGCTGCTCGGCGTGCGTGAGGTACAGCTTCTCCTCGGCGCGCGTGATCCCGACGTAGAAGAGTCGGCGCTCCTCCTCCAGCTGCTTCGGGTCGTCGTAGGCGCGCGCGAGCGGGAAGAGGCCGTCCTCCAGCCCGGTGATGAACACCACCCGGAACTCCAGCCCCTTGGCGTTGTGCATCGTCATCATCGTCACCGCGTCGGCGTCGGTCGCGAGCGCGTCGACCCCGGCGACGAGCGTCGCCTTCTGCAGGAAGTGGTCGAGCGGCGTCAGCCCAACCTCCCCCCCGTCGTCGACCACCGTCTCGGCGGCGCCGTCGATGAGCGAGCGCACGTTGTCGCCGCGCTCCTGCCAGTCGGGGCCCTCGTTCTTGAGGTGGTCGCCGTACTTGATCGCCTCCACCAGGTCGCGCAGCAGCTCGTCGACGCCGACGTTGGGCGCCTGGGCGCGCAGGCGGTCGATGACCGCCACGAACTCGGCGAGCGCGGTGCGGGCGGCCGGGCGCAGCGCCTCGAGCACCTCGGCGCGGCGCGCGGCCTCGAGCAGCGGGACGCCGAGCGCCGCGGCGCGCCCCGCGAGCTGGTCGACCGAGGTGTCGCCGATCCCGCGCTTGGGGACGTTGACCACGCGCCGGAACGCCTCCCCGTCGGACGGGTTGGCGATCAGCTTGAGGTACGCCATCAGGTCGCGGATCTCGCGCCGGTCGTAGAAGCGCACGGCGCCCACGAGCCGGTACGGGTATCCGCGGCGGCGCAGCGACTCCTCGAGCGAGCGGCTCTGCGCGTTGGTGCGGTAGAGGATGGCGAAGTCGCGCAGCACGCGCCCCTCCCCCGCCCGGCGGGCCGCGATCTCGTCGACGACGAAGTCGGCCTCGTCGCGGTCGTCGAGCGCGCCCACCAGCGCGACGCGCTCGCCGGCCGGCCGCGTCGCGCGCAGCGTCTTGCCGCGGCGGCCCGCGTTCTCGGCGATCACGAGGTTCGCCAGCTCGAGGACGTTGGGCGTCGAGCGGTAGTTCTCCTCGAGGCGCACGACGGCGGCGCCCGGCCACGTCTTCTCGAAGTCGAGGATGTTGCGGATGTCGGCGCCGCGCCAGCCGTAGATCGACTGGTCGTCGTCGCCGACCACCATCACGTTCCCCAGCTCGCCGCCGAGCAGGCGGACGAACTCGAACTGGACGTGGTTGGTGTCCTGGTACTCGTCGACCAGCAGGAAGCGGAAGCGGCGGCGGTAGCCCGCGAGCACGTGCTCGTGCTGGCGCAGGATCTCGACCGGGAGCGTCAGCAGGTCGTCGAACGTCACCGCGTTCGCCTGCCGCAGCGCCGGCTCCATGTCGGGGTAGATCTTGGCGACCGTCTTCGCGAACGGGTCCATCGCCAGCTCGCCGTACTCGCTCGGCGACACCAGCGCGTTCTTGGCGTCGGAGACCGCCGACAGGATGCTCTTCGGCGCGACCTCCTTCGGCTGGATCCCGTGCTTCTCCATCACGCGCTTGACGGTGTTGAGCGCGTCGTCCTCGTCGTAGATGGTGAAGCTGGGGGTACGCCCGACGAGGTGCGCGTGCGAGCGCAGCAGGCGCGCGCCGATCGCGTGGAAGGTGCCGACCCACATCCCCGCCGGCTGGTAGCCGAGCAGCCGGGCGATGCGGTCGCGCATCTCGCCGGCGGCCTTGTTGGTGAAGGTCACGGCGAGGATCTGCGTCGGCTCGACCCCGTGGTGCTCGACGAGGCGGGCGACGCGCGTGGTGAGGACGCGCGTCTTCCCCGAGCCGGCGCCGGCGAGCACCAGCGCCGGCCCCTCGAAGTGGAGCACGGCCTCGCGCTGCGCGGGGTTGAGGCCGGCGAGCGGGTCGCGGGCGGCGGACGGGGTCGGGTGCGGCGGCTGCATCACGTCAAGATAACGTCGAAGGTCGCCCCGCGGTCGCTCGGCACCAGGGCGATGCGCCCGCCGTGGTTCTCCTCGACGATGCGCCGCGCGAGCGACAGGCCGATCCCCCAGCCGCGCTCCTTGGTGCTGAAGCCGGCGTCGAAGATGCGCCGCCGCAGCTCGCGCGGGATGCCGGGGCCGTCGTCGGCGACCCGCAGCCGCACGCCGCCGTCGGCCAGCCGCTCGGCCGACACGTCGATGCGCCCGCCGCGCCCGGCGAGGGCGTCGACCGCGTTCTTGGTCAGCGCCTCCAGCACCCACTCGAGCAGGACCGCGTCTCCCTGCACCACGATCCGCTCGTCCGGGCGGTGCGCGGCGATGGTCACGGCGGCGGTGCGCGTCGGCACGCGGCGCCGGAAGTAGCCGACGATGCGGTCGACGATCAGCGTGACGTCGACGTTCTCGCGCTTGGGCTCGCGGCCGATGCGCTCGAACCGGTGGGCGACGCGCTCCAGCCGCTCGAGGTCGGCCTTCATGCTGTCGACCGCCGAGCGCAGCATCGGCTTGGCGCGAGCGCCCTGCTCGGTGACCTCGTCGTCGAGCAGGTCGATCCACCCGCTGAGGCTGGAGAGCGGCGTCCCGAGCTGGTGCGCGCTCTCGCGCGCCATCCCGGCCCACACGTGCTCGCGCTCGGCGCGCCCGCGCACGACCAGCGCGTACACCCCGGCGAGCAGCAGCGCGCCCAGCAGCCCGGCCTGCAGCAGCGGGATGATCTGCAGCCCCTCGACCAGGTCGCTGTACCCGAAGTACACGACCGTCCCGCCCTCGACGTCGCGCACCGGCGTGTTCTGCCGCGACAGCTGGTCGATGTAGGCGCGGGTGCGCGGGTCGTTGTAGTCGTCCCCCCACGGCAGGTTGAGCCCCCCGGTGGGGACGCCCTCCGCGTTGGTCTGCACCATCGGGACGCCCGACTGCTGCAGCTGGTAGATCACGTCCTGCAGCGCCGCCGCGGCCACCGCCTGGTTCGGGTCGGCCTGCGCCCGGAAGACGCGCTGCAGGATGATCGTCTGGCGGCGCTCCGCGTCGCGGATGCGCGTCAGGACCTGCTGCGTGTAGTACAGGTTCCAGGCGACCAGCGCGACGATCCCGGCGACGACCAGGACGACGGGCGCGCGCCGGCGCATGCGGGTCGCGCCCCGCTCAGGGCGCGGCCGCCGCCGGGCGCAGCGCGTCGGTGCCGGCGTACGGGTGCAGCACGGGCGGCAGCGCCACCGAGCCGTCGGCCTGCTGGTAGTGCTCCAGCAGCGCGGCCACGATGCGCGGCAGCGCGAGCCCCGACCCGTTGAGCGTGTGCACGAAGCGCGGCTTGTCCTTGGGCGCCGGGCGGTAGCGGATGTTCGCCCGCCGCGCCTGGAAGTCCGTGAACACGCTGCAGCTCGACACCTCCAGCCACTTGTCGACGCCGGGCGCGTAGACCTCGAGGTCGTACGTCTTGGCGCTCGAGAAGCCGGTGTCGCCGGCGGCGAGCAGCTTCACGCGGTACGGGAGTCCGAGGCGCTGCAGCAGCGTCTCGGCGTGCCCGGTCAGTAGCTCCAGCTGCGCCGCCGAGTCCTCCGGGGTGCTGTAGCGCACCAGCTCGACCTTGTCGAACTGGTGGACGCGCTGGATCCCGCGCGTGTCCTTCCCCGCCGACCCGGCCTCGCGCCGGAAGCACGGCGTGTACGCGGCGAACGCCATCGGCAGCTGCGCCGCGTCGAGCACCTCGTCGCGGTACAGGTTCGTCACCGGCACCTCGGCGGTCGGAATGAGGAACAGGTCGTCGTCCCTGATGGCGTAGGCGTCGTCCTCGAACTTCGGGAGCTGCCCGGTGCCGGTCATCGTGGCCCGCGTGACGACGGCGGGGGGCCAGACCTCCTCGTAGCCGTGCTCCGCGGCGTGCACGTCGAGGCACCAGTTGAGCAGCGCGCGCACGAGGCGCGCGCCCTGTCCGCGGTAGACGACGAAGCCCGAGCCGCTGACCTTCACGCCGCGCTCGAGGTCGAACAGGCCGAGGCGCGCGCCGACGTCCCAGTGCGGCTGCACCCCGTCGGCGCGGCGCGGCGTCCCCCACTCGCGCACGACGACGTTGGCGTCCTCGCCGCCCTCGGGGACGTCGGGGAGCGTGACGTTCGGCAGCTCGATCAGGATGGCGCGCAGCGCGTCGTCGGCCGCGGTGGCGCGCGCCTCGAGCGCCGCGATCGACTCGCCGAGCGCGCGCCCCTGCGCGATCAGGTCGTCGGCGTTCTCGCCGCCCTTCTTGCGGCGCGCGACCTCGGCGCTGCCGGCGTTGCGGGCGGCCTTCTGCTCCTCGACCTGCTGGATGAGCGCGCGACGCTCCTGCTCCAGCGACGCGAGGCGGTCGAGCTGCGGGGCGAGGGCGTCGAGCGCGCCGCGGCGGCGCATCGCCTCGCGCAGCGCGTCGGGCTGCTCGCGGACGAGCTTCAGGTCGTGCATGGGCGCCGGGGGTTCAGTCCTTGGGGACCCCCGCGGTCAGCCCGCGGAAGCCGCAGTTCGGGTTGTTCCGCACGCGCAGGTGCACCGCGCCGGTGCCGCGCGCCACGCTGTCGACCACCAGCTTGGCGTGCATCGACGACGTGCCGGCGCAGTAGAGCCCCGACGTCGACACGCCCTGCGCCTCGACGATGACGGTCTGCCCGGCGGTGACGACCTGCAGCGAGTCGAAGCGGTACCCCGAGTTCGGCGCGATGTCGAGCGCGTCGAAGGCGGTGCCGGTCACCTGGAACCCCGTGCGCGGCGAGCCGCCCGGCGGCGACGCGACTAGGCGCGCCGGGTAGAGCAGCACGCGCCCCTGCGCGTCGGTGTCGAACGCGATGTCGAAGTTGGGCGCCACCCCGCCCCGCAGCGCCGGGCGGACCGCCGAGCGGCCGAACAGGTCGAGCGCGGTCGGGAAGAGCGACTGGCCGCCGCGCAGCGGGTACACGACCACCGTGTCGAGCGACGTCTCGAGCGTGGCGCGGATCGCGAACGGGTCCTCCCCGCCGCACGCGGCGGCCAGGAGCGCGGCGCCGGCCACGGCCGCCAGCGCCCCGCCCCGGCTGCGGACGGGGGCGGCGGCGGGGCGCGACGGGAGCGGGGCGGACGACGGCATGAGCGGCGCGGAGGCGGGAAGTCGTAGCGGTGGCGAAGGATACCCCCCCGGAACGGCGGTTTCAACGGACGCGCCCGGCCCGCCGCGGGGTCGCGCGCCGTGCCCGCGCTTCGCTTGACGCGTCTTCTCCGGGTCTCTTACGTTCGCACCGCGCGCGCCCGCCGGGACGCGCCCGTTCCCCGTGCCCGTCCCATGCCCACGCTGCGCGACCTGATGGAGACCCTGCACGCGCGCCCCGACGTGGCGAGCGCCGTCGTGCTGGGCCGCGACGGCCTGCTGATCGACGCCGCCGGCCTGTCGGCCGCGGACGCGGAGCACGTCGCCGCCGTGGCCCCCGGCATCGCGCAGGGCGCGGACGCGATGGGCGCCGCCACCGGCGACGGCCCGCTCGGCACCGCGGTGCTCGAGCTGGGGCGCGGCCTCGCGGTCGTCAGCGCGCTGTCGTCCGACGTCCTGCTCGTCGTGCGCCTCGCGCCCGACGCCGCGCCCGGCCCGCTGGTGCGCGAGCTGCGCCGCCACCGCGCCGCCCTCGCGGCGCTGGTCTGACCATGGCGGAGCCGCACGACGCGCCGGCGACCCGGCACGTCCTCGTCGCCGACGACGAGCCGCACATCGGGCGCATCATCAAGATGAAACTGGAGCAGGGCCCCTTCCGGGTCTCGCTCGCGCACGACGGGCAGGAGGCGCTCGACCTGCTGGAGCGCGCGGGCGACGTCGACCTCGTGCTGCTCGACCTCATGATGCCGGTGAAGAGCGGGCTCGACGTGCTCGCCGAGCTGCGCGCGGACGAGCGGTACCGCGACGTGCCCTGCATCATCCTCACCGCCGCCGGCCAGGAGCAGCAGTACCGGCAGGCGATGGCGCTCGGCGCCACGGACTTCATGACCAAGCCGTTCAGCCCGAAGAAGCTCTACGCGCGCACCGCCGAGCTGGCGGGCGTGACCGACACCGAGGGGACGGGCGCCGCGTGAGCACCTGGGCGGTGATCCTGGCGGGGGGGGTGGGCTCGCGCTTCTGGCCGCTGAGCACCCCCGCCCGCCCCAAGCAGCTCCTCCCGCTGGTGGACGGCGAGCCGCTGCTCGCGAACACGCTCGCCCGCCTGGCGCCGCTGGTGCCCGCCGAGCACACGCTCGTGCTGACGAACGCGTCGCTGGTGGCGCCGATCCGCGCGCTGGCGCCGGAGCTCCCGGCGGAGAACGTGATCGCCGAGCCGGCGCGCGCGGGGACGGCGGCGGCGCGCGCGGTCTCGACGCGCGAGGTCGCGCGCCGCGTCGACGGCGACGCGGTGATGCTGTGCGTGCACGCGGACTGGGCGATCGGAGACGCCGACGGCTTCCGCGCCACGCTGCAGGCGGCGGCGCGCGCCGCGGCGGCGCACCGGAGCCTGGTGACGGTCGGGATCGTGCCGACGCGCGACGACCCGGGGTTCGGCTACATCCAGCCGGGCGACGCGGTCGAGCCGGGGGTGCACCGCGTCGCGCGCTTCGTCGAGAAGCCGTCGCGCGAGCGCGCCGCGCGGATGCGCGCCGACGGCTTCCTCTGGAACTCGGGGATCTTCGCCTGGCGCTCGGGCGACTTCCTCGCCGAGGTGGAGGCGCGCTGCCCCGAGGTCGCGCCGGCGCTGCGCGCGGCGGGCGACCGCGCCGACGACGCGGCGATCCGCGACTTCTTCGCCGACGTGACGCCGGTCGCGGTGGACGTCGGGGTCATGGAGCGCAGCGACCGCGTGCTCGTGCTCCCCGGCGACTTCGGGTGGGACGACGTCGGCACGTGGGGGGCGCTGTCGCGCGTGCGCGCGCTCGACGCCGACGGCAACGCGGCGAGCGGCGCGACGCACCTGCTCGACGCGCGCCGCAACGTGGTGCACGCCGACGGGAACGCGGTCGTGCTCTACGGGGTAGAGGGACTCGTCGTCGTCACCGGCCCCGGGCTCACCCTGGTCACCACGGTCGACCGATCGAGCGACCTCAAGACGCTCCTCGACACCCTGCCGCGCGACCTCGCGGCAGGCGGCTGACCGCCCCCCTCCCGTGGCCTCCCTGCACCTCTACGACGACGCGACCGCGCGCGCGTTCGAGCCGTTCGCCCTGACCCGCCCCGCGGGCGAGCTGCGCGCGGGCGCGCTGCTGGTCCGCGAGCGCTGGACGATGGCGCTCGGCATCCCCGCGCAGGGCTTCGTGGGCGCCCCGCACCTCGCGACGTTCGAGGAGCTGGAGGCGCCGCCCGCGTCCCCCGCCGAGCTGCCGGCCGGGACGCTGCTGGTGAACACGCGCTGCGCCCCGGCGCTCGACGGGATCGACCCGGACGCCGACGCCTGGGCGTGCGAGGGGCGGCTGGCCGCGGTGCGCCTGCGCGACCCCCTCCCGGTCGAGCGGCTGGCCGGCGGCGCGCTCGCGCTCGAGGCGCTGCTCCCCGACGGCGCGCGCGCGACGCCGATCCGCGGGTGGTGGCTCGACGCGGTGTGGGACTACGTCGGCCGCCTCACCGCGATGCTCGCCGACGACCTCCCGCGCCTCGGCCACACCATCGAGGTCACGCGCCACGGCGCGACGGTGCTCGGCACGCACCCGGTGTTCGTCGAGGCCGGCGCCACGGTCGAGCCGTTCGTGGTGTTCGACGTGAGCGCCGGCCCGATCATGGTGCGCCGCGGCGCGCACGTGCTCGCCTTCACGCGCGTGGTCGGCCCGTGCTACGTCGGCGAGGACTCGATCGTGACGGCCGACAAGGTCGCGGCGTGCTCCATCGGCGAGCAGTGCCGCGTGCACGGCGAGATCAGCACGTCGATCCTCGTCGGCCACGCCAACAAGGCGCACGACGGCTTCGTCGGCCACTCGATGCTCGGGCGCTGGGTCAACCTCGGCGCCGGCACCACGACGAGCAACCTGAAGAACACCTACGGCACCGTCGCGCTGTGGACGCCGGCCGGGGTGGTGGACACGGGGCTGCAGTTCCTCGGCACCCTGTTCGGCGACCACGCCAAGACGGGGATCGGGCTCCGCCTGACGACCGGGAGCGTGCTCGGCGCCGGCGCGAACGTCTACGACCGGATGCCGCCCAAGGCCGTCGCGCCGTTCGCGTGGGGGGGCGCGGTGCCGTACGAGTCGTACGACGTCGAGAAGTTCGTGCAGGTGGCCGCGCGCGCGATGGCGCGCCGGCAGGTCACGCTCGGCGAGCGGGGGGCGCAGGCGCTGCGCGCCGCCCACGCGCGCGGGGCCGGGCTGCGCGTCGAGCTGGCGCGCGGCTGAGGGCCGTCCCGTGCGGCTCTGGATGCTCGGCAGCGGCAGCAAGGGGAACGCCGTGCTCGTGGAGAGCGGCGACACCCGCGTGCTGGTCGACGCCGGCTTCTCGGCGCGGCGGCTCGCCGAGCTGCTCGGGCAGGTCGGCATCCTGCCGCAGTCCATCGACGCGCTGCTGCTGACGCACGAGCACTCGGACCACGTGTCGGGGGTCGCGACCGCGGTCAAGCGGTGGCGCTGGCCGGTGTACGCGACCGCCGGCACCCTGCGCGGCGCCGCCGACCTGCTGGGCCCCGCGACGACGCACGCCGTCGCGCCCGGCGACCGCTTCACCGTCGGCGCGCTCGGCATCGAGGCCTTCCGCACCTCGCACGACGCGCAGGAGCCGGTGGGATTCGTGGCGACGTCGCTGTACTCGGGGACGCGGGCCGCGGTGGTCACGGACCTCGGGCGGGCGACCGACGAGGTGCGCCGGGCCGTCGAGCGGGTGGACGTGCTGGTGCTCGAGTCGAACCACGACGAGGGGCTGCTGGAGTCGGGGCCGTACCCGTGGCACCTGAAGCGCCGCGTCGCCGGGTCGCACGGGCACCTCAGCAACCGCGCCGCCGGCGAGCTGGCGACCGGGTGCCTGCACCGCGAGCTGCGGCACGTCGTGCTCGCGCACCTGAGCGAGACGAACAACGTCCCCGCGGTCGCGCACGAGTCGATGCAGCGCGTGCTCAGGCGCTCGCGCTTCCGCGGGGCGCTGCACGTGGCGCCGCAGCACGGGATCGTCGGCCCGTTCGGCGACGTCGGGGGGCTCGGGGGCCAGCTGTCGCTCGGCCTCTGAGCGTCGGCCGCACGCGAAACGGGGGCGCTCCGCAAGGAGCGCCCCCGTTCCGTCGTCCGAGCGCTGGGCTCAGTACATCCCGCCCATGCCGCCGCCCGCGGCGGGCGCGGCCGGCTTGTCGTCCTTCTTCTCGACGATCAGCGCCTCGGTCGTGAGCAGCAGCCCCGAGATCGAGGCGGCGTTCTGCAGCGCCGTG
>NZ_JARGEK010000450.1 GCF_029211165.1 Roseisolibacter sp. H3M3-2
CGCGTCGTGGCTGCGCCGCCGCGCGCCCGACGTCGTCGCGTGCAACCCGCCGTACGTCCCCGAGCCCCCCGACGCCCCCAACGCGCTGGTGGCCGGCGCGGGCCCCGACGGCGCGCGCCACCCGAAGCGCGCGCTCGCCGTCCACGCGCGCGGCAGCCGCCCGCGCGTCGCCCTGTCGTGGTGCTCGCTCGGCGACCCGGTGGGCGTGACGCGCGCCGCCGCCCGCCGCGGCTACGTGCTCGAGTCGCTGTGGGCGGCCGCGCTGGCCGACGGCGAGTACACCGGGAGCGCGCTCCCCTACTACCGCACCCTCGACACCGCGTTCCTCGACGAGTCGCGCGCGACGCGCCTCGCCCTCGCCTCCGACGGCGCCGCGCGCTTCGGCTACCTCCTGCTCGCCGGCAGCTTCACGCGCGGCGACCGCGACGCGGCGCGCCCGGGGATCCGGCTGGTGTCGCGCCTCGTGCGGCGCTTCGCGCGCAGCGGCATCGACGCGTTCGACGGGCTGCCGGTGCACGGGTACGTGTGCGACCGGTGGGACGAGCTGCGGTTGCGGATCGCGGCTCATGGGCAGAGCAATTAGACAGGATTGACAGGAAACCGGGGGAAGGACTTCAGGCTCCAGTCCTTCCCCCGGTTTCCTGTCAATCCTGTCTATTGCAGTTCAGCTCAGCCAGCTGCTCAGCTTCGCCGACGTCTCCGGGTGCGCGAACATGCGCGTGTGCACCACCCGCGCCCCGCGCGACAGCAGCAGCCGCCGCTCCTCGGCGATCGGGAAGAAGCCGCCCACCGCGTTGCCGCCCGTCGTCGGCTCGTACACGCCGAGCTGCGGCACCACGAGGTCGTTGGCCGCGTCGGCGAACGCGCGGTCGGCGATGCCGTTCAGCAGCAGCGCCTTCAGCCCCTCGTCGTCGGGCTGGTAGTCGGCCGCCACCGCGTAGTACTCGACCCCGGGCTCCGGCGCGCCCGCGTTCAGCGTCTTCAGGAACTCGCCGTTCGGGTTCATCGCCGCCAGCCCGTCGAGCGCCTTGAGCGCGCCGTGGCCGATGACCTTCACCGCCGTCAGGATCCCCTCCAGCACGTCGGTCACGCCGGTGCCCGGGAAGAGGTTGAGCGCCGTCGTCATGCGGTCGAGGAAGTGCACCATGTGCTCCGGGTCCGCCAGCTGCGTCCCCGCGTTCGGCACGCCCACGAACACGACGCGCCGCACGCGCACCGCGTCCGTCGGCAGCCCGAAGCGGCTCGGGCGCTCGGCGAGCACGCGCGACACCAGCCCGCCGCGGCTGTGGCACACCACGTCGAGCTCCAGCCCGCCGGGGAGGCGCTGCAGCAGCTCCTCGACGTTGCGCCGCGGGTCGTGCGAGAGCGTGTGGTGGTCGAACGCCAGCACGCGGCCGCCGTAGCGCGCGTGCAGCTCCTGCATCAGCGCCGGCGGCACGTCGCCGAAGCCGCCGTGCGCGGTGCTGAACGTCCCGTGCACGAACAGCAGCGCCGGCCCGCCCGCCAGCCGCGCCGCGTCGCCGGCGTCGATCGTGCGCCCGCCCGGCGCCGCGTAGTCGCCCGGCGCGAAGTCGCGCACGCGGTACGGCCGGTTCTTCCCCTCCCACCGCTCGGCGAAGAACTCCGAGATCGCGCCGACGATCGGGTCGGTCACCGGGTACACGAGCAGCTTGAGCACCTTGCGCCCCACCGCGCCGAGCAGCGAGCGCGTGCCGGGCTGCGCGTCGGCGGCGCGGTCCGCCGGCGAGGCGTCGATGCGGTAGCGCATGCGCCGCCCGTCGGCGCCGCGCGTCGCGCCGGCGTCGCCGCCGACCGGCGTCGGGAAGTGCCAGCGCAGCACGCCGCTCTCGTCGGCCGCGAGCACGACCTGCCCCGTCTCCTCGCCGAAGTCGGGGGTCTCCAGCTCCACCGCCGGCGCCCCCGACGCCGCGCGCACCGTCGTCGCCTCGGCGGCGCGGTCGGTGATCTGGAGGTCGATCGTGCGGGCGATGCGCACGTTGTGCGCGCCCAGCGCCGCCTCCAGCTGGTCGGTCGGCAGCCCCGCGCCGCGCAGCCCGGGGGCGGCGGGGAGCGCCATGTCGGCGCGGCCGCGCAGGCCGGGGGCGCGGAGCGTGTAGCCGGCGCCCAGGACGACGGGCGCGCTGCTGCCGGTGAGCTCGACGGGCATGACGGGACTCCTGGCGCTGGCGGTCAGCGCGTGAGGGTGAGGGCCGGGTGGCCGTACAGCACGTAGGCGAGGTACGTCGGCACCGGCGCCTTGGCGGCCACCGACGCGGCGTAGCGCCCGCGGATCTCGCGCAGCACCTCGCCGAGCGGGCGCGGCGCCGCGCCGCCGTCGCCGAACGCGGCGGCGTAGAAGTCGAGCGCGACCTGGCGCGCCACCGTGTCGCGCACCGCCCACAGCGGCGCCACGAGCCCGCGGAAGCCGCCGCCCAGGCACTGGCCGGGGAACCCCGCGGCGTCGCCGAGCATCTCGCCGCCGGTGCCGACCATGCACGCGTTCAGGAACAGGAACGGCTGGTGGCGCGCGCCGAGCGGCGTCGCCGCGAACAGCATCGGGTGCAGCGCGTGCCCCGTGTCGAGGAACAGCCCGCCCGCCCCGACGCTCTTCGGGTCGACCTCGCCGTGCCCGGCGAAGTGCACGACCTCCGCGCCCCCCTTCTCCAGGTTCTCCTCCAGCGCCGCCTCCAGCAGCTGCGACACCGCCTCCTCCGAGGCGAGCCGCACGACGGCGCCGAAGCGCTTCCCGATCTCGCGCGCCTCCTCCACCGCGTGCGGCAGCGGCGCCAGCCCCGACGCGGCGGGGTAGTGCCCCGCCAGCGCGGCCATGCGCTTCACCGGCACCGTCGTCGCCGGCGGCGTCGGCACCGCCCCGTCGTCGAGGATCCACCGCCCCATGTTCGTCTGCGCGGCGAGGTGGTTCGGGAGCGCCGGGTCGAGCGGCTCGGGGAGCGTCGCCAGCTCCCACGGCACGAGGTTCTCCGCCGCCAGCAGCAGCACCGTCGGCACGCGCCCCTCGACGTCGCGCACGTGCGTCGCGACCGCCGTGAACGCGTCCCAGAACGCGTCGGGGAGCTTCCGCGCCACGTTCCACCCCATCGAGCGCATCGCCCCCTCGGCGAACCTCGAGCGGTCGTGCTGGAGCGCCTGGTCGATCACCAGCTTGGCGAACGTCTGCGGGTCCTTCCCCAGGTCGATGTCGGGGAGGGCGGCCGGCACGTCGACGGGGTGCGGCGTGCGCAGCGCGAGGGTGAAGCGCCCCGACACCGGGTTGCGGTCGGGCTTCGCGATCAGGATCTCGATGTCGGCGCGCGCCGCCGCGGGGTCGGCGCCCGGCGTCGCGCGCAGCGGCCGCGCGGCCGGCGCCTCCGCAAGTCGGAGGCCAAGCGGTCTTAGGAA
>NZ_JARGEK010000451.1 GCF_029211165.1 Roseisolibacter sp. H3M3-2
GGTCTCCGCGACGGGCGACGCGGCGACCGCCGCCGACGCGGCGGCGCGCGGGCCGGTGATCGGGCGGTCCGGCGCCTCGTCGGCGCAGGCGGCGGCGGAGAGAACGATGAGCGCGCACCGCGCCACGGCCGCGCCACGCGGGCGTCGCGGCGGTGGGCAGGTCGGGATCCTCGGGGAGCGAGGCATGGGAGTCGGGGGGAGGAGGTGGCAACGCGTCTCGTGGACGCGCCGACACTCTGCTCCCGGCCGCTCACCTCGCGGTCACCGGGGGATCACCGGGGGCGGATGGGGCGAGGTCGGGGACTGCGATCTCGGGTACCGCGAAGTCGGGGACTGCGAAGTCGGGTAGCGCGAACACGGGTACCGCGAACGCGGAGGGGCGAGCTCGCCGTTCCCGAGTTCGCCCCTCCCGCGTTCGCAGTTCTCGACTTCGCCGTTCCCGACCTCGCCGTTCCCGGCCCTTCACCTCATCGCGAAGCAGTAGAACAGCCCGTCCCCGCCGGTCCCGCGCAGATTGGCCTGGCTGCACCCGCGCGAGCCGTGCGCCGAGTTCCACGAGTTGGGGCGCTGCCCGCCGCCCTGCTTGTCGTGGTGGCCGACCTGCGCGCTGCCGGCGCCGTCGGCGCCGCTCGTCCAGTTGCGGCAGGTGTGGTCGGCGGTGTCGGCGGGGAACGCCGTGCCGTCGGGGTTCGAGCCGGTGAGGATGTCGTGTCGGTTCGGCGTGTCGCCGCGCCCCGTCACCGTGTCGCCGCGCTCCGTGAGCGTCCCCTGCTTCCCGAGCCCGTTCGACTCGCCGTGCAGGTCGGCCACGTTCGCGGCCACGCGCACGCCGCGCGCGTTGTGCCACGGCCCGGCGCCGATGCGGTCGCGCGCGTTGACGGCCGGCTGCCCGTCGGCGGCGCTCGCGCTCAGGTACGCGCGCCAGGTGCGGTTCCCGGCGCCGGCGGCGCGCGCGAGGGTCTGGCAGTGCGCGTCGGCGCCCGCCAGCCCGCCGAGGTTGGCGCCGTTCCCCGGCCCCGCGCTGGTGACGAAGAAGGTCATCGCCGACTGCCCGGCGTCGGCGGCGGCGCCCGCGCCGGCGTCGGTGGCGCCGCCCTGCGAGGTCGAGGCCGCGGCGCACGCGGCGGCGAGGGTGGTGAGCGCGAGCGCGGCGAGGCGACCAGACGGCATCTCGGACCTCCGGGGTGGCGGGGAGCGGAGCGGACGGGCGCGAAGTTATGCGGCGCACCGCCCGCGCGCATCGCGCGCATCGCGCGTACCGCGCCGCCGCGCCCGCGGCCGGCCCCGCCGTCCGTACGGTCGACGTTGCCTCGGCGGCCGGCGCGCGCAGTATTGGGGCACGCACGATCCCCGCCGGCGGCCGCGCCGGCTGCCCGCGACGCCGCCGCCGTGCCTCCCCGTTCCCGGAGGTGCGCATGACGCGACGTGCCTGGCCGTACCTGGCGGGGCTGTCGGTCGCCCTGGCGCTCCCGCGCGCGCTCGACGCGCAGCACCCGACGCCCGCCCCCGCCGCACGCCCGGTCGCCGACCGCGGCGCGCCGCTGCGGACCGCCCCGCAGAAGATCCAGGACGCCCTCGCCGCCGCGCCGGCCTCGGTCGCCGCGCAGGCCGCCGTGGTCGACTGGCCGATGGCCGAGGGGGCGAGCATGCGCGAGCTCCGCCCCGGCACCAACGGGTGGGTGTGCCACCCGACCACCCCCGCGGTGTTCGCCGCCGCCGCGGGGCGCGACCCGATGTGCCTCGACGCGGAGTGGCAGCAGGTGGTGAAGGCGTGGGCCGCGCGCGCGGCGCCCACCGTCACCCGGCTGGGGTTCGCCTACATGCTCCAGGGCGACGCGGGGGTCAGCAACTCCGACCCGTTCGCCACCGCGCGCACCGCCGACAACGACTGGGTGGTGTCGGGGCCGCACGTGATGCTGGTGAGCCCCGACCGCGCGGCGATCGAGGCGCTGCCGTCGGACCCGAAGAACGGCGGGCCGTGGGTGATGTGGAAGGGGACGCCGTATGCCCACGTGATGATCCCGATCCCCTCGGCCGCCGCGCCGTCGGCGCGCGCCCCCAAGCGCGCGCCGCAGTAGGACCCCCGTCCCATCACGTCGAACGTCCCACACCCGGAGGAGCCCATGCGACCGTGCTTCCCGTGCCTGCTGGCGCTGGCGGCGCTGGCCGGCTGTGCCCCGCAGGACCGGCGCGTCGCCGACTCGGCGGCCGCCGTCGGCACCACCCCCGACTCCGCGGCCGGCGCGATGGCGTCGCCCCCCGCCGCGCCCCTCGCGCTGGCCCGCCTGGCGGGGCGGTGGGAGATGCGCGCGATCCCCGACGCCGGGGCCGACACCGCCGTGACGCACTACACGCTGACCGCGACCGCCGACTCCACCGGGTGGTCGTTCACCTTCGGCGACCGGCCGCCGGTCCCCGTGCGCGTCGTGTCGGTCGCCGGGGACAGCATGGTGCTCGAGGCGGGGCCGTACGCCAGCGTGCGCCGCGCCGGGCGGCAGGTCAGCACGCACAACGTCCTGCGCATGGAGGGCGATCGCCTGGTCGGCCGCACCACGGCGCGCTACTCGGGGCGCGGCGCCGACTCCGTGCTGACGCTCCGGACGGAGGGCGAGCGTCGCCCGTGATGTGACCGGCAGCCCTTGACCACTAAGAAGGAAATCGGATGAGACGGATCCGTGCTGATCCGTCTCATCCGATTCCCAGATGCGACGTCTCGGTCCGCCCAGGCGCGATCAGGGGGGCCGACGACGCGGCACTCCATGCACCGCCGCATGGTCGCGCGCGCGCGCCACGAGGGCGGCCGCGTCGAGGTGGCGGGCGTCGCGCGGGGTGAGGCCGGCGACCGCCGCGAAGTGCTGCCGCAGCGTGTCGGGGGAGCCGTAGCCGAAGCGCGCCGCCGCGGCGACGGCGGTGGCCCCGCCGCGGATCGCCGAGGCCGCGCCGAGCACGCGCAGCAGCTGCACGAAACGGAGCGGCGGCCGGAAGCCCGCGGCGGCGGCGTGGCGCACGAAGGTGCCGCGCCCGATCCCGGCCGCGCGCAGCAGCGCCTCGGTGGTCGGCCAGGCGCCGCCGTCGGCCGCGGCGTACGCCGCGCGCGCGAGCGCGGCGAGCAGCGGGTCGAGCGGCCAGCGCGACTCCAGCGCCGGGAGGACCCCGCCGTCGCCGGCGTGGCGCAGCGCCTCCTCCAGCCCGCCGGCGAGCGCGCGGGCCGGCGTCTCGCGGCCGAGCACGACGTCGACGCAGGCGAAGCGGCGCGGGCGCGCGACTAGCTGGTGCAGCGCCGGCCCCGCGGGCGCGCCGAGGAGCGCGAGCACCGGGAGCGACGCGCGCGCGGCCGCGGCGGCGGCGAGCCAGCGCAG
>NZ_JARGEK010000452.1 GCF_029211165.1 Roseisolibacter sp. H3M3-2
CGACGCCGACGCCGCGGCCGACGCGTTCGACGCGACCCTCGTCGTCGCGCCCGACGGCGAGCGGTGGCGCGCCGCGCGCGGCGCCGCGCCCCCCGAGGCGCGCTTCCTCGTGCGCACCAGCGGCACCGCGGGCGCGCCGCGCTGGATCGCGCTGTCCGACGCCAACGTGCGCGCGGTGCTCGACTCGCACGTCCCGCTGCTCGCGCTCGACGGCGCGACGGTGCTGTCGGTGCTGCCGTGGCACCACGTGTTCGGCCTCGTGCTGCAGCTGCTCGCGGCGCTCGACCGCGGCGCGACGCTCGTGCGCGAGGCGTCGCATGGGCGCGACCCGGACGCGATGCTCGCCGCGGCCGCGGCGCACGGCGGCACGCACCTCGACGCGGTGCCGCACACGGTGCGGCGGCTGGCGGAGCGCGCCGACGACCGCGCGCTGCTGCGCGCGCTGCGCGGCGGGATCGTCGGCGGCGCGCTCGCGGACGCGGCGATCGCGCGCGCGCTGTCGGACACGCGGCTGCGCGTCGGCTACGGGCAGACGGAGGCGGCGCCCGGGATCTGCCTCGGCGAGCCCGCGGAGTGGCGCGCGGGGCACCTCGGCCGCCCGCTCGGCTGCGCGGTGCGCCGCGACGACGACGGCGTGCTCGCCTTCCGCGGCCCCAACGCCTGCGTGGGCGAGTGGGCCGACGGCGCGCTGCGCGTGCTCCCTCCCGACCGGTGGGTGCGCACGGGCGACCTGGCGGTTCTCGAGGCCGACGGGAGCTGGACGTACGAGGGACGGCTCGGCGACGCGTTCAAGCTGGCCAACGGACGCCACGTCGCCGCGGCGGCCGTCGAGGAGGCGGTGAAGGCGGCGTTCCCCGCGGTGCGCGAGGCGCTGCTGTCGTCCCCCGACGGCGTCGCGCTGCTGCTGGCCGTGACGGCCGAGGGCGCGCCGCCCGGCGCCGCCGACGTGGCGCCGCTGCTCGGCGGGCTGGCCGGTCGCCCGCTGCGCGTGGTCGCGGTGGCGGCGGACGCGTGGGTGCGCACGCCCAAGGGGGAGCTGGACCGGCGGCACCCCGCCGGCCGGCCGGGTTAGCTTTCCCCCATGCGCATCGAGATCCTGACGATCGGCGACGAGCTGCTGCTCGGCTTCACCATCGACACCAACGGCGCCCACCTCGCGCGCGAGCTGGCCGCGGTGGGCGTCGAGATCGTGCGGCGCACGTCGGTCGGCGACGGCGCGGAGGTGATCGCGGCCGCGGTGCGCGAGGCGCTCGACCGCACCGGCGCCGTGATCACGACGGGCGGGCTCGGGCCCACCGCCGACGACATGACCAAGCCCGCCATCGCCGCGCTGTTCGGGCGCGCGATGGTGATGGACGCCGAGCACCTCGCGTGGCTCGAGGAGCGGTGGCGCACGCGCTTCAACGGGCCGCTCCCCGTCTCGAATCGCCAGCAGGCGCTGATGCCGGAGGGCGCGCGCAAGCTCGTGAACCGCCACGGCTCCGCGCCCGGCGTGTGGCTGGAGGACGAGCGCGGGCGCTGGGTGGCGATGCTCCCCGGCGTGCCGCGCGAGATGCGCGGGATGCTCGCCGACACGCTGCTGCCGACGCTGCGCGAGCGCGCGGCGCGCGAGTCGGGCGCGGGGCGCGCGGAGCCGCCCGTGGTGCGCTCGCGCACGCTGCGCACGACGTCGATCGCCGAGAGCATGATCGCCGACCGCCTGGGCGCGCTGGCGCGCGGCGTCGACGGGCTGTCGCTCGCGTACCTGCCGGGGCAGGAGGGGGTCGACCTGCGCCTCACCGCGCGCGGGCTGCCGGCCGCCGACGCCGACGCCGCGCTCGCGGGCGCGGTCGCGCGGCTGCGCGAGCTGGTGGGCACCTGGGCGTACGGCGAGGACGCGGAGGAGCTGCCCGAGGTGATGCTCGGCCGGTGCCGCGCCGCCGGGCTCACGCTCTCGGTGGCCGAGAGCTGCACCGGCGGGCTGCTCGGCGCGCGGCTGACGGCCGTTCCCGGGTCGAGCGACGTGTTCCTCGGCGGGGTGATCGCGTACGCCAACGAGGTGAAGCGCGGGCTGCTCGACGTGCCGGTCGAGATGCTCGCGGAGCACGGGGCGGTGAGCGAGCCGGTGGCGCGCGCCATGGCGGCCGGCGCCCGCGCCCGCACCGGCGCCCGCGTCGGCATCGCCATCACCGGCGTCGCCGGCCCCGGCGGCGGGACCGAGGAGAAGCCGGTCGGCACCGTATGGATCGCGGTCGACGTCGACGGCGAGGTCCGCACGCACCGCAGCGTGTTCATCGGCGACCGGGGCGAGATCCGCTTCCGCGCCAGCCAGTTCGCCCTCGAATTGCTCCGGCGTACGCTGGCGCGCACCGCCGCCGTCTGACGTACGTTCCGGGCGCCGAATCCTGCCGGATCGGCAGCCGTAGGGGGCATGTCCGTTGCACCCCCTGCGGCGCGACGTCCGCTCCTCCGTTCTCGCCGCACTCCCGATCATGACCGCTCCCGACCAGCCGACGACCGACGACCTCACCGCGACGCCCCAGGACGGGGCGACGGCCGCCCCGACCGCCGGGGCCGAGGGGGGCGACGACCTCGCCCGCCAGCTCGAGGAGCAGCGAGACCGCTACCTCCGGCTGGCGGCCGAGTACGACAACCACCGCCGCCGGACGCAGAAGGAGCGCGCCGAGGCCGGGGGGCGCGCGCAGGCCGAGCTGGTGAAGCACCTCATCGACGCGCTCGACGACCTCGCGCGGTTCGCGCACGTCGACCCGGCGACCACCGACGCGACCACCGTGGTCGAGGGGGTGGCGATGGTCGAGAAGAAGCTGTTCAAGACGCTCGGCGGCGCGGGGCTCGAGGTCGTCGACCCGGTGGGGCAGCCGTTCGACCCGTCGCTGCACGAGGCGGTGTCGACCGAGCCCGCGGCGAGCCGCGACGACGACCACGTGGTCGCCCGCGTGTACCAGCGCGGCTACGTGTTCGCGGGCCAGCTGCTGCGCCCCGCGCGCGTGGTCGTGCGTCAGTACAACGGCTGACCGCCGCCGGCCGGCCGTCCCCCTCCGCACGCCCCCCTCCCGCCGCCCCCCGCATGGCGCAAGGCAAGGACTACTACGCCATCCTCGGCGTGACCCCCACGGCCACGCAGGACGAGATCAAGAAGCAGTACCGCCGGCTCGCGAAGCAGTACCACCCCGACGCGAACGCGAGCGACCCGAAGGCGGGGGAGCGCTTCAAGGAGATCTCCGAGGCGTACGGCGTGGTCGGCGACGCGGAGAAGCGGAAGCAGTACGACGACATGCGCCGGCTCGGCGCGCTCGGCGGCTTCGCCGGCGCGCGGCGCCCGGGCGCGCGCCCGTCGTCGGGCGGGGCGCCGGGCGCGA
>NZ_JARGEK010000453.1 GCF_029211165.1 Roseisolibacter sp. H3M3-2
CTGCGCGACCTGCGCGAGCGCGCGTCGGCGGAGCAGGCGCTGCGCGCGTCGCTCGGCGCGGCGACGGCGCGCGCGCGCGAGCGGCGGGCGCTCATCCGGGCGATGCAGGACGTCGTGTTCGTGCTCGACCGCCGCGGCACCTACCTGGAGGTGCTCGACACCGCGCCCGGGCTGCTGGTGCGGAGCCGCGACGAGCTGCTGGGGCGCCGGGTCAGCGAGTTCTTCGGCCTCGCGGAGGCGGCGCTCTTCCTCGACGCCGTGCGCCGCGCGCTCGACGAGCGCCGACCGGCGCGCGTGGAGTACTCGCTGACGCTGGAGGCGGGGGAGGTGTGGTTCGAGGGCACCGTCTCGCCGCTCGACGCCGAGCGCGTGCTGTTCGTCGCCCGCGACGTCACCGCGCGGCGCGCCGCCGAGACGGCGTGGCAGGAGAGCGAGCGCCGCTTCCGCGCCGCGCTCGACCACGGCGCGATCGCGTACGCCGCGATGGCGCCGGTGCGCGACGCCGCCGGCGCGGTGGTCGATTTCGAGTACGTCGCCGTCACCGCGGGGTTCGAGCGGCTGACCGGCACCGCGGGCGACGACCTGGTGGGCGGCCGCGTCTCCGAGCTCTTCCCGCTGTCGGTGGAGGCGGGGGACCTCGACCTGTTCCGCGAGGTGCTGGCGACGGGGCGCCCGGCGGAGCGCGAGCGCCGCACGCGCGACCCGCGGCTGACCGCGCGCTGGCTGTCGGCGCAGGTGGTGCCGATCGCCGGCGGCGTGGCGCTGCTGGCGCGCGACGTGACGCGGCAGAAGGAGGCCGAGGAGGAGCTGCGGCTGCTGCAGCGGGTGACGCACGCGATGGCCGGCGCCACCGACGTCGCCGCCGCCGGCGCGCTGTCGCTGGCGCCGATGTGCGCCGCCGCCGGCTGGGAGTACGGCGAGATGTGGATCGTCGCCGCCGACGCGGCCGGGGAGCGCCGGCTGGCGCGCGGCCCCACCTGGCACGACCCCGACGACGCGGCGCTGGCGCGCTTCGCCGGGGCGGGGGAGGGGAGCCGGGCGCGCGAGGGGGAGAAGCTCCCCGGGCAGGCGTGGGCGACGCGCGCGCCCGTGCTCGTCCACGAGCTGCGCGCGCTCGGCGACGCCTTCCCCCGGCTCGCGCTGGCGCGCGAGGCCCGGCTGACCAGCGGCGTCGCGGTGCCGGTGCTGGCCGACGGCGAGGTGGTGGCGGTGCTCGCCTTCCACACGCGCGACCGCCGGCGCGTCGGCCCCGAGGCGGTGGAGCTGGTGGCCGCGGTGGCGGCGCAGGTGGGGACCGTGGTGCGGCGGCGCGCCGCCGAGGCCGCGCTGCGCGCGAGCGAGGAGCGCCACCGCGCGCTGTTCGAGCGCAGCACGGCGATCCAGTGGGTGGTCGACCCCGAGCAGGGGCGCATCGTCGACGCCAACGCCGCGGCGGCGCGCTTCTACGGGCACTCGTTGGGGCGGCTGCGCGGCATGCCGCTGCGCGAGATCAGCGTGCTCCCCGAGGGCGCGCTGCGGGCGCTGCTGGCCGACGCCGCGCGCGGGGTGGGCGGCGTGGTGCCGCACCGCCTGGCGTCGGGCGACCTGCGCGTGGTCGAGCTGCACCCGACGCCGGTGGAGCTGGACGGGCGCCTGTTCGTCCACGCGGTGCTGCACGACGTCACCGAGCGGCTGCGCGCCGAGGCGGCGCTGCGCGAGAGCGAGGCGCAGTTCCGCGGCGTGCTGGAGAACGTGCGCGCCGTCGCGGTGACGCTCGACGCGGCGGGGCGCGTCACCTTCGCCAACGACGCGCTGCTGCAGCTCACCGGGTGGGCGCGCGAGGACGTGGTGGGCGGCGACTGGTTCGCGCGCTTCGTCCCGGGGGGCGCGGCGCTGCGCCACCTCTACCTCGCGACGGTGGCGGGGGGCGAGGTGGTGGCGCACTCCGAGGGCGAGGTGCTGACGCGCGACGGCGAGCGGCGGCTGGTGGCGTGGGACAACACGCTCCTGCACGACGCCGACGGCGCGGTGGCCGGCACGGCCAGCATCGGGCGCGACGTGACGGCGCAGCGCGCGCTGGAGCAGCGCCTCGCCGCGCTGTCGGAGCACGACGAGCTGACGGGGCTCCTCAACCGCCGCGGCTTCCGCCGCATGGCCGACCACGAGCTGAAGGTCGCGCGGCGCACCGGACGCCCGGGCTCCGTCCTGTACCTCGACATGGACGGCTTCAAGGCGATCAACGACGCGCACGGCCACGCCGAGGGGGACCGCGCGCTGCGCGCGGTGGCCGACGTGCTGCGGCAGACGGTACGCGAGGGGGACTTCGCCGGTCGGCTGGGGGGCGACGAGTTCGTGGTGTTCGCCACCGGCGCCGCGACCGCCGCCGAGGGGGAGGCGCTGGCGGCCCGGCTGCGCGAGCAGCTCGCGCGCGCCAACGACGCCGCCGGCACCGCCGGGCGCCCGTACGCGCTGGCGTTCTCGGTCGGCGTGGCGACGCTGGAGCCGGGCGACGACCTCGACGCGCTGCTCACGCGCGCCGACGGCGCGCTGTACGCCCGGAAGCTGGCGCGGCGCGCGGCGGCGTCCGACTGAGCGCCTCGGGGACTCCCCGCGGCCGCGACGCGGATCGTTGGGATCAAAACGGAATGGCCGCGGTCTTGCGCTGAGGGTCGGCGCCCCTCCGGGGGCGTGCTCCAGTGGGTGTGTGGGTCACGGCCGGGGCGGGACCGCCCGGCCGTGATCGCCCCCGTCTCCCCGACCGCCGCGCGCCATGAAGCCGTCCGTCCCTCGCCCCGCCGTCCGCCGCGAGCCCGCCGTCGCGATCGCGCTCTTCCTGGCCACCCCGCTCCTGCTCGCCCTCGGCGTCGCCATCCATGCGCGTTGACGCCGCCGACGAGCCGCGCGGCAACTCGCGCGGCCATCACCCGCGCTACTCCGCCGCCGACCGCCGCGACGTGCTCGAGGTGCTGCGCGACAAGGGGGTCGAGCTGAAGCCGCCGTACGCCGCGCTGTGCATCGTGTGGTGGCTGCACGAGCGCGGGCACGACGCCGTCACGGCGTCGGACGTGAAGGCGCTCTTCCCGTCCGCGCGCGACGGGCTCGCCGCGCCGCTCCGCAACGCCGCCGACGTGCTCCGCCGTGCCCGCGAGGGCGGCATGCTGGAGGCGCTCGGCGACGGCTGGTACCGCCTGACCCCGCTCGGGAAGGCCGTGGTCGCCGTGCTCCCCGACGGCGCGATCGTCGGCGCGCTGCGCGTGCGCCGCACCGCCGCCTGCGCCACCCGCTCGGGCGCCGTGCGCCGGGCGGCGATGGCGGGGCGCGCCGGCCGCTGAGCGCAAGTCGGATCGTAGCCATGTCGTTCTGTGA
>NZ_JARGEK010000454.1 GCF_029211165.1 Roseisolibacter sp. H3M3-2
CCGCGCGCACGGCGGCGGCGCGATCGCGCAGCACGGCGGCGCGGCGGCGCAGGGCGGCCGGCGAGCGGTCGGTCCAGCGCGCGTTCTGGCCGGGCCACCCGGTGCCGGTGGCGAACTCGGGGTGCTCGACGTTGCGGTACTCCCAGTCGAGCGCCAGCACCTGCTTCAGCCGCTCGGCGTCCGCCGCGGCGGGGCGGGCGGCGAGGGCGCGGAAGCGGGCGCCCCAGTCGGGCGCCTGCGCCCCCAGCGGGGCGGCGGCGAGGAGGGCGGCGAGGAGGAGGCGGCGCGTGGGCGGGACCATGCGCGGGACCATGCGCTCACGGGGCGACGCGCGCCACCCCGCCCGTCAGTCGAACAGCGCCGGCACGTCGAGCGTCAGCGGCTCCCGCGCGCCGTCGGGCTGCCACACGAGGCGGTCGGCGGTCTCGCGGGTCGCGCCGGGGGTGAAGACGATGATGGACCGCGTCTCGCCGTCGACGACCCAGTACGTCGGGATCCCGGCCTCGTCGACGTAGAGCGCGCGCTTGCGCTCCAGGTCGCGCCGTCGCGTGCTCGGTGACAGCACCTCGACGACGAGGCTCGGGCGCGGCGCGGTCTCCCACGCAGCGCGCGGATCGGGGTGCGGCTGCCGGACCATGAGGTCGGGCTCGACCTCGACCACCTGGCCGATACGGAAGACGGCGCGCGGGCGGTAGACGAGCCCCAGCCCCTCCGCCTCGACGTACGGCACGAGTGCGTGTCCGAGCCGCGCCGCGATCGTCTCGTGCTGGTTGGTGGGTGCGGGCGTCACCCACAGCTCCCCGTGCACGAGCTCGTACTTGTTGCCGTCGTCGGGGAGGGAGTGCACCTCCTCGAGCGTCCAGCGCTTGACTGCGGTCGCCATGGGCATGCGCGGGCGGCACGTGGAGGGTGCGGACGGCGGTCGGACATGCGCGACGATGGCGTCGCCGCCCGTCGCACTCCGCTCCGGGGCGACGCGACGCGTGCCGATCCGACGCGTGCCCCGCCGCCGAGCGTACGCTCGGCGCGCGCGCCGAGTCAAGCGCGGCGGGACGTCGTGGCTCCGTCAGGGGGCGACGCGCGCCACCCCGCCCCACACCAGCTCGTGGAACCGGTGGTCCATCTCGCGCGGCGACGGGCGGTCGGGGCGCTCGGTCCACCAGCGCAGCATCTCCAGCAGCGCGGCCGCGAACACGCGCGCCATCCCGGCCCGCGGCAGCGACGCCCGCTCGGCGTCGGGGCGCAGCTCGGCGAGGCGGCGCTCGATGAGCCGCGCGATGTGCCCCGCGAGCAGGTCGTACACCGTCCCCTGCAGCCCGGCGCGCGCCAGCGCGTCGGTGAAGCGCGCGAAGTCGGCGACGTGCGCGAACAGCTCGGCGACCGGCGCCACGCGCGTCGTCCCCGGCGCGACGCGGAGGAAGTGCGCCTCCATCATCCCCCAGAACCGCTCGGCGTCGCTGAGCAGCAGGTCGTCCTTGCCGCGGAAGTGCGCGTAGAAGGTCGCGCGCCCCACCCGCGCGCGGTCGAGCACCTGCTGCACCGAGATGTCGGCCCACGCGTGCGCGAGCATCAGCTCGACCAGCGCCTCGCCGAGCGCGCGCTGGGTGCGCACGACGCGGCGGTCGGGGGCGCGGCCGGGCGCTCGGGCGGCGCGTTTCCGAACACTCGGGCGGGGTCCGTTCGGCATCGTCGCGTGGGAGGTGTCGCGCCCGCCGGCGGGGCGTCATGGTGCCGACGGAGAGCATGGCACCACCACCGCGGAGGGTCAATGCACGGCCAGGCGTACGACGACACGCAGGACGGCAGGTGGGACGGGCGGGCCGGCGGCGCGGCGCTGTTCGCGGGCACCGCGATGCTGCTGACGACGATGGCGTTCCACCCCACGGGGCACGCGATCCTGCGCGACGCCTCGGGGACGGCGGCGCGGCTGAGCGCGGGGGTGCACGCGCTCGCGCTGGCCGCGGTCCCGCTCCTCCTGCTCGGCGGGGTGGCGCTGACGCGGCGGCTGCGCGGCGCGCTCGCCGAGCTGGCGCTGTGCTGCCACGCGGTCGGGCTGCTGGCCGGCATGATCGCCGGGATGGCGAGCGGCTTCCTCTCGACGTCGCAGCTCGCGCGGGCGCAGGCGGAGACCGGCGCGGCGCGCGAGGCGACGCTGCTGCTGGTGCGCTACAGCGGGCTGCTCAACCAGGCCAGCGCGCGCGTGCTCGTCGGGATGGGCTCCGCGGCGATCCTGTGCTGGTCGGCGTCGGCGCTGCGGTCGCGGCGGCTCCCCGCCGGCGCGGCGTGGACGGGGATCGCGGTCGGTGCGACGACGCTGCTCGTGCTGCTCGCCGGGCGGCTGTCGCTGGGCGTGCACGGGTACGGCGCGGTGGTGCTCGGGCAGGCCGTATGGTTCGTGCTGGCGGGGCGCGCGCTGCGGCGCCCCGCCGGCGCGCCCTGACTCACGTCCCGCCGCGCCGCGTCCAGAGCAGCACGACCCCGCACCCGCCCTTGGCGCTCGAGAACTCGGGGGGCGTCTGGCCGACGCCGCGGTACACCTCGATGCCCTGCACCTCCTGCGGCAGCAGCACCTCGTCGATCGGCGCGTCGCCGACGAAGATCTTCGCGCCGTCGACGTAGAAGTCGGGCAGGCAATCGCCGAGCAGCGGCCCGACGCCGCCGCGCGCCATCGTCACGTGTCCGCGCAGGCTGACGAACACCCCGGGGATCAGCCCGAACAGCTCGGCGGTCCCGATGGCGCGGCGCCGGTCGATCTGCTCGCGCGTGACGTACGACCCGAGCTGCGAGCGCCGGCGGCGCTCGAAGCCGGCGAGCATGCTCGCGGTCGCGCCGCGCGCGGTGACGCGCACCGGATCGAGGCGCCGCCCGTCGGTCGTGCGCACGTCGGCGGCCCCGTCGCCCGCGGCGAGCGCGCGCAGCGTCATCGCCAGCGCCCCCGCGGCGGAGTCGGCGGGGATGGCCACGGGCGCGAAGCCCAGGGCGCGCGCCACGAGCGCGGCGCCCGCGCCGGCGGCCGGAAGGTCCGCGGCGGTCAGCTCGACGGCGAACCACCCCGCGCTGTCGGTCGGCGGCGAGAGCACGCCCGGGGCGGTCGACGAGTCGGCGGCCCCGACGCGCACGCGCACCCCCGCGGCCGGCGCCCCCGCCGCCGCCAGCGCGCGCCCCTCGACGCGGCGGCCGTCGCCGGGCGCGGCGCCCGCCGCCTCGGGAAGGAGCAGGTCGCGGCGCCCGACGGCGCGGTCGCCGAGCGCCCGCGCGTCGGCGCCGAGCGCGGTCCCGTCGGCGCGCACGACGCGCAGCGAAGTCGGAGGCCAAGCGGTCTTAGGAAG
>NZ_JARGEK010000455.1 GCF_029211165.1 Roseisolibacter sp. H3M3-2
GCGCCCGCGGCGCCGGCCTGCGAGCGCGTCGCCGCGGCCGCCGCCGAGTCGCCCGGCGTCGCCGGCGAGGGGCTCTGCCCGGGGGCGGCCACCGCGCCGTACGCCGCGGGCGCCTTCTGCCCGGCGACCCAGCTGTCGAACTCCGTCGGCGTCACCGTGTACACGCGGAACTTCATGTTCGCGTGCGACGCGCCGCAGTACTCCGCGCAGTGCCCGTTCCACGACTGCGCGCCGAGCGCGCTGTCGGGGGTGAACCACAGGAAGTTCGTGTGGTTCGAGATCAGGTCGCGCTTCCCGGCCAGCGCCGGGATCCAGAACGAGTGCAGCACGTCCGCCGTCTTGAGCGCGAAGTTCACCGTGCGCCCCGTCGGGAGGTACAGCTCGTTGGCCGTGCTGACGTTGTACTCGGGGTAGCGGAACTCCCACCACCACTGGTGGCCGATCACCTCGACCTGCAGCGCGTCGGGGCGCGCCTTCGCCTGCGTGCGGAAGATCGTCCGCACCGTCGGCACCGCGATGAACACGAGGATGACGGCCGGGATGGCCGTCCACAGCACCTCGAGCGTCGTGTTGCCGTGCACGTGCTTCGGCTCCGCCTGCCCGGGCTTGCGGCGGAACTTGATGATCACGTACAGCAGGAGCGCCTCGACGAGGACGAAGACGATCGTCCCCCAGAAGAAGAGGCGGCCGAACAGCGAGCCGACGTCGGCGTTGAACTCGGTGTGCTTCGTGAAGATCGAGTTCGGGTACTGCCCGGTGTCGCACGCGGTCAGCGCGAGCAGCGCCGCACCCGCTAGCAGCGCCGCTGCCAGCCGTCGCGGGTGGTGGGTCCGTGTCATGCCTGGTCCGTGGAGAGACGGCCGTTGTCGACGCGCGCGGCGCGAAGGCGAGCGCGGCCGAGGTTGGTGTAGAGCACGGGCAACCTAATCCCCGTGCTTCGCCCGCATCAAGCGAGCGGTGCGCGAGGCGCGCGTGAGCCGTGCACGAGGGAGCACGACCGGAGCGCGCGCCGCGCGGCGGAAATCGCGCGCCAGCGCGCGCGCCGGCGCCCGGTCGTCCGCGCGACCGGGGAACATGGCGACGCGCGGCGGACGCGGCGCGCGGGGACCCCACCACGCCGGTGTCGGGGATTCCCCCACCACGCGGCCCGGACATCCCCCACACGTGCGCGGCCGGACGGCGTGCCCGACGGTTTCGCGGGGGTCGCGTGGGTCGTCACTCCCGCGCTCGCCACGGACGCCGCACCAGCCCGCCGGCGCCCGCCCCGCCCCGCCCGCGCTCCCGGCATGCCGGCACCGTTCCGCTCCGCCCTCCTCCCCGCGCTCGCCCTCCTCGCCGCCGCCTGCCGCCCGGGACCGGGCGCCGCGGCCGCCCGGACGGGCGTCGACACCGTCGCCATCGGCGTCGCGCTCAACCCCGAGCGCCCCGGGATGGAGGCGATCCACCAGGGGGTCGACCTCGCCGTCGCCGCCCTGAATGCCGACCCGGCGGTGCGCGCCCGCGGCGTGGCCTTCGTCGCCCTGCGGACCCCGCGCGGGCTGACCAGCGCCGTGCGGGCCGCCGAGCGGCTGCGGGACGACCCGCGCGTGGCCGGGATCGTCGGCGACGCCGAGAGCGGGCGCACGCTCGACGCCCTCCCCGTCTATGAGGATGCGGACGGCGAGGGGCGGCGGGCGGTGGTCGCCGTCTCCCCCACCGCCACCAGCGGGGCGCTGGCGGGGCGGAGCCCGTGGCTCTTCCGCATGTCTCCCAGCGACGAGACCGCCTCGCGCGGGGTCGCCGACTTCGCCTTCGACTCGCTGCACGCCCGACGGGCGGCGGTGGTCTACCGGAACGACTCCTACGGCCGGGACTGGGGCGCCTCGTTCGCCCGCGCCTACCGCGCCCGCGAGGGCGAGGCCGTGGCCCGCGACCCGTACGTCGCCGGCGTGACCGAGTGGGAGCCGTACGCCGCCTACCTGGCGACGCTGGCGCCCGACCTGGTGCTCTTCCCGGGGAGCGCCGAGGACGCGGGGCCCTTCCTGCGCGCCCTCCGCCGCGCCGGGCTGCGCGTCCCGGTGCTGGGCGGCGACGCCCTCGCCCCGCTCGCCGACTCGACCGGGTTCGACGGGGTGCACTTCGCGGTCGCCTTCGTGGCCGACCGCGCCGCGACGCCCGAGGCCAAGGCGTTCGTGCGCGACTACGGCGCCCGCTTCGGCGGCGCCCCCGGCGTCCGCGCCGCCATGGCCTACGAGGCGGCGATGCTCGTCGGGCGCGCCGCCGCCGCCGTGGGCCGCGACGCCCCGCGCCGCCGCCGCGAGGTCCGCGACTGGATCGCCGCCCTCGGGCGCACCACGCCCCCCCTCCCCGGCGTCGCCGGCCCGATCGCCTTCGACCCGCAGCACTCGGTGCTCGGCCGCCGCGGGCACGCTGGCCGCGGCGCTCGCCGCCCCGGGGGCCCGCCGATGACCCCGATGAGCGAGGTCGAGATCCCGGGGTGGACGCTGGAGCACCCCACCCCCGCCCCGGTCGCCGCGCCGCCCGCCCCCGCCGCGCCGGCGGCGCTCCGCGACGACGAGCTGACGCGCCGGCACGGGCTGCGCCCGCGCACCATCCGCGGGTGGCTGCGCGCCGGCTTCGGCGCCAACCTGATCCTGCTGGCCGCCACCGGCGGCGTGGCGATCGCCGGGCTCCAGAACAGCACCGGGCGCGCGACGGCCGCGATGGCCGAGCTGCGCGTGCACCAGGACACCGTGCAGCAGGTGGGCGCCGCCGTGCTGCGCGAGATCGTCGCCGGCTCGCGCTACGCCGAGACGGGGGACCCCGCCTACCTGCGCCGCTACCAGCAGGCGATGGAGGAGGCCGACGACCTGCGCCGCCGCGCCGTCGCGGTGCACGGGCTCACGGTCGCCGAGCGGGCGCAGCTCGAGGCGATGGGGAGCCGCCAGTCGGCCACCGAGGCGCGCCTCGCCATGGTGCGCGCCTACCGCGCGCTGGGGCGGAGCGGCGACGCCGAGCGCGTGCTGGCGCTGGCGATGGAGGACGTGACCCGGATCGGGCAGGACCTGGCGCAGCTGCGCGCCGCCGCCGCCGCGCGCGGGGCCGAGCGCGAGCAGGCGATGACCGACGCGCTGCGCACCGAGGAGATCCGCCTCGCGGCGCTGCTGGCCGCGGCGCTCGCGGTCGCGATGTTCTTCGCCGCCGCGACGTCGGGCGCCGTGACGCGCCCGCTGGCCGCGCTGCTCGAGGAGCTGGGGGCGGGCGCCGCCGGCGACCTGCGCGACGCGGCGCGCCGGCAGCGGGCGGCGGCGCTCCAGGCCCCCAA
>NZ_JARGEK010000456.1 GCF_029211165.1 Roseisolibacter sp. H3M3-2
CGCGCGCGTGATGCGCGGCGCCGACGTCGCGGCGGGGTGGCTGGCCGCCGGCCACTCGCGCGGCGGCGTCGTGGCGTCGCGCGTCGCGGCGGGGCGCCCCGCGGGGATGCGCGGGCTGATCCTCATCGGCACGTCGCACCCGCGCGACGTCGACCTGAGCGGGCTCGCCCTCCCCGTGACCAAGATCGTGGGCACGCGCGACGGCCTCGCGAGCCCCCCCGAGGTCGAGGCGAACCGCCGGCTGCTGCCGGCGTCGACGCGCTGGGTGTGGGTCGAGGGGGGCAACCACTCGCAGTTCGGGTGGTACGGCTTCCAGCCCGGCGACCGGCGCGCGACGATCCCCGCGGCGGCGCAGCGCGCGGCGATGGTGCGCGCCGTCGTCGACGCGCTCGGCGGGTCGCTCGGCGGGGCGCGCCCGTGAGCGCCGCCTGCCCCGAGTACGGCTTCGCCGTCACGCTCACGCCCGACCCCGCGCTCGCCCCCGCGGATCGCGACGCGCTGCGCGCCGACCTCGCGCGGCTGCTGGCGATGCGCGGGGTGGACGCGGGCGGCGCGCGCGGCGGCGCGGCGTGGCGGCTGGTCGTCACGCGCGACGGCGGGCAGGCCACCGACGGCGACCGCGGCGCGGCGCGCGCTTGGGCCGCCGCGCGGCCGGAGCTCGCGGCTTTCGAGGTCGGCGACCTCGTCGACCTCGGCGAGCCGGGCGCGGTCTGACGTGGCGGCGCGGCGGGCGGGCGCGTTACCGTAGCGCAGGCGCGTCGCGCACGCGCGCACCGCTCCCTCCCACGCATTCCCACCCCGCATGGCGTCGCCGCTCGCCCCCGTCCGCCGCGCCGTGGCCGACTTCCTCGCCGGCGGCCCGCACGCGCCGCTGCGCGCGGCGGTGATGGACGCGGCCCCCGACGTCGACGACGACCCGGGCCTCGACGACGCCGAGCGCGACTGGTTCGACGAGCTGTACGATGCGGTGGCGATGAGCGCCGACGACCCGGTGGAGCCGGCGCGCGCGCGGGCCGGCGTGGTCGGCGCCGGCGCGCTGCGCGGACAGCTGCGCGAGGCGGGTCTCGACCGCTTCCCGGCGACGCCCGGGTGACGTGACCCCGCCGCCGACGGACCGCGGGCGTCGCGGCGCGCGCGTCGCGGTCGTCGTGCTCGCCGCGGCGACGCTGCTCGCCTTCGCCGCGATCGTCGTGGCGGCGGACCGCGGGGCGCTCCCGCCGCTCGTGTCGCGCCTGTACGCCTGGCCCGGCGGCGACAAGGCGGGACACGTGGGGCTGCTCGCCGTGCTCACGTTCACCCTGGCGCTGGCGCTGCGCGGGCGGCGCGTGTCGCTCGGTCCCTGGACGCCGCCGCTGGCGGCCGTGCTCGCGGCGGCCGGCATCACCGTCGAGGAGGCGTCGCAGGCGCTCTTCCCGGGACGCACGCTCTCGCCGCTCGACCTCGCGTGCTCGTACCTCGGCGTCTACCTCGGCGCGCGGCTCGCCGGCGCGCTGCTCGCGCGCGGCTCCTTCCGCCCGGTCGGGGGTAGCGGCGAGCACCACCCGCACGCGAGGACCCCATGACGCCGCCCGCCGCGCCCCCGTCCCTCGTCCCGCGTCGCCCGCGCGCGCGGGCCGCCGCCCTGCTCGGGGCGCTCCTCGCGGTCGCCGGCGGGTGCGCGGTCGGGCGCACGCCGCTCCGGCCCGCGCCGGGCTCCGACCTCGCCATGCCCGAGGGGACGACCGACCGGCTGGTGCGCGGCCTCCTCTCGGGGTGCGACACGGCGCGCGTCCGGCCCGCGGAGGGCGGCACCGCGGCCGACGCCGACCGCTGCCGCCGCGGGAGCGCGGACAGCGCGGGACGCGTCCGCCCGGACACCGTGGCGCGCGTCCCGCGCGTCCCCTGACCCGACGGCCGGTCGTCGTCACGTCCCACGCGGACGGCCCGTCGTGCGACGCCTGATCGCGCCGCTCCTCGTCGCCGCCCAGCTCGCGGCGTGCGGGCGCGCCGACGCGCCGTCGCACGACGCCGCCCCGATCGCGGTCGGCGGTCCCACCCTCGTCGGCTACCTGATCGCCACGCAGGCGGAGGTCGACGCCGACGACGAGCTGGCCACCGTCGCCGAGGACTTCCAGTTCCACCTCGCCGACGCGCGCGACTCGCTCGTGCGGCGCGGGGTCGCCGTGCACGCGCGCACGACGTCGCCGATCGTCTACCGCGTCGACGGGCGCACGGCGCGCTTCCGTCCGGCCGCGGACTCGGAGGGCGTCGGCTACCTCTGGCTGCGCCCCGGCCGGGCGCCGGTGCGCCGCTTCGGCGTCATGACCGACGCCGACCTCGTGGCGTTCACGCTCGACAGCCTGCGCTGGCGGGACGCGCGCGGCGGGACGCCGTCGCCGTAGGCCGCCCACCTCCACCCGCCGCGCCCGTGCCCCCGTCCGAGCCGCACCTGGTCGTCCGCGCCTGGCTCGCCGCCGTGAACGCGGCCGACGCCGACGCCGCGCTCGCGCTCACCGCGCCCGACGTCGTCCTCGTCGGCCCGCAGGGCGCGGCGCAGGGGCACGCGGTGCTCCGCGCCTGGATCGGCCACGCCGGCGCGCGCTTCGCCACGCACGCCCTCTACGCGCGGGGCGACGCGGTCGTCGCGGCGCAGCGCGGCACGTGGCGCGACCCCGCCGGCGCGACGCTCGGCGACGCCGACGTCGCGACGCGCTTCCGCGTGGCCGAGGCGCTGGTCGCGGAGCTGGAGCGCCACGACGCGCTCGACGACGCGCTGCGCGCGGCGGGGCTCACGACCGCGGACGCCGCGCCCTCCTGAGCGGCGTCCGCCCGCGGCCGCTCAGCGCGCCGCGATCGGCGCCGTCCAGCGGAACGGCCCCCACGCCATCGACAGCGTCCCGCGCCGCGCGTCGGCGGCGTCGATCGCGATGGTGAACCGCTCGACGGGCGCCGCCAGCGTGTCGGCCGTCATCGCGCCGCGCCCGAGGTCGTGCGCGGGGCCGTAGCCCGTCCCCCACTGGCCGGCCTGCCGGTTCACGATCAGCGTCACGCCGTCCGCGCGCGGCAGCGTCCACAGCGTGTACGTCCCCGCGGGCACCGCCACGCCGGCGAGCGTGATCGGCGCCGACGTCGTGAGCTGCGTGGCGGCGTTGGCGCCGGTGCGCCACACGCGGCCGTACGGGACCACGCCGCCGAGCAGCGTGCGCCCGCGCGCGAGCGGCCGGCCGTAGTCGACCGTCAGCGCCGCCGCGTCGACCCGCGCTCGCACGGTGTCGCGCACGCTCAGCG
>NZ_JARGEK010000457.1 GCF_029211165.1 Roseisolibacter sp. H3M3-2
GACGTCGACCGCGCCGGGCTGCGCGTGGAGACCGACCACACGCTGGTCGCGCTGCTCGCCGGCGCGGCGGCCGGCGACCGCCTGCTGGCCGCCGAGACGCTGCGCGTGCTGGAGCGCGCGCTCGCCACCGTCGACGCGGCGATCGCCGAGGCGGAGGCGGCGCTGGCGCGCGATCCGGGGAACGCGGCGCTCTCCGACCTGCTGGCGCGGACCTACGAGCGGAAGCAGGCGCTGGTGCGGCGCGGCGCGCTGCTGGGGTCGCGCTCGTGAGGCGCGCGGCGCTCCTGGGCGCGTGCCTCCTCTGCGCGACGCCCGCCGGCGCGCAGGGCCCGAAGCCCGTCGTGCGCGGGCACACGCTCGACGCCGACGGCGCGGTGCGCGTGTGGAACCTGGTCGGCGCGGTGCGCGTGACGGGGTGGGCGCGCGACTCGGTGGCGCTGGTCGCCCGCGCGCCGGCCGACGCGTCGCTCTACATGGGCGGCGGGCACCGCGGCGTGAAGCTGGGCGTCGAGGAGCGCGGCGGCGCGTCGCCGCCGGCCGACCTGGAGCTGCGCGTGCCGCGCGGCGCCAACCTCTGGATCAAGACGGCGAGCGCCGAGGTGACCGTGCGCGGCGTGACCGGCCCGGTCGAGGTCTACGCGGTGACGGGCGCGGTGCGCGTGGCGGGGCGCCCGTCCACGCTGCGCGTCGAGTCGCTGGCCGGCCCGGTGACGGTGGACGACGGCGCAGACTGGCTGCGCGCGCGCACCTCGTCGGGGGCGCTGACGGTGCGCGGCGCGGTGGGCGACGCGCAGCTGGCGACGGTGGGCGGCGCGCTGACGCTGGAGGGCGACGTGCGGCAGCGCGCGACGCTCGAGACGGTGACGGGGCCGGTGCGGCAGCGCGGCACGGTGGCGCGCGGCGCGACGCTGGCCATCGACACGAACTCGGGCGAGGTGACGCTGCGCCCGGCCGCCGACGCCGCGCTCGACCTGCTCTCGGTGGTCGGGCGGCTGACCAGCGCGCGTCCCGCGGTGCGCGCCGCCACGCGCGCCGAGGGGAAGGGGCAGGGCGCGCGGGTCGCCGGCGCCGGCGGGCGCGTCGAGGTGCGCAGCTTCAAAGGGGCGATCGTCGTCGAGTAGACGTCGCCATTGAAACAGCAGTGGGAATCGGATCGAACGGATCAGATCTGATCCGTTCGATCCGATTCCCCTGCTCTTTACCGGCCCGCGGCGGCGGGCTTCTTGGCCGCCGCCGCGGGGACCGGCGTCGTGAAGTCCTCGCCAGGGTTCGTGAACCGGTTCGACTCCCACGCGTACTGCCGGTCGTGCAGCGACCGGTAGCGCCCGCCGAGCGCCATGAGCTCGCCGTGCGTGCCGCGCTCCACGATCTCCCCCTGCTCCAGCACCAGGATCTGGTCGGCGCTGCGGATGGTGGACAGGCGGTGCGCGATCACGAAGGTCGTGCGCCCGCCGCGCAGCCGCGACAGCGCCTCCTGGATCAGCGCCTCGCTCTCCGAGTCGAGCGACGACGTGGCCTCGTCGAGGATCAGGATCGCCGGGTCGGCCAGCAGCGCGCGCGCGATCGCGATGCGCTGCCGCTGCCCGCCCGACAGCTTCACCCCGCGCTCGCCGACGACGGTGTCGTACCCCTGCGGGAAGCCGCGCACGAACTCGTCGCAGTTGGCCAGCCGCGCCACCTCCTCCACCTCGTCGCGCGTCGCGCTCGGCCGCGAGAACGAGATGTTGTCGGCCACCGTGCCGTCGAACAGGAAGTTGTCCTGCAGCACCACGCCCAGCCGCGCGCGGTAGTCGGTGAGGCGGATCGCGTCGAGGTCGCGCCCGTCCACCAGCACGCGCCCGCGCGTCGGGCGGTTGAACGCCATCACCAGCGAGACGAGCGTGCTCTTCCCGCTGCCGCTGGAGCCGACGAGGGCGGTGGTCGAGCCGGCCGGCGCCGCGAAGTCGATCCCCTTCAGGACGGGGAGCCCCTCGCGGTACTCGAACCAGACGTCGTCGAACGTCACGTCGCCCCGCATCTCCTCCAGCGGCGCGCGGCGCGCGTCCTCGTCGACCTCGGTCGGCATCTGCATGACCTCGCGGATGCGGTCGAGCCCCGCGATCGCCTCGCTGATCTGCGTGCCGATGCTGGCGATGTTCACCACCGGCGCCGCCAGCAGCCCGACGAAGAAGACGAACGTCATCAGGTCGCCGAGCGTCATGCGCCCCTCGAGCACCGCCGGGCCGCCGACGCCGAGGATCAGCAGGCCGACGAGCCCCACGACCACCGTGCTGGCCGACGTCGTCGCGCTCACGCCGGTGATCGAGCTGGCGATGTTGCGGAACAGCCGGTTGACGCCCTTGGCGAACGTCGCCTGCTCGCGCCGCTCGGTGCCGTACGCCTTCACGACGCGGATCCCGCCGAGCGTCTCGTTCAGCCGTCCCGTGACCTCGCCCTGGATCTTGCCGCGCTCGCGGAAGATGGGGCGCAGGTGGCCGAACGCCTTGGCCATCCCGAAGCCGAACGCCGCCAGGATGGCGACGATGACGACGGTCATCACCCAGTTGAGCCAGAGCAGCACGCCGAGCGCGAGCACCGCGGTGACGACGCCGCCGACGAGCTGCACGATGCCGGTGCCGACGAGGTTGCGGATCCCCTCGGCGTCGTTCATCACGCGCGAGATCATCACGCCCGTCTGGTGCTCGTCGAAGTAGCGCACCGGGAGGCGCGTCATCCGGTTGAGCACGCGGCGGCGCATGTCGCTGATCGCCCGCTGCGCGGCGACGCTGATGACCTGCGACAGCGCGAACCCGGTGGCCGCCTGCACGAGCGTCGCCGCGGTGGTGGCGATGGCGAGGGGCCACAGGAGCTCGTGGCGCGACTTCCCGATCACCTCGTCGATCAGCCACTTGGAGCTGAGCGGGAGGACGAGCCCCGCGACGCGGCTGACGAGCATCAGCGAGAAGCCGATGCCGAGCGCGCGGCGGTGCTGCCACATGAGGGCGCGCGCGTCGCGCCACGCCGCCTTGGTGTCGACCTTCGGCTTCGCCGGCTTCCCGTCGGCCGCGGGCTTCCCGACCCGCGCCTGTCTCGCCTGCTCCGCCCGCCGCGCCTTCGGTCCCACCCTCGCCGTCGTCCGTCCGATCACGCCCGTGCTCCCCCGTTCGGTGTCCCCGCAACCTACAGCGCGCCGGGCGGGGGCGGCGGTCGCCCGTTCGGGGAACCCACCTGCGACCTGCGACCTGCGACCTGCGACCTGCGACCTGCGACCTGCGACCTG
>NZ_JARGEK010000458.1 GCF_029211165.1 Roseisolibacter sp. H3M3-2
CCGGGGTCGGGGCCGTCGCGGGCCGCAGGCCGGGCGAGCAGGCGCCGAGCGGCAGGAGCGACGCGGCGAGACGCGGGCGCGCGATGCGCGCGGGACGCCGCGCGGGCGAGGCGGGGAGGGACGGCACGGCGGGGCGGAACGGCGGGGACGCCGCGGCCCGGGGGGCGCGCGACGCGGAGACGGCGGGGTGTGGACGACGCGCAACGTAGCGCGCCTGCCGCCAGTCCGCGACCGGCGGACCGGTCAGTCGGCCGGCTGCCCGAGGATGCGGTTGGTGGCGTTGAGCACCGACAGCACCGCGGTGCGCGCGTGGTCCGCGTCGCCCATCGCCGCGCCGACCAGCCGCACCGGCGCGCGCCCGGCCACCACCGCGACCTGCACCAGCACCACCGTCTCGTCGAAGGCGCGCACCGTCTTCACGCCCTGCAGCGCGAAGCGCACCGCCCCGCCGCTCGCGCGGTGCAGCGCGTCGAGCGTGGCGTCGGCCACCACGCGCAGGTCGCCGTCGGCGCTGGCCGGGCCCTCGTGCGTCCCCGTGACCACCGGGCCGTCGGGGCGCTGCAGGTCCACCTCGGCGCGGGCAAGCCCCGCGGGGAGCCGGCGGATGCGCACCGCGACCAGGCGCACGCGCCAGCCGTCGCCGCCGAAGACGTCGGCGGCGTTGGGGGTCGGTTCGGATTCGTACGAAGCGGCGATCACGGCCATGCGGACGGCGAGGGTGCGACGTCGAGGCCGGGCGCGGGGGCCACCCGGAGCGCGGCACGAACAACACGATCGAGGGGCGCCGGAGGCAACGGCGGCGGCCGGTTGCCGCGCGGGCGGCGGCGCGCGATGCTCCGCCCATGCGCGCCCGCCCCGCCCCCGCCGCCCTCGCCCGCCTCCTCCTGCTGCTGACGATCGTCGCAGCGCCCCGCCGTGCCGACCCCGTGACCACGGTCACCCCGGAGGTCACGGAGTCGCGCCCCGCGCAGCCGCCGGCCGCCCTCCGCCGCGCGCTGGAGGAACGCCTCGCGCGGCTGCGCGCCGAGGTGCCGACCGCCGTCGTCGCGGTCGCGGTGCGCGACCTCGCGCCCGGCGGCGCGTCGCTCGACCTCGCGCCGGACACGGTGTTCCACGCCGCGAGCACGATGAAGCTCCCGGTGATGATCGAGCTGTTCCGCGCCGCCGACCGAGGCGCGCTGCGCCTCGACGACGCGATCGCGCTGGAGAACCGGTTCGTCTCGGTCGCCGATGGGTCGACGTACGCGCTCTCCCCCGCCGACGACTCGGACAGCGCGCTGTACGCGATGGTGGGCACGCGCGTGCCGGCGCGCGAGCTGGTGCGCCGGATGATCGTGCGGTCGAGCAACCTCGCGACCAACGCGCTGATCGCGCTCGCCGACCCGGCGCGCACGACGGCCACCGCGCGCACGCTGGGCGCCGCGCGCATCGAGGTGCGGCGCGGCGTCGAGGACGGGCCGGCGTTCCGCGCCGGGATCGTGAACACGACGACGGCGCCCGACCTCGCCGCGCTGCTGGTGGCGCTCCAGCGCGGGCGCGCGGCCTCCCCCGGCGCCACGCGCGCGATGCTCGACGTGCTGCGCGCGCAGGAGCACAACGACGAGATCCCCGCCGGCCTGCCGCCGGGCACCCCGGTGGCGCACAAGACCGGATGGATCACCGGCGTCCTGCACGACGCCGCGCTCGTGTCGCCGCCGGGACGCGCGCCGTACGTGCTGGTCGTCCTCACCAAGGGGATTCCCGACGTCGCGGTGGCGCGGGCGGCCATCGTCGACGTCGCCCGTCTCACGCACGACGCGCTGGGCGCGCCCCCGCGCTAGCGTCCCGACGCCGCCGCGGCGGCCGGCGCCGGGCGCCGACGCTTCGGCATCGGCGGGGCGCGGCGCACCCGCAGCGACGCCTCCCCCTGCGCCTCGGCGCGCAGCACGACGCCCTCGCGCGCCGCGTACACCGCGAGCACGCGCGCCGTCGGCACCTCGGCGGCCAGGCTGACCCCCTGCGTCAGGTCGCGGTTCAGCGCGCGCTCCAGGCGCACGCGCGCCGAGTCCACCAGGGCGGCGGCCGGCCAGCGCGCGCGCGCGCGCAGCAGGTCGCGCAGCTCGTCGTGGCGCAGCCAGTCCAGCCCGCGCACCAGCGGGTGGTCCACGTCGACCACGAAGTCGAGGTCCGGCACGCGCAGCTCGCCGGTCGGCGCGTCGTACACCGGGCGCCCGACGACGTACACGCGCCCCGCGACGTCGCCCTCCACGTCGAGGTCGACCGCCCCGCTCCCCCCCGGCGCCGGCGCCACCGTCGCGCGCCGCACGCGGACGCGCCGCCCGCCGCGCGCCAGCGCGCGCTCCACCATCCGCGGCGCCAGCAGGTGGGTCGCGTCGTCGTAGCCCATCTCGGCGTCGAGCCGCACGCGCAGTCCGGTGGGCGCGCTGTCGCCGGCGATGGCCGCGCGCGCGCCGAGCGCCGGCAGCGGCGTGGGGGGCGTCGTCGGACGCGGGCCGGTTACCAAGTGCGGCTGCGCGGTGAGCGCGAGCGGCGCGACCAGCGCCCCGTCCTCCGCCGACGGCGCGCCGAGGCGCACGTCGCGCGGCCGGATCTCCAGCCACAGGCTGTCGCGGATGCGGATCGGCCGCTGCAGCAGCTCCCACCAGCGCTCGACCTTCGACTTCACGTCGGCGCGCGCGAGCCCCGCGTCGACGGCCGCCAGCCGGTCCTCGAGCTTGCCGCGCACCGCCGAGAGGACGCGGTCGGTGACGTCGAAGCGCGCCGCGGTGACGCGGCAGCGGTCGCGCGTCGAGTCGGTGACCGGCGCCAGCGAGACGAGCCGCGTGCGCGGGCGGAGCCGCCACGTCTCGTCGAGCCGCACCGTGGTGGCGAGCACGATGCGCAGCCGCGGCGACGCGTCGCCGAGCCCGCACGACCCGCTGACGTCGGGCGCGAAGCGCGCCGCGTACCAGCCGCGCGCGCGGTACGACACCGTCGCCGCCACGGTCGCCGTCGCGCCGCGCACGCGCACGTCGAACGGCGTCCGCTCGGCGGCGAAGGCGAACTGCAGCCGGTCGCGCCCGGGGACCGAGCGGCGCTCGGCCATGTCGCCGAAGGTGCGCGGCACCGCAGCCTCGAGCGCCGCGACCGCGGGCGCCAGCTCGTAGACCACCGGCACGTCCAGCTCCGACGGGAGCAGTGCCGGCAGCGCGGGCTCGGGCGCGGCGTCGCGCGCGGTGCGCGCCGCCGACGCCAGCGCGCTGCGGCCGCAGGCGGCGC
>NZ_JARGEK010000459.1 GCF_029211165.1 Roseisolibacter sp. H3M3-2
GGTCGGACGCCGCGCCTCCCGCGCCCGCGGCCGCCGCGGCGCCCGCCGCGCGCGGCGGCACGCCGCTCGTGCTCACGAACACCACGGCGGCCGCGCTGTCGGTGCCGCTGCTCGTCGTCGTCGTGCTCTGGTTCTTCAAGGGGTCGGCGTGGGCGGCGCGCGAGGGGCCGGCGCCCGGCGTGCCCGCGCTGTCGGCCGCCGAGCGGCGCGCGCTGCTGTTCGCCGCCGCGACGCCCGACGCGCCGTGGACGGTGACCGCGCGCGCCGCGCCCGACGAGCTGGTGGTGACGTGGCGCCACGCCGACGCGCGGTGGATCGACCTCGCGGGCGCGCACGGCGTGACGCGCGTGCACCGTCTCGCGCTGCGCCTCGACGCCGACGCGCGCGCGGTGCGCGTGCGCGAGCAGTGGAGCGACTGGAGCGCGTCGGCGGGGCGCGGCGGCGCGGCGCTGTCGTGGCGCACCGCGCGCGGGATCACCTTCTTCGAGAAGCGGCGCGAGGTGGTGCTCGGCGTGCCGCTCGGCGGGCGGCGTCCCGGCGCGACCGGGGTGGGGATGGACGCCGCGTTCGACGTCGGCGCGCTCAAGGCGCCGTTCCGCGCGGCGACGACGGCGGCCGGGTGGACGTGGCAGCCGCTCGTGTGGGACGCGCCCGCCGCGCTGCGGTGGGCCACGGAGTGACGCCCATGCCGCTCGTCCAGGACCCGTCCGGCGCGCCGCACTATCGCCTGCTGTGGGACTCGGCGCGCGACTCGACCGCGCCCCTCGCGCCGCTGCTGATGGCGGCGGCGCTGGCGGCGGCGGCGCGCGAGCGCCTGGCGTGGCGCGCCTGGCGCGGCGGCGGGGTGCGGCTCGACGGCTTCTCGTGGGTGCCGGCGGTGGGGGCGGTGCTCGTGGCGCTGGCGGCGGCCGCGCTGCAGGCCGAGAAGCGCGCCCTCGCCGACCCGGCCGCGCGCCGCACGGTGGAGGGGACGATCACGGGGCTCTGGCACGACGTCACCTCCACCACCGACGCGAACCACAAGGTGCGGCGCACCTTCTGGGAGGGCTTCGCGGTGGGGGGCGTCGACTTCGTGTACGAGGACACGGAGGACAACTACTGGCGCAACCACGCCGCGCAGGGCGGCCCGCTGGGCGACGGCGCGCGCGTGCGGCTGCAGTACGTGGAGCGCGCGGCGGACGGGCGGACGCGCCGCCACATCGTGCGCGTCGAGCGCGCCGAATGAGCGCGCGGCGCTCGATGCTCGCGCCCCTCGCGCTGCTCGCGGCGTGCGCCGCCGAGCGGCCGGCGGCGGCCGGGCCGGCCCCCGTGTCGCGCGACGGGCTCGCGCTGACCATCCGCCCCGACTCGAGCGCCCCGGTCGTGCTGGTCGACGACACGACCTCGGAGGGGTTCGACTACGTGCGCCACGAGTACGCGGGGCGGCTGGCGGGGACGTCGTTCCACGTGGTCGCGCTGAGCCACTACGAGGGGAGCGGCTGGCTGCTCGTGCACGCGCGCACCGGGCGGCGGGTCGGCGTGGACGCGCGCCCGGTCGTCTCCCCCGACGGCGCGCGCCTCGCCACCGCCTCGATGGACCTGGTGGCCGAGTTCGACCCGACGCGGCTGGCGGTGCTGCGGCTGGACGGCGACTCGGCGGTGGTCGAGTGGTCGCACGAGCCCGGGCGGTGGGGCCCGTCGGACGTGCGCTGGGTCGGGGCGGACACGCTCGCGTTCGTCGCCCACCACGTCGGCCCGGGCGACCCCGAGCCCGTCCGCCGGTCGGCGGGGCTGGTGGTGCGCGCCGGGGGGCGGTGGCGGCTCGCCCTGCCGGCTGACACCGGGGGCGTGCGCCGTCCGTAGGCAGGGGACGCGGCGGTCCCGGGTCGCGCGCAGCTGCGCGCCGGGGCGCCGCGGTCTTCCCCAGCCCGCCGCGCCATGCCCGACCCCGTCCTCCCCCGCGACGCCGCGCCCGCCGACGACGCCGGCATCGTGCTCTGGGGGCCGCCGGGCTCCGGCAAGTCGACCTACCTGGCGACGCTCGTCTACTACAACGAGAGCCTCGACGAGCAGGCGCGGCGCTGGTGCGTCCTTCCCGCCGACGGCGTCACCGCCGAGTGGGTGGTGGACCGCGTGCAGCGGTGGCGCGACGGGGCGGCGAGCCCGAAGTCGCTGCACGCCGAGCCGCAGGCGCTCGGCTTCCGCGTGTACTCGCTGCCGCCGCAGCGCGCGGGGCTGTTCGCGCGGCGCCCGGCGGCGGCGCACGTCGAGGCCACGCTGCGCTTCTGGGACGTGCCCGGCGAGGCGTACGCGAGCGAGATCCCCGACGCGATCGTGCGGCAGATGGTCGGCGCGCGCGGGCTGCTGCTCGTGCTCGACCCGGGGTTCGACCCGCCGGAGGGGCGCGAGCGCTACTACGAGCGCTTCTTCCTGCGCACGCTCGGCCGGCTGACGTTCGCGATGCAGCAGGAGCGCGCGCGGCGCGGGCTCGGCGGCGCGGGGCTCGCGGGCGACAACCGGCTGGAGATCCCGGTCGCGATCTGCCTCAGCCACCTCGACGAGCACCCGGCGCTGCGCGAGGGGGACCGCGTGCGGCTGCTGCGCGAGCTGTTCGGCGACAGCACGCAGCTGCTGGAGAAGTGGCTGACGCGGTGGGAGGTGCTGCCGATGAGCGCCACCGGCGGCCCCGCCGGCGCGCGCGCGGGCGCCGACCCGAGCCCCGAGCTGGCGACGCACCCGATCGCGTGGCTGCTCGACCAGTCGCGGGCGGCGAGGTAGCGCCGTGGCCACCCGCCTCGACCCGCCCGCGCCGGCGCCCGCGCCGGACGCGCCGCTGGTGTCCGCGCGCGCCCGCGCCATCTGGGGGCTCGTCGACGACGCCTACGGGCTCGTCGCGCGCACGCCGTCGCTCGACGCCGCGGCGGCCGACGCGGTGGCGACCGCGGTCGCCGTCGGCAACCCGGCGTTCGACGTCGACGACGCCGTCGCGGTGCTGCACGACCCGGCGCTCGGCTGGCTGTGCGCGCGCGTGTTCACCGACGCGCGCCGCGACTCGCACGGGCGCGGCGTGCTGGTGACGGACGTCGTGGTGCTCGACGACGCCGCGCTGCTGGCGCTGCGGCGCGACCCGTTCCGCTGCCTGCCGCGCGCGCGCCGCGACCGGCGCCCCGAGGCCGAGGGGACGCTGGAGCTGCCGGTGCTGCGGGCGATGGAGCCCGACGGCGAGGCGCACGTGCTGGCGCAGGCGCGCGCGCG
>NZ_JARGEK010000046.1 GCF_029211165.1 Roseisolibacter sp. H3M3-2
CGTCATGCGCGCACGGTGCTGGCGCGCGCCGGCGGGCGCATCGCTCCGCCCGCGGCGCTCACCGGACTCTGACGCGCCGCGCCCGGCGGCTCAGCGCGGCGGCCGCAGCCCCCGGCGCAGCCGCCAGAGCGCCGTCGTGACCGCGAGCCCCGCCAGCCCGAACACGAGGTAGAACGCCGCGAACGCCCAGTTCTGGACGCGCAGCGCGATCCCCGCCACCCACAGCTGGTAGAGCGCGAAGGCGCCCGTCAGCAGGCAGAGGATGGGGGCGAGGATGGAGAGGAGGCGGGGGGACACGGGGAGGCGGGAGGGGTGGGGGCGGGCGATCGACGGCGGGAGTCGCGACTCCCGCTTCACCGAACCGTCAACTGCACAGGTGCCCCACCGCCACCCCCTGCATCGACCCCTCGAACGCCTTCGCGAAGCCGGGCTGCGCGATCTTCTTGTGCTCGTAGACGCGGTTGGCCTTCTCGTCGTGGAAGTACCAGTTCTCGAGCACGGCCAGCTCGCGCTTCGCGCAGTTCACGCGCACGATCGTGCGCGAGCTGGTCAGCTCGCCGCGCGGCGACTTCACGGGCTTCACGAACGTCACGCGCAGCGTGGCGGTGGTGAGCCCGTCCTTCGTCGCCAGCGTGCGGCGGTCGAGGAGGACGGGGTTGCCGACGACGGTCTTGCCGATCTCCTGCCAGCGCGGCTGCGCGGCGAGGAGGGAGAGGAGGAGCAGGGCGCGCATGCACGGACGATGGCGACCGCCGCGGGGTGGCGCAACGCGCCCGGGGTGCGCATCGTCGGGGGGTCCGCCCCTCCCACCCACCCCACCCATGCGACTCCTCCTCCGCACCGTCGCCGCGGGCGCGCTCCTCGCCGCCCCGCTCGCCCCGCTCGCCGCCCAGGCCCCCGCGGCGGCCGCGCCGGCCGCCGCCGCCGGCATCCGGCAGGACCTCGTGGCGCAGCTCGAGGACGCCGAGAAGAAGCTGATCGCCCTCGCCGAGGCGACGCCGCAGGACAAGTACGGCTGGCGCCCCGCCGCCGGCGTGCGCTCGACCAGCGAGGTGTTCATGCACATGGCCGGCGCCAACTACATGATCCCGCCGATCGCCGGCGCGGCGCGCGCCGCCGGGCTCACGCTCACGCCGGACAGCGAGAAGACGGTCACCGACAAGGCCGCGGTGGTGAAGCACCTGCGCGAGTCGTTCGCCTACGCCAAGCAGGCCGTGCTGGGCGTCGCCGACGACCAGCTCTCGGCGCCGGTGACGCTGTTCGGGCGCCCGTCGACCAAGCGCGGGGTCCTGGTCCTCATGGCGACGCACGCGCACGAGCACCTCGGCCAGTCGATCGCCTACGCGCGCACGAACGGGATCGTGCCTCCGTGGAGCGGGGCCGGCGGGGGGAACGACTGAGCGCCGCCCCCGGAGGCGCCCCGGGCGCGGAGGCGGCGCGGGCGCTCGAGCGCATCGACGACGCCTTCGCCCTGACCGACCGCGAGTTCCGCTACACGTACGTCAACCCGGCCGCCCTGCGGCTGGTCGGCAAGACGCGCGAGGAGGCGCTCGGCCGCTCGCTGTGGGAGGTGTTCCCGGCGACGGCCGACAGCGAGGCCGGGCGCGAGTTCCGCCGCGTGGTCGACGAGGGCGCCGAGGCGCGCTTCGTCACCCACTACACCGGCGAGGGGTACGACCTCCACCTGGAGGTGCGCGCGTACCCCACCGGCGACGGCGGGCTGGCGCTCCTGCTGCGCGACGTCACCGCGCGCGTGCACGCCGAGCGCGCGGAGCGGGCGCTGCGCGAGCGCGAGGCGTGGGTGCGCAGCGTGTTCGAGCAGGCGCCGGTGGCGGTCGCGGTGGTGCGCGGGCGCACGATCGCCGACGCGGTGTTCGACCTCGTGAACCCGCGCGGCCTGGAGATCCTCCCGGTCGGGCGCCGGGCGGTCGGGCGGCGCGTGCGCGACGTCCTCCCCGAGGCCGACGGCGGGCTGCTGGCGCTGCTGCAGGAGGTGCTGGACGCCGGCGCGCCGCGCTCGATCACCGACTACCGGCTGCCGCTCGACCGCGACGGCGACGGGGCGCCCGAGGACTACTGGTTCTCGTTCGTCTACCACCCGCTGCGCGACGCCGACGGCGCCGTCGCGGGGCTGGTCGCGGTGGGGGTCGAGGTGACGGAGCGCGTGCGGTCGCTGCGCCGCGCCGAGGCGCTCGCGGAGGCGCTGCGCGAGAGCCGGGCGCGCGCGCGGGCGCTGTTCGTGGACGCCCCGCTGCCGATGTGGGTGTTCGACCTCGAGACGCTGCGCGTGCTCGACGTGAACGAGGCGGCGGTGGCGCACTACGGCTGGCCGCGCGACGCGTTCGTCGGGATGTCGGTGGAGGCGCTGCGCCCGGCCGAGACGCTGCGCGAGCTGCACGACGCGCTCGCGGGCGCGCGCGAGGAGCTGGCGCGCGGCGAGCGGTCGCTGGCGCGCTTCCAGACCCGGCACCGCACGCGCGACGGGCGCGTGGTGGACGTGGAGCTGGCGGCGCAGAACACGACCTACGGCGGGCGCCCCGCGCGCATCGTGCTCGCCGCCGACGTGACGGCGCGCGTGGACCTCGAGGAGCGGCTGCGCCAGGCGCAGAAGATGGAGGCGGTGGGGCGGCTGGCCGGCGGCGTCGCGCACGACTTCAACAACCTGCTCACCGTCATCGGCGGGAACCTCGAGTTCCTGCAGGCGGACCTGCCGCCGGGGCTGCCCCCCGACCACGCGGCGCGCGGCGACGCGGCGGAGATCGCGCACGCCGCCGAGCGCGCGCGCGGGCTGGTGCGGCAGCTGCTCGCGTTCAGCCGGCGGCAGCCGGTGCGCCCCGAGCGGCTGCGCGTCGCGGAGCTGGTGCGCGGCGCGGAGAAGCTGCTGCGGCGCGTGATCGGCGAGGAGATCGTGCTCGCCGTGCACGTCGCCGACGAGGCGCTGGCGGTGCACGCCGACCCCGGGCAGCTGGAGCAGGTGCTGATGAACCTCGTCGTCAACGCGCGGGACGCGATGCTGGAGCCGCGGCACGGGCACGCGGGCGGCGGCGGCGCGGTGGAGGTCGAGGTGGCGCCGGCGCGGCTGACGCCCGGCGAGGCGGCGGCGTGGGACGGGCTCGCGGCCCGCGACGACGGGCGCTACGTGCGCCTGACGGTGCGCGACAGCGGGCACGGGATGGACGACGCGACGCGCGCCCGCGCGTTCGAGCCGTTCTTCACGACCAAGGCGGTCGGCGCCGGCACGGGGCTCGGCCTCTCCACGGTGCTCGGCATCGTGCAGCAGGCGGGGGGCGGCGTGCGCGTGACGTCGGCGCCGGGCGCGGGGACGCAGGTGACGATCCTGCTCCCCGCCGCCGACGCCGGCGACGAGACCGTGGTGGGCCGCCGCCCGGGCGACGGGACGCGCGCGGGCGCGCCGGCGACGGTGCTGGTGGCGGAGGACGAGGCGCCGGTGCGGGCGCTGCTGCGGCGCGCGCTGGAGCGGCACGGGCACCGCGTGCTGGAGGCGCGGCACGGCGGCGACGCGCTGCAGGCGTGGCGGCGGCACGCCGGCGAGATCTCGGCGGTCATCACCGACCTGCGCATGCCGGAGATGGGCGGGCGCGAGCTGGTCGCGCGGCTGCGCGCCGAGCGCCCGGACCTCGGCGTCGTCTTCCTGTCGGGCTACGCCGACGAGGTGCCGGGCCCGCTCGGCCCCGGCGAGCGGTTCGTCGAGAAGCCGTTCGTCACCGCGACGCTGATCGAGGCGCTGGCGGCGGTGCTCGACGGCGCGGCGCGGCGCTGACCGGTCAGGCGGCGCGCGCGACCGCCGCCGCCGCCGGGCCGCCCGGCGCCGCGCGCGACAGCCGCCGCTCGGCGGGGCGCACCACGAACGCGTGCACGGCCGCCGCGGCGGCGATGCAGACGGCCATCGTGCCGGTCATCGCGACCGCGGTGCGCCCGTCGAAGAGCGCGGCGGCGAGCGCGCTGGCGCCGGCGCCGACGAGCATCTGCAGCCCGGTGAGCACGGCGCTCGCGGTGCCGGCGATGTCGGGGGTCGGCTCGAGCGCGCCCTGCGCGGCGTTGGGGCGCACGACGCCCTGCGCGAGGTTGTTGACGACGAGCAGCCCGACGAGGGCGAGCGGGCCGAGCGCGCGCGACGCCGCGAGCGCGAGCAGCACGAGCGCCACCGCGCCCTGCGCCGCGAGCCCGGCGCCGATGAGCGTCGCCGGCGCGGCGCCGCGGCGCGCGAGGCGCGCGTTGACGAACGCGCCCGCCATCAGCCCGAGCGACGGCAGGGCGAACAGGAGCCCGTACGTGCCGCGCGGCACGCCCATCAGCCCGATGAGGACTAGCGACGAGCCGGAGACGTAGGCGAACAGCGCGCCGAAGCCGAGGGCGACGACGAGCGAGTGCCCGAGACTCACCGGGTGGCGGAGGACGCGCGCGTAGTTGGCGAGCGTGCCGCGCACGGTGAGGGCGGCGGCGGCGCGCGGCGCCGACTCGTCGAAGTGGCGCGCGGCGGCGGCGAGCAGCACCAGCCCGCCGGCGGCGAGGACGCCGTAGATCCCGCGCCACCCGCCGGCCGCCGCGACCCACACGCCGAGGGTGGGGGCGACGATGGGCGCGACGCCGGCCGCCAGGTTGACGTACGACTGCCGCGCCCGCGCCTCGGCGCCCGAGAAGCGGTCGCGGACGGTGGCGAGGACGAGCACCTGGCAGGCGCCGGCGGCGGCCCCCATGAGGAAGCGCCAGGCGAGGAGCGCGGGGAGCGACCCGGCGAAGGCGCCGAGCGCGCCGAAGCCGGCGAAGGTGGCGACGGCGGCCAGCATCACGGGGCGGCGCCCGACCCGGTCGGAGACGGGGCCGAAGAGCAGCGGCCCGAGGGCGAACCCGGCCATGAAGACGCTGAGCGTCAGCGCGGCGGTGCTGGCGGGGACGCCGAGCGAGGCGCCGGTCTCCGCGAGCACGGGGAGCCCCATGTCGGTCGAGAACGCCGCCAGGGTGACGAGGCTGCCGAGGAGGAGCGTGAAGCCCACGCCGTGGGGGCGGAGTCGGGTCATGGACGCAGGGTAGCGCGACCGGGCGTCGGCGTCCAAGACTTCCTGGCGTCGCCGTGATAAGCCGAGATTATCACAGGAGCCCGGGATGGAGCTGCGTCATCTCCGCTATTTCGTGGCGGTCGCCGAGGAGCTGCACTTCGGGCGGGCGGCGGCACGGCTGCACGTGGCGCAGCCGGCGCTGAGCCAGCAGGTGGCGGCGCTGGAGCGCGAGCTGGGGGTGCTGCTGCTGGCGCGGACGCGGCGCTCGGTGGCGCTGACCGAGCCCGGCCGCGTGTTCCTGGTCGAGGCGCGGCGGACGCTGGCCCAGGCGGCGGCCGCGGGGCGGGCGGCCCGGCGCGCGGCGGCCGGCGCCGCCGGCCGGCTGCGGATCGGCTACGTGGACGTGGCGCTGTGGGGGGTGCTGCCGTCGGTGCTGCGCGCCTACCGGGAGCGGTATCCGGCGGTGGCGGTCACGCTGCACGAGCGGCTGCCGCACCAGCAACTGCGCATGCTGCGCTCGGGCACCCTCGACGTGGCGATCGGCCCGCCCCCACCGGTCGGCAACCTGTCGGTGGCGCCCGTCTCCGACGATGCTGTCGTGGTGGCGCTCCCCGATGGCCACCCGCTGGCGGCCCGCGCGGCGCTCGACCTGGCCGAGCTGGCGGACGAGCCGTGGGTGCTGGTGCCGGCGCGGACGCCGACGCGGCTCGGGGCCGTGATCACCGCGGCGTGCGCCGCCGCCGGCTTCGCGCCGCGCGTGGCCCAGGAGGCGCGGCAGCTCGACGCGCTGGTGGCGCTGGTGAGTGCCGGGCTCGGGGTGACGCTGGTCCCCGCGTCCGCCGAGCGGGTGGGGCGGCCCGGGGTCGCGTTCCGCCCGCTGCGGAGCCGGCGCTCCGGCTGCCGCTGGTGGCGGCGCACCGGGGGGAGGCGGCGCCGACGGTGGGGAGGTTTGTGGAAGTGCTCGGTGAGGCGAAGTCGGGAACGGCGAGTACGGGTGGAGCGAACTCGGGAACGGCGAGCTCGGGTACCACGAACTCGGGTGGGGCGAGCTCGCACGTTCCGAGTTCGCCCCACCCGAGTTCGCAGTCTCCGAGTTCGTAGTACCCGACCTCGCCTTACCGTATCAGAACGGCAACTCGTCGTCGTCGTAATCCGTCGGCGCGTCGGCGTCCGAGACCGGGCCCCAGTCCATCTTGGGGGGCGGGGCGCTCGGGCGGGCGGGCTGCGGGCGGGCGGCCGGTGCGCGCGACGGGGCGGGGGCGCCAGCGGGGGCGGCGGCGCGGCGGGGGGCCTCCCCCTCGCGCGGGGGCCAGATCACGCCGGGGCACCCCTCGCCGCCCTGGAACTTGGGCTTGTTGCGGCACTTGAAGTCGGGCGCCCGCGGGTTGCGCTTGCTGGTCCGGTCGTCCCACATGCGCCCGCCGCAGACCGGGCAGGCCGGGTCGTCGTCGGTGCCGGCGGCGGCGCGCGGCTCGGGGGGCGCCGCGTTGGGGTCGCGCGGGGGCCAGATCACGCCGCCGCACGCGGCGTCCTTGCACTTGAAGTCGGGCGCGCGCGGATTGCGCTTGTTCTCCCGGTTGTCCCACATCGCCCCCTGGCACTTGGGACAGTCGGGGACGGCGGACGGATCGACGGCGGGCTGCGAATCGGGGGGCATCGGAACGGCGGGCGGGAACGACCATTGCGCCGCAGTCGGGCGGCGGTCCGGCCACGCAGGATACACCGGACGCGCCCGTCCGACCACGTCCGCGGCGGGGCGGCAGCGTCCGCCCGCCGCCCCTTCGTTAGCCCGCCGGCCGCCCACGGCTGAGCCGGACCGCCCCCGTCCTCCGGGGGTACCAGCACTCCTCGCGCGCGGCGCCGACGGGATTCGGCCGCCGCTGTCGCTTCGGCTTATTTTCGGTATGTTGCGAGGGGCGTTCCGCGTCCGCTCGCCCGCTGCTCGTTGGACGTTTCACTCGAGGGTTGACCCGTGCTCGTGACCGTGACTCCCCGTCTCCGCATCCACCGCGATGAGGTGCTGGCCGCCATCCTGAAGGGCAACACGGTCGTGCTGCGATTCGTCGCCATGAAGCCCATGCGCCTGCCGGTGGACGACCTCACCGACGAGGCGCGCGAGTGGCTGCTCCCGTCGCTCGCCCCGCGCGACATCCCGCAGCCCGGCGACTGCTCGTGCCAGGACGACGCGCAGGCCGAGGAGGTCGAGCAGGAGGCGGAGCGCGACCTCGGCGGGCGCCGCTGACCGCGGCGCCGCGGTCAGCGCGTCGTCAGGCCCGGACGCCGGCGTCCGTCCGCTGCGCGGGGGGGAGCGCGGGGGGCGGCGCCGGCTCGCCGTGGCGCGCGACGTAGTCGCGCAGGTTCTCCGGGTCGTACGCCGGGGACGCCGAGCGGCGGCGCTCGAACACGCTCGGGTGCACCGCCTCGAAGGTGTGGGCGGGCCGCCCGTCGCCGCCCCTCCGCTCCGCGCGGATGGGGCGGCGGTGCTCGCCCATGACCTTGTAGAAGGTCGACATCGAGTCGTGGAGCGTGCCGTCGCAGCGCGCGCGGAGCGCGTCGGCGGCGCCGGGGCGGAAGGCGAGCCCCGCGCCCGCGGCGCGGTCGATCATCCAGGCGAGCGCGGCGTCGGAGAGCCCGCAGTCGGCGTAGCCGCCGCCGACGTTGGCGTGCACGCCGGCGAACCACACCTGCTCGACGACCTGCGTGCGCCCGGGCGTCAGGTCGGCGTCGGGGATCTCCCACAGCGACGGCGCGAACGGCTTGCGGCGCTCGTCGATGGCGAGGGCGTGGAAGGCGTGGTCGACGCGCGCCGACAGCCCGACGTCGTGGAAGCCGTACTTCCGCCGGGTCCACCACCCGACCGGGCCGCTGGTGGGGACGCCGAGCGCGCCCACCGAGTCCCACACGCCGAGGCAGTGGATGCGCGGCTCGTGCGCGTACGCCTGGCGGAAGGCGACCGACTTGGCGGCGCGCGGGTGCGCGTCGGGGGCGCGGTCGCGGTACAGCGCGTACGCCTCCTCGACGCGCGCGCGGTGCTCGCGCTTCAGCAGCCCGCTGTTGCGCACCAGCCCGGCGATCGAGCGCGCGGTGTAGGCGCCGCGGCTGAAGCCGAAGAGGAAGAGCTGGTCGCCGGGCTCGTACTGGTCGACGAGCCACCCGTAGCACGCCTGCACGTTGCGAGAGAGGCCGACGCCGAAGGCGCCGCCGAGCACCTTCTCGTGCCAGGGGCCGACGCCGACGCCCTCGTGGTAGTACGTGCGCTGCTCGACGCCCGCCGCGTCGCGCTCGGCGACCGCGCGCGCGAGCTTGGCGACGTTGGTGAGCCCCGCGCCGTCGTCCTTCGCGTGGTCCTTCGAGTTCCAGGTGCCGTCGGCACACACCACGAGCCGCTTCATGCGACGCCTCCGCTGCCGCGAGTCGCCGCCATCGTGGGGCGCGCGGCGCGACGCGTCAAGGGTCGGCGTCAGCCGCGCGGGCGCACCACGGTCGTGAAGTCGGCGGTGGCGACGACGCGGCCGTCGTCGACGACGCGCGCGGCGCCGCGCAGCTTCGCCACGCCGCGCTTGAAGGCGCGCAGCGTGACCTCGAGGGCCAGCGTCTCGCCGGCGCGGGCGCGGCCGCGCAGCCGCACGCGCTCGAGCCCCGCGAAGTAGCCGACGACGCCGGCCGAGGTGTCGACGAGGTCGACGAGCAGCGCGGCGCTGGTCTGCGCGAGCGCCTCGACGACGAGCACGCCGGGGAGCCCCGGCTCCCACCCCGCGCCGCCGAACCCCGCGACGCCGCCGGTCGCCCACTCGTTCCCCGTGACCTGCCGGTGCCCGACCACGCGCTGCCCGCGCGCCATCACGTCGATGCGGTCGACGAGGAGGATCGGGTAGCGGTGCGCGAGCAGCCCCGGGAGGGTGTCGGCGTCGTAGCGCGCGACGGGGAGAGGGAGGGGGAGCGGGTCGGCCATCGCTCACACGTTAGCCGGGGGACGGGTCGGCGAGGAGGGCGTGGTCGGGTGGGGCGTGGCCTGGTGGGGCGTGGTCTGATACGGCGTGGTCTGATACGGCGTGGTCTGATACGGCGTGGTCCGGTGCCACGTGAGCCGACTCCGACAGGCGAGGGTCTCGCCGTTCCGGACCACGCCGTTCCGGACCACGCCGTACCGGACCACGCCGTCCGGTCTATCACGCGAGTGACAGCCCGTGCCGCGCGATCAGCTCGTAGAGACTCGGCAGCTCCGCCTCGACGCCGTGACGCGCGCCGGCGGCGAGCACGCCCGCCATGTCGGGGCCGCGTCCGGTGGCGGCGTCGGGGACGTGGGCCGCGACGTCCTCGTAGTAGCGCTCCATCCCGCCGGGGGAGGCGACGACCAGGACGCGCGCGGGGCGCGGCGCGTCGACGTCGACCCAGAAGGTGTGGCGCGCGCCGGGGGGGACGACGGCGCTGCTCCCGGCGGGGAGGCGGCGCTCCTCGCCGTCGAGCCAGAGCCAGAGCGTCCCCTCGAGGACGTGCAGCACCTCGCAGACGCCGGCGTGGCGGTGCACCGGCATCGCGACGCAGCCCGCGTCGAGCGTGTGCTCGAGCACCGACGCGGCGCCGCCGCTCGCCTCGGCGCGGACGCGCACCCGGGTACGGAAGCGGCGGATGTCGGCGGCGGTCCCGGCGTCGGGCGCGGCGACCAGCGGGGAGGCGGCCGACGTCACAGGGGATCGGAGACGAGGAACACCGGGGCCCCGCCGGTCGAGATCTCGAACGCGTGCCTCGCCGTCGCGCGCCCGCCCGGGCTGCCGAGCGCCGCCTGCATCGCCTCGGCGCTGTCGAACTCGAGGTGGGCGACGAGGTGGTACGGGGCCGGGCCGCCGCCGGGCGCGCCCGCGACGTGCCACGCCCGGAAGCGCGCCGTCGGCATCCGCTCGGCGACCATCGGCGCGTGCTCCTCCCGGTAGCGGCGGTCGAACGTCGCGGCGTCGGTCGGGGTCGGGTAGAGGACCTGGAGAGTCGGCATGGGGCCAGGTGGGGCGTGGTCAGGTACGGCGTTCTCGCATACGGCGTGGTCGGGTACGGCGTGGTCGGGTACGGCGTGAACAGATACGGCGTGAGCCCCCAGCCGGAAGGCCGAAGGTCACGCCGTATCAGACCACGCCGTATCGGACCACGCCCTACCAGGCTCTCACTTGATCCTCGCCCTCTCCAGCGTCGTCGTCGCCGTGGGCCCCGTCCCCTCGCGCGCCACGAGGTAGACCGAGCCATCGGGCCCGAAGCCCATGATCTGGCGCCCCGGCGGCGTCTGCACGCGGTCGACCAGCTCGCCCTTGGCGTTCACGACGTCGTAGACGAGCGCGCCGGCCTGGGTGGGGGCGGCGGTGGTGCGGACCCAGACGTTGCCGCTGGCGTCGGCGCGCGACGCGTTGGCGAGGAAGGCCGGGCGGTAGTCGGGGAGCTCGCTCGGGTCGACGAACTGCAGCGGGGGCGGGGCGGGCATGTTGGTGGCGCCGTTCGGGCCGCCGACCACGGTGGTGTTGGCCCCGCCCTCGACCACGCGCCGCTGCTCGCCCCCGCCGCGCGGCGGCGGGCCGCCGGGGCCGCCCGGGCCGTCGAAGTTCATCACGATGCGCGGGCCCATCGCGGCCATGTCCATCCCGCCGACGGCGCCCATGCGCGCGCGCTGCGCCTTCACCGAGTCGATGAACGCCGACTTCTGCTCGTCGGTCAGCCGCTGCCAGTCGAAGGAGACCTTCGGGAGCGTCTGCAGCTTGCCGTCGGCGCCGACCAGGTCGACGCGGTACTCGCGGCCGCGCACGATCGCCACCGAGCCGTCGCTCAGCACGGCCCAGTCGTCGACGACCGGGAGCGGGTTGACGAGCGACTGCATCGACATGCGCCCGTCGCCGCTCTCGGTGATCTGCATCCTGATCTTGGGCGTCTTCACGAACGCCAGCGTGTCGACGGCGCGCGAGACGAGGTCGACGCGCACGAGCGGCGCCGAGTCGGGCATCTCGGGGGGCGCGAAGGCGCGCGCGCCGCCGCCCGGGGCCGCGCCCGGCGCGCCGCCGGCGAAGCGGAACTGCGGCATCGCGCGGTACACGAGGCGCCCCCTGGCGTCGAAGCCCGGGGTGCCGAACGCGGCGCTCACCAGCGCGTTGGCGTCCTGCGCGCGCGGCACCGACATCGTGCGCCCGACCTTCCCCGCCGGGTCGATGACCAGCATCGACATCGACTGCGCGTCGACGAACAGCGTCGAGTCGCCGCGGTAGGGGATGAGCCCCCCGATGCGCCCGCCGTACGCGTTCCCGGTGGCCGGCGTGGTGTCGGCGATGACGGCCGCGGCGGCGAGCGTCGAGTCGAGGAGGACGACGCGGCGCTGCAGGGCGTCGTTGAGCAGCACGCGCCCGCCGGGGAGCGCGCGCACCGACGTCACGAGGCCGATCGGCGCGGACGACGTGGCGACCACCGGCCCGAGCGGGCGGATGGGCGGGCGGGGCTGGGCGTGCGCGGCCGCCGGGGCGAGCGCGAGCGCGAGGAGGGGGAGACGGCGCATGGTGGAATGTGTGTGGAGGACTGCTTGCTGCGACATGCGGACCGCGGACTGCGGACTGCGGACTGCGGACTGCGGGTTCGGAATCCGCAGCCCGCAGCCCGCAGCGCTCTTCACTGCCGGATGATCACGCGCTCGACCCCGCCCCCGCCGCCGCCGCCCATCATCACCTGGCCGCCGCCCCCGCCCATCATCATGCCGCCGCCGGTGAAGCTGGCGGTGCCGGAGCGGATCGAGGCGAGGTAGCGGGGCTCGAGGTAGCCGGCCACGAACGCGGGGAGCCGGCGGTGCTGGTCGGCGGTGAGCAGGCCGCGCACGTGCGGGGCGAGCCGCGCCAGCAGGTCGATCGAGGCCTGGCGCGCGCGCAGCCAGCGGTCGTACGCGGCGCCGTGGTCGTAGTCGTCGGGGAGCGCGCCGAGGTACTTGGTGACGGGCGTCCAGATCGAGTCGCTGCGGATCGTGAACCAGCGGTTGAGCGTGGCGATGCTGTCGGCCTGCGGGCCGGTGAGCCGCAGCGAGTCCTGCTGGCGGAGGATCGTCGCCATCGGGTTCGGGATCCCGCCGCCGGCGTACATCGCCCGCAGCAGCTGCTCCGGGGCCTTGGTGCCGTTGGTGCGGCGGCCGCGGTCGAGCTGCTGCGTCAGCAGCTGGCGCTCGCGCGTCGGGCCGACGTCGAAGCGCATCATCGCCGTCACCGTCACCGGGGCGCGGAACGCGCTGCGCTGCGGGCTCGTCTCGCCGAAGCGCTGGTTGACCTCGTAGCGGTAGCGCTGCGTCTGGGGGTCGAAGCCGCGCACGTACAGGAGCGACTGGTCGGGGAAGTTCTGCTGCCCCCACCCCTTCAGCCCGTCCTCGCCGTTGAGCAGCATGTCGGCGGCGCCGAGCGGGTTGCTGACCTGCAGCGACACGGTGGCGCGCTGCGGCATGCGGAACTTCACCGGGTTGAAGGTCAGCGACAGGATCGCCGACGACGTCCACGGCCCCTGGCACGAGTTGCGGCCGGCGAGCGCGCCGACCTGCCTGCGCAGGCAGTCGCGCGCCGCCGCGGGGCCGCTGCCGAGCAGCTGCTGCATGGCCGAGGCGACCGCGGGGTCGCTCGTGCGCGCCGGGTCGAAGACGAAGGCGCGGTCGTTGGCGTAGCCGTCGCCGTTGACGTCGCCGGCGATCGTCGGCGTGAACGGGAGCCCCGAGCGGAACTGCCCGAACCAGTTCACGCGCACCGCGTCCCAGAAGTTGTAGCCGAGGGTGTACTGGACCTGGTGGCGCGAGTCGAAGGAGCCGCGCGCCCACTCGACGTCGAGCGGGTTGCCGGCGGTGCTGGAGAAGCCGCGCACCTGCTCGCGCACGTTGCTGTACGTGTACGCCGCGCTCCAGAGGAACTTGGCGCTGAAGGTGCTCGGGTTGACGCGCAGCTGGAGCTGGCGGCTCTCGGAGCGCAGGTCGGAGCGCAGCTCGCCGACGCGGGCGAAGTCCTGCGACACGCGCGCCTCGCGCCCGGCGATGGCGCCGGTGAGCGGGACGATGCTGGCGGGGCGCGCGTACACCGGGCGGCCGCCCTCGTCGACCAGCACGAACTGCTGCGTCGGCGCGAAGTTGAGGTCGACCGTGCCGGGCTGGTTCAGGTTGCGCGAGTACGTCCCGTCGACCGTCGCCGTGAGGCGGTTGTCGAGGAGCGGGCCGCTCCACTGCAGGTTGGAGCGCAGCGAGCGCGCCGCCGCGAAGTCGCGGGCGAACAGCGAGACGTTGGGCGCGGCGTTGGCGAACACGCTGCCGGTGGTGCCGTCGACGCAGGTCGTGGGGACGCTGCCCGCGTTGGCCGCCCACGCCGACCAGTCGGCCGTCGGGGTGGCGGCGCCGACGCACGACAGCTGCTGCACCGCGCCGGCGAGCCCGGTGTTCTCGAGCATCCCGCTGACCTGCTGCGCGCCGGGGAGCCCCTGGAAGACGCCGACGCCGCCGCGCACCACCGCGCGCGGGCCGCGCACCGCCCCCTCGAAGCCGGGGATCTGCGGCGCCTGCCCGTACTGCCAGGAGAAGCCGAGGCGCGGGCTCACGTACACCCGGTCGGGGGTGCGGTCGTTGCGCGCGCCGAACAGCCGCTCGACCTCGGGGTTGCGCTGCGGGTCGGCGAGGAAGCGGTTGGCGTCGAGGCGCACGCCGTACTGCAGCTGCAGGTCGTTGCTGTACCGGAAGGCGTCGCCGAGCGAGACGGCGCCGACCAGCAGGCCGCCGCTGCTGGCGCGCGGCGTCAGCAGGCGGCTGTACGACGCGGGGCGCCCGGCCTGCAGGTCGGCCAGCGAGTTGTACGCGAACGAGCCGAGGTAGTTGGCGCGCTGGTCCTGCGCGTAGCCGTCGCGCCGCAGCTCGCTGGTGAACTTGAGGCGGTGCTTGTTGTCGGCGCTGAACCACGACAGCTGGTTCATGTAGCCGACGGTCGAGTTCTCCTGCACGGCGTTGAACATCGGGCTGCCGCCGAAGCCGAGGTTCTGCACCCCGGTGGTGCCGTCGGCGAACTGCGAGTTGACGCGCACGCGCGCCCCCGGCAGGTCGAGGAAGGGCGACATCGTGCTGCGCCCCGCGCTGGCGCCGAGGGTCGTCTCGGTGAGCACGCCGACGCCGAGGATCGTGGCGTAGGAGCTGTGGCGCGCCTGCAGCCCGCCGTTCCACCCCGAGCGCTCGCCGGTGAACGCGGGCACGTCGGTGACGGCGCCGCCCATCGGGCGCTGCCGGTTCCACCCGCCGTTGAACGTCAGCGTCATCGACTGCCCGCGCGTCGACGACGGCGGCGAGAAGTCGATCGCGCCGAACACGGTGCCGTTGTCGCTCAGCCGGTCGCCGGGGAGCCCGCCGACGGTGGTCGGGACGCGCGCCTGGTCGAGCAGCGACAGGAGCCGCGCCGCGGAGTCGGCGGCGACGCCGGCCGACTGCAGCCCGAGGGCGCCGGTGTTCAGCAGGTTCTGGAAGTCGTTGGCGCGGCGCCCGAGCTGGTACGACAGCGAGTAGAACGCCTGGTCGGGCCGGATCGGCCCCGACACCAGCCCGCCGAGCGACAGATTGGTGTACTGCTGGCCGAGCGCGCGGGCGGCGCGGTCGGTCCACTGCAGCTGCGGCGCGTCGAGGTTGAGGCTCATCCCGCGCGTCACGAAGTTCGAGCCGCCGCGGGTGCGGAGGCCGAACTGGGCGCCGGAGAAGCCGCCGCGCGACACGTCGTACGGCGACGTCGAGAGCGACGAGCTGACCGCGGCGTCGCGCGGCAGGTTGCCGCCGCCGAAGTTCATCCCGTTGAGCGTGGTGTTGTTCTGGTCCGCGCCCAGCCCCAGCACCGAGAAGCCGTTGGCGCCCCCGTCCTGCCCCGGCACGAGCTGCACGCCGGGGAGCGACGCGGCCATCGCCGCCAGGTCGCCCAGCTGGTCGGCCGGCACGGTGGCCGCCGCGTTGGCGATCGCCCGCTCGGAGCCGCCGATGTCGGGCTGCAGCTGGTCGTTGCGCGACACGCGGTCGCGCGGCGCCTGGATGCGCACGGCGTCGAGCACGGTGCTCACCGACTGGAGGCGCGCGTCGGCCACCAGGATCTCCTGGTCGGCGGTGCGCTTGACCTCGAAGCGGCGCTGCGCGTAGCCGACGGCGGCGACGGTCACCATGTAGTCGCCGTCCCCGTTCGGGAAGGTGATGGTGAAGCGCCCCTGCCGGTCGGTGCGCGCCGAGCGCGTCACGTTGCCCGAGATGGAGGTGGCCTGCACCACCGCCCCCTCGACCGACGCCGAGTCGGGGCCGGTGATCCGCCCGCGGATGACGTCCACCTGCTGGGCGCGGAGCGCGGCGGGGGCGACGGCGACGGACGCGGCGACGGCGCACGCCAGGGGGACGAGCGGGGACGGCGGACGGCGGGGGCTCACGGCGGGTCGGAGCGGGAGGGGGGGGCGGCCGGCACGACGCACTCTTGGACCCGCGGCGGCGGCGGAGGGTTGTCGCCCGCGGACACATTACCCCCATTGGCCTGGGGCCGCCCCACGGCGTACTCTCCCGCATGGCCCTGTCCGACCTCCTGCTCGCGCTCGGCGGCACCCCCGAGGGGGCGCGGCTGGAGCGGATGCGGCGCTCCCCGCACTTCCAGGACGGGGCGTTCCGGAACCCGGTCCCGACCCGGAAGACGCTGCCGGGGACGATGGCCGAGACGGTGCGCCGGCAGCTCGGGGGGCCCGAGCAGCGCGTCCCCCCCGCCCCGCTCCCCGTCGCCTCGGGGGCCAAGGAGGCGCTGGCCGTCCTCCCCGCCTCGGGGTTCCGGGCGACCTGGCTGGGGCACTCGACGGCGCTGATCGAGATGGACGGGCACCGCGTCCTCGTGGACCCGGTCTGGGCGGAGCGGGCCTCCCCCTCCCAGGCGGTCGGGCCGCGGCGCTTCCACCCCCCGCCCCTCCCCCTCGGCGCCGTCCCGCCGCTGGACGTCGTGCTGATCACGCACGACCACTACGACCACCTGGACATGGCGGCGGTGCGGGCGCTGGTGCACAACAAGGCGCACGCGCGGGCGCGGTTCGTGGTGCCGCTGGGGGTCGGGGCGCACCTCGAGCGGTGGGGGGTCGCGCCGTCGCGGATCGCGGAGCTGGACTGGGAGGAGAGCGTGGACGTCGGCGCGCTGACGCTGACGGCGACGCCGGCCCGCCACTTCTCGGGGCGGTCGGTGCGCGACGGCGACCGCACCCTGTGGGCGAGCTGGGTGATCGACGGGCCGACGCGGCGCGTCTTCCACAGCGGGGACTCGGGGCCGTGGGAGGGGTTCGCCGACATCGGCGCGCGCCACGGCCCGTTCGCGCTGACGATGGTGAAGATCGGCGCCTACGGGCCGACGTGGCCGGACATCCACCTCGACCCGGAGCAGGCGGTGGCGGCGCACCAGGCGCTGCGCGGGGCGCTGCTGCTCCCGATCCACTGGGGGACGTTCAACCTCGCCTTCCACGCCTGGGACGAGCCGGCGGAGCGGGTGCTGGCGGCCGCCGAGTCGGCGGGGGTGGCGCTGGTGATGCCGCGGCCGGGGGAGCCGGTGGAGCCGGACGCGCCGCCGCCGGTGGAGCCGTGGTGGCGGGGGGTGCGGAAGCGCTGAGGTCAGTCGACCCATGACGCGGCGGGCGGCGGCGCCGAGCTTCCGCCCATGCGCGAGATCACCCTGGTCAACCGCCACACGACCGAGCGCCTCGTCCTGCGGGCCGCGGACGACGGCACCGACCGCGTCTTCCTGCGCGGCTCGCTGGAGCCCGGGCGCCCGGGCCCGCCGCCGCACGTGCACCTGCGCTCCGACGAGCGCGGGCGGGTGCTGGCCGGGACGGCGGGGGTGCGGGTCGGGCGCGCGACGTCCACGCACGGGCCGGGGAGCACGCTCCTCCTGCCGAAGGGGATCCCGCACGCGTGGTGGAACGCCGGCGACGACCTGCTGGAGATGGAGGCCGAGGTCGACGCGGCGGGCGCGTTCATCCCGTTCCTGGCGGGGATCTTCGAGCTGGCGAACGCGTCGCCGACGGGACGGCCGTCGCTGCCGCGGCTGGCGCGGCTGCTGCGGGCGCACCGGCACGAGTACCGGCTGGCGGTGCCGGCGGTGGTGGACCGGGTGCTGTTCCCGATCCTCGCGCGGCTGGCCTGACGCGGCGTCCGCGACGCGCGCGACGCCGTGCGGGCGACGCCGTGCGGGCGACGCCGTCAGCGCGTCAGCCGGAACTCGAAGGGCTGGCGCACGAGCATCGGCACCCCGCACCCGCCGACGCGCGCCGGCGTGAAGCGCGCGCCGGGCACGAACTCGAGCGCGGCACGCGCGAACCCCCAGCCCGTGTAGCGCACCGGCCGCAGGGTGTGCGCGAACGGGACGCCGTGCTCGTCGAGCACGAACTCCAGCGTCGCGTCCCCCGGGACGTTGTTGGCGAGCTCGCCCGGCGGGTACGCGGGGCCGCGCGTCCCGGGCACCGGCCACGGCGTCTCGGACAGCACGTGCACGTCGCGCCGGACGAGCGACAGCGGGTGGGCGCGCGCGGCCGAGTCCACGCCGCCGCCGCGCCCCGCGATCGCGTAGCCGACGAAGACGTGCAGCGCGTCGCGCCGCCCGTCGGACGCCGGGGGCAGCACGCGGGCGCTGTCGGCGGCCCGCAGCGCCCGCACCAGCGCGAGGTCGGCGCCCTGGTCGAGCGAGGCGGCGATCCGCGCCGGGTCCTCCCGCAGGCGCCCGGCGGGCGTCACCACGGCGAGGATCGTGTTCGCGAGCGTCGGCGCGACCGTGTCGGCGGCGGCGCGCGTCAGCGCGGCGCGCGTCGGCCGCGCCGACGGCGCCGCGACCGAGGTCCAGACCGGGAGCCGCACGGGACGCGGCAGCGCCAGGTGCTCGGCCACCGCCTGCAGCGTCAGCTCCGCCCACGGCGACGGCAGCGCGCGTCCGCTCCCGTCGGCGCGGCGGATCGTCAGCACGAGCGTGTCGGTCACCGTGGCGATCGGCGCGCGGAAGACGGTTGAGTCGCACGCGGGCGGCGCGGGCGTGCCGCCGAGGAGGACGAGCAGGGGGAGGAGCATGGCGCGGCGGTCGGTGGTCGGGGCTACGCGTCGCGCACCGGCTCGTAGTGCAGGTAGGCCAGCCCCGACCCCTCGTAGTGCCGCGTCTCGACCAGCCGCAGCCGCGCGTGGGCGTCGCGGTCGGCGAAGAGCGGGCGCCCGCCGCCGACCAGCACGGGGCAGATCTGCACGTGGTACTCGTCGATCAGGTCGGCGCGCATCAGCTGCTGCGCGAGCGACAGGCTCCCCCACATCACGAGGTCCTTCCCCGGCGCCGCCTTCATCTCCCGGATCGCCGCCACCGCGTCGCCCGGGACGACCGTGGCCGGCGGGCCGTCGCCCCACGGCGCCTCGCGCAGCGTGTTGGAGAAGACGACCTTCGGGAGCGCGTTCAGCCGGTCGGCGATGATCTCGCCCGCGCTCTTCGGCGTCGGCCAGTAGTCGGCGAACATCTCGTACGACTTCCGCGCGAGCAGGATGGTGTCCACCCGCTCCAGGAACGCGAGCTGGTCGCGGTCGGCGGCGCGGTTCTGCTCCGTCGACGGGAAGAAGTCGAGCGAGCCGCGCGCGTCCACGGCGTACCCGTCGAGCGAGACCCACTCCTCCAGCACGAGACGTCGCACGTCAGCGTCCTCCGGTGGTCGGTGTGGCGCGCGCGGTGCGCGCGGCCCGCGCCGCGACCCACGCCCGCATGCGGGGCTCCAGCACGTCGAGCGGGAGCGCCCCCTGGCCGAGCAGCGCGTCGTGGAACGCACGCACGTCGAACCGCTCCCCCAGCTCGCGCTCGGCGTGCGCGCGCAGCCCCTTGATGGCCAGCTCCCCGCTCTTGTACGCGAGCGCCTGCCCCGGCCACGCGATGTAGCGGTCGACCTCCTGCGCGATGTCCTGCTCGGTCTTGGCGCTGTTGTCGCGGAAGTAGGCGATGGCCTGCTCGCGCGTCCACCCCATCGTGTGGATCGCGGGGTCGAGCACGAGGCGGATGGCGCGCCACATCTCGTACGTCAGCTGGCCGAACTTGGAGTACGGGTCCTTGTACAGCCCGAGCGCGGGGCCGAGGCTCTCGCTGTAGAGCGCCCACCCCTCGACGAACGCGGTGTAGCCGCCGTAGCGCCGGACGGCGGGGAGGTCGAGCTCCTGCGCCAGCGCGATCTGCAGGTGGTGCCCGGGGACGGCCTCGTGGATCGTGAGCGCCTCCATCTCCCAGGTCGGGCGCATGTCGGGGCGGTACGTGTTGACGACGTACATCCCGGCGCGCCGCGCCTCGGGGGAGCCGCGCATGTAGTACGCGGTGGTCTGCGATGGCGCGGCGTACGACGGGATCGTCCCGACGCCGTACGGGAGGCGCGGGAGCACGCCGAACAGCTTCGGCAGCTCGGGGTCGATGCGCTTGGCGACGTCGCGGTACGCGCGCACCAGGCTCGCCGAATCGGGGAGGTAGAAGCGCGGGTCGGTGCGCAGCATGCGCGTGAACGCCGCGAAGTCGCCCTCGAAGCCGACGGCGCGGATGACGCTGTCCATCGCCGCGCGGATGCGCGCCACCTCCGACAGCCCGAGGCGGTGGATCTCGTCGGGGGTGCGCGTCGTGGTGGTCTGCACCTTCACGTTGTACGCGTACCACGCCGCGCCGTCGGGGAGGTCCGTCGCCGCCAGCCCCTCCCGCGCGCGCGGCACGTAGGTCGTCGCGAGGTAGTCGCGGAAGCGCAGGTACGCGGGGCGCACCGACTCCCCGTACAGCGCGACGGCGCGCGCGCGGATCCGCTCGGCCTCTGCGGCGGGGACGGCGGCGGGGATGCGCGCGAAGGGGGCGAGCAGCGGGGAGCGCAGCGCCTCCTCGGGCACCAGCCCGGCCACCTGCGCGGGGACGTCGCGCAGCGTGACGCGCGGCGGGGTGACGCCGAGGGCGAGCCCGCTGTCGAGGAGCGCGGTGGTCTGCGCGAGCACCGTGGGCAGCGACTCCAGCCGGGCCAGGATGTCGGCGTAGTCGCGCGCCGTGGCCGCGGGCATCCGGTCGAACAGGTCGGCGAGGTACTGCGGCCCCTCGCGCTGCGTGACCGGCATCAGGTCGTCGGGGAAGCGCAGCCCCTCGATCGCCTCGTCGAGCTCGCGCAGCAGCACGGCGCGCGTGAGGCGGTCGGCCTCCGACAGCCGGTCGGCGCGC
>NZ_JARGEK010000460.1 GCF_029211165.1 Roseisolibacter sp. H3M3-2
CGGCGAGCAGGCGCTGATCGCCCGCCTCGCCCCCGAGGTCGTGGACGCGCGCGTGCGCTGGCGCACGGCGCGCCCCGCCGGCGCCGCCGCGCTGGCGGGGCTCGCGCTGGCCGGCCCGCGCTGGGGGCTGGCGCGCAACGTCGTCCGCTCGTCGGGGATCGACGTCGTGCTGGCGCTCGACGCGTCGCTGTCGATGCTCGCCCCCGACGACCGGCCGAACCGGCTGGAGCGGCTGAAGCAGGAGGTCCGGCGGCTGCGCGCGCTGTCGCCCGGCGACCGGACCGCGCTCGTCGCCTTCGCGGGGCGCAGCTACATCCTCACGCCGCTCACCACCGACCAGGGTGCGCTGGCGCTCTTCCTCGACAACCTGGACCCGACGGTGGTGGGGCAGGCCGGCAGCTCGCTGGCGCGCGCCATCCGGCAGGCCACCGACCTGCTGCAGGTCGGGCGCTCGGGCGCCGACCGCGCCATCGTCCTCATGAGCGACGGCGAGGCCTTCGAGCCGATCGAGGAGGTGCAGGCGGCGGCGCGCGAGGCCGCCGAGGCGCGCATCAACCTGGTCACCGTGGGCTTCGGCACCACCGAGGGCGCGACGATCCCGGTGCGCGAGGGGAACAGCGTCAGCGAGAAGCGCGACGAGCAGGGGAACGTCGTGGTGACGCGCTACTCGCCGACGCTGCTCGCCGCGGCCGCGCAGGCGGCGCAGGGCACCTTCGTCCCCGCCGAGGCGACCGACAAGGCGGCGCGCATCCGGGCGGCGCTGAGCGGGCTGCGCGCGCAGCGGCGCGCGCTCGACGCGGGCGAGGACCTCGTGCCGCGCTTCCAGTGGTTCCTCGCGCCGGCGCTGCTGCTCCTCCTCCTCGACACCATCCTCATGGGACGCCGCACCACGATCGCGCTCCCGCCGCGCGCCGCCGCCGCGCTCGGGCGCGCCGCGGTGCTGCTGCTGGCCGTCCCGCTGGCGGGGTGCGGCCGCTCGTTCGACCAGCTCACGGGGCGCGACCGCGACGCCGCGCTCGACGCGTACCGCGCGGGGCGCGTGGCCGAGGCGACCGCGATCTACCGCGACCGCGCGCAGGGGGGCGACGCGCTGGCGAAGTACAACTTCGGCACCGCGCTGCTGGCCGCCGACTCGCTCGACGTGTCGCGCGCCCCGCTCGACGAGGCGCGCCGCGCGCGGGAGCCCGAGGTGCGCTGGCGCGGCCACTTCAACCTCGGCCTCGCGCACCTCAAGCGCGGGCTCGCGATGGCGCCGGACAGCGCGCGCGCCGAGCTGGACGCCGCGCTCGCGCTCTACAAGCGCGCGCTGCTGGCACGGCCGAGCGACGCCGACGCCAAGTGGAACTACGAGCTCGCGCTCAAGAAGAAGCAGGAGCAGAGCGGCGGCGGGGGAGGCGGCGGCGGCGGGGGCGGGGGGCAGGACCAGTCGCAGGGCCCGCCGGATCAGGCGCCGCCGCAGCCGCAGCCGCAGCAGGCCGGGGGGCTCGGCCAGCGCCAGGCCGAGGAGCTGCTGAACGCCGCGGCGCGCGACGAGCGCGACGTCCAGGGGCGCCGGCAGCGGCAGAACCCGCCCCCGCCCCCGCCGGGGGGCAAGGACTGGTGACCCCCGACCGTTCCGGAACGCGCCGGCCAATGGTGCCGGCGCGCGCGCCGGTGCAGACTGCGCGGATGCGAGCGGGACGCACGACGACGGGCACGCCCCCGGCGCGGGGCGCGGCGGGGGGCCGGTGCTGACGGTCCTCGCCGCGAGCGTGCTGCGACTCCTGGCCCAGGTGACGGTGGCCGTCAGCGCGCCGGCCGAGGTCGGGCCGCGCGACCCGGTCCTCGTGACCGTCGAGGTGACCGCCCCCGCGGGACGCGACGTCCGGCTGGTGCCCCCCAGCTTCTCGCCGCTGCGGCTGCTCAGCACCGCGCGCATCGCGGCGGTCGACTCGACGCCGCCGGGCGGCAACTACCTGCGCCCGCCCTGGCAGGTGACCGAGTGGCGCTACGTCCTCGACGTCCCCGACGGGGTGCGCGGGCGGCACGCCTTCCCGCCGTTCGTCGCCGAGGTGGCGGGGCGCGGCGCGCGCCCCACCAGCGCCCGCTCGCGCGCCTGGGCGCTCCAGGTCCGCGCGCCGGTGCAGCCGTCGCGCACCCCCGCGATCGTCGACCGCACGCCGCGCCCGTCGCGGCAGGGGATCGCGTTCCACGCCCGGCTCGCCCCGGACACCGTCTACGTCGGGCAGCAGGCGACCTACCAGATCGCCGTCTTCCTCGACGACGAGGCGCGGACGCGGCTGCGGCGGAACCCGGAGTTCGTGCCGCCCGAGCTGCGCGGGCTCCTCGCCTACGACCTGCCGGCCGGACGCACGTCGCTCCGCGGCCGCGTGGTCGACGGGCGCCGCTACGACGTGCACGTCTTCCAGCGCGCGGTCTTCCCGGTCGCGCCGGGGCGCATCGACGTCCCGCCCGCGCAGCTCACCTACGCGCTCCCGCTCACCTCGGGCTTCTTCTCGCGCGAGGAGAGCTTCTCGGCGCGCTCGGAGAGCGTGCGCCTGGTGGCGATCGAGCCGCCCGCCGCCGGCCGCCCCGCCGACTGGGCGGGGGCGGTCGGCCGCCTGCGCGCCACCGCTCGGCTCGACTCGTCCGCCGCGCGCGTCGGCGACCCGGTGGTGCTGACGCTGCGCGTCGAGGGGGAGGGGAACGTGAAGCTGCTCCCGCGCCCGCCGCTCGAGCTCGGGTGGGCCGCCGCGGTGCCGGGGGAGGAGCGCGTCACGCTCGACTCGTCGGCGCTCGACGTGCGCGGCGCGAAGGAGTTCGACTGGATCCTGACGCCGCGCGCGTCGGGCGCGCGCGAGGTGTCGCCGATCCGCTACGCGTACTTCGACCCCGAGACGCGGCAGTACGACGTCGCGCTCTCCCCCGCGCTGCCGCTGCAGGTGCTGCCGGGCGGGCTCGCGGGCGTCGTCGACGGACGGCCGGTCGAGGGCGCGCGGCTGACGATCCGCACCGCGTTCGGCGGGGAGACGCCGCTGCCGCTCCCCTCGCGCCCGTTCTTCTGGGTGCTCGTCGCGCTCGTGCCGCTCCCCGCGCTGGTGATCTCGGCGGCGCGCGGCGCGCCGCGTCCGGTGGCGCGCGCCGGCGACCCCCCGTCGCGCGTGCTGCGCGCGCTCGGCGCCGACGCGGCGGCGCGCGTCGAGGACGTGCG
>NZ_JARGEK010000461.1 GCF_029211165.1 Roseisolibacter sp. H3M3-2
GTGGCGGCGCCGGGACCGGCGCGGGGGCGGGCGGGGGCGGGGGCGCCGCCGCCGACTCGGCGCGCAGCCGCTCCGCCAGCGCCAGCACCTCGCGGTCCGCCGGCATCGACAGCTCCTGCGCCACCAGCGCCTCGTAGATCCGCGCGTGCCGCAGCGCCGTGGCGACGTCGCCCGCCGCCGCCAGGCAGCGCATGTACTCGATCGCCGCCCGCCCGTTCAGCGGGTCGGCCGCGGCGCGGCGGCGCCACCAGCCGGCGGCCTCGCGCGCGTCCCCCCGCTCCGCCGCCCGCCGCCCGAGCCGCTCCAGCAGCTCCTCCTGCCGGTGCGCCAGGTCGGCCCGCTCCTCGTCCGCCCACCGCGCGAACTCCCCCGCGGCCGGCACCCGGAAGCCGTCGAGGAAGGGGCCCTCGTACAGCGCCGCCGCCCGCTCCCACTCGCGCGCCGCCAGCGCCGCCTCGTAGTCGGCCACGTCGCAGCCGGCGACCTCGGGGTTGAGCCGCAGCTCCTGCGTCCCCAGGAACAGCGCCTCGCAGTCGAGCCCCGTGCGTAGCTGGTAGAGCGCCTGGTTCAGCGCCTTGCGCCCCGCCTCGTCGTCGGCGTCGGGCCAGAGCAGCGCCAGGATCTTGTCGCGGGTGACGCCGCGGGCGCCGGCGCGCCCCACCACCGCGAGGATGGCGAGCCGGCGGGGCTGGAGGGCGGCGGGCGCGGGCTGGCGGCCGTCGCGCAGGCGGACCGAGAGGCCGCCGAACGTGCGGAGATCGAGCATGGGCGAGCGCTACGGTACGCCGCCCCGGGCCGTCCGGCAAGACGCCGCCGCCCACACGCCCCCGCAACGCGTTGCCGCGCAACGGCTTTCCGTGGAGAGAATCCGGTGATCGGGGGGTGAGGGGCGCCCCGCATCCTTGGGCCGCGATCCCGACCCCACGTCGATCCTCCCTGCACCCATAGAGCGCCGCCATGAACCCCGCCGCCGCCACCCCGACCCTGCCCGACCGCTGGCCCGCCGTCGAGCGCCACGCCGGCGCCGTCGCCCGCGCCTTCCTGGAGCGGCTGTTCGTCCTCGACCCCGCCGCCCGCGCCCCCTTCGAGCAGGGCGACGACGCCGCCCGCCGCCGCCGCTTCGTCGACGTCGCCGACGCGGTCGTCGGGCTGCTGCACGACCCCGACGCGCTGACCGCCGCCGCCCTCCCCGGCCGGCGCACCTCGGTCGGCACGGTCCGCGGCCGCGACGGCGCGCTGTGCGCCGCCGCCCTGCTGCACGCGCTGGAGCGCACGGTCGGCGACGCCTGGGGCGCCGGCGGCGAGGCCGGCGGGGCGCTCTACCGCCTCCTGTCGACGACGGTGCGCTGGAGCGCGCGCCGGCACCGGCGGGCCGCGTGAACCCCGACTCCGCCGCCCTGGTCCGCGAGAGCTGGGCGATCCTCGCGCCGCGCGCCGACGCGCTGGCGGCCGCGTTCTACGAGCACCTGTTCGCCCTCGACCCCGACGCCCGCGCGCTGTTCGCGCGCGTCGACATGACGGCGCACCGGGCGACGTTCGTGGCGATGGTCGGGCACCTCGTCGCCGTCCTCGACGACCCGGGCGTGCTGGTGTCGGAGACGATCCCGTCCGGGCGCCGCCACGGCGGCTACGGCGTCACCGCGCGCGACTACGACGTCGCCGGCACCGCCCTGCAGCTCGCCCTCATCGACGCCCTCGGCGCCCGCGGCACGCCGGCGACCCGCGACGCCTGGCGCGAGCTGTGGACGCTGCTCGCCGCCGTGATGCAGCGCGCCGGCCGCGGCCCGGCGGCGGCGCGCGCCGGGTCCCCCGCCCCCGCCCCCGCCCCCGCCCCCGTCCCGCAGCAGCGGGCGCGCCACGAGCGCGCCCGCCGCGCGTCGCGTTCAGGGGCGCGCGTACCTGCCGGGGAGCGGCGCCGCGACCGTGCGCGCGACGGGCCGCCCGTCGTCGCCGGGCACCAGCACGCGCGCGTCGGGCGCGTCGTCGGCGATCAGCTCGCGACACATCCCGCACGGCGCGGGGCGGCGGACGGCGACGATGGTCGTGACGGCCGTGTCGCCCGCCTCGGTCGTGGCGCGGGCGGCGTCGATCGGCGCGAGGGCGGCGGCGGAGCGCGCGGTCATCCCCCACGCCACCCGCCGCCGCGCCCCGCGCCCGGGGCGATCGCGTTGCGCGGCAACGCGTTGCGCGGGAGTGAATCCGATCACGCGCTGTTGACCGGCCGTCCTAGCGTTCCCCCCGTCGCCGCGGCCGGCCCGACGCCGCGCCGCCGACACGATCCCGCGAATCCACCCGAACGCATAGCCCACGGAGCCCGACCATGTCCCGCACGATCCGCATCGCCAGCGCCGCCGCCGTCGCCCTGACCGCCGCCTGCAACGACGCGCCGATGGCGCCGAGCGCCGTCCCGACGGCCGGCGACGCCCCGAACGCGCAGCTCATCGCGCTCCAGAAGGCGACGCTCACGCTGCGCCTGCCGCAGCTCATGCCGCACACCGGGATCACCAGCAAGGTCGCGTTCACCTCGTTCGTGAACGCGCGTACCACCGTCGTCCGCGAGGTGCTCGACAACTCCGCCGACGACCTCGACCCGCGCAGCGGCTACTTCACGGTCACGATCCAGAAGGGCGCGTCGTACGAGGGGCGCGTGATGGCCACGATGTCGACCTTCTTCATCTACGACGGCGCGGCGAAGGTGACGGTCGCGTCGGCGGCCAAGACGGTGGACCTGGGCCAGATCGTGATGCTGCTCAACCCGCGGCTGGAGATGCACCAGGTGGACGCCGCGACCGCGCACCCGGTGCCCGGCGGCAAGTACATGCTGTCGAAGGACGGCGCGCCGCTCATGCAAGTGACCGACAACGTCATGAACGACATGAGCACCGTTCCGGGCGTCCTCAACTTCGGGACCTCGCGCGGCGTCGGCACCTACACGCTGTGCGAGCTCGAGGCGCCGGCCGGCTACGCGCCGCTGGCGGCGTGCCTGCCGCTCGCCACCGGCACGTGGGGGACCACCGCGGTCCACCGCGTCCAGCGCACGAAGCTCTGAGCCGGAGACGAGCCGCCATGCGCATGCGCACCCTGACCGCCGCGGCGCTGCTCGCCGGCGCCGCGGCCTGCGCCGACCGCCCCGACCCGCTGGCCCCGTCGCGCGCGCCGCGCGCCGCCGTCACGTGC
>NZ_JARGEK010000462.1 GCF_029211165.1 Roseisolibacter sp. H3M3-2
CCTCCGCGCGGATGGAGCCTCCAATCTGCTACCAGATCTTTGATAATCGCCCAGAACGGATCCGTCTCATCCGTTCTCCCGGCAGTTGATCTTCAACGGATGGCGGCGGCCCCGGCCTCGGCGACCAGCCCGTCCTGCGCCGCGCTGGCGCCGCTGACGCCGACGGCGCCGACCACGACGTCGCCGGCGAGCACGGGGACGCCCCCCTCGACGGCGAACATGTCGGGGAGGGTGGCGAGCGCGCCCGCGTTGCCGCGGCCGAGCAGCTCGGCCCAGGCGCGCGAGGGGCGGCCGTAGCGCGCGGCGGTGCGCGCCTTCGCGCGCGCGACGTCGCAGATCGCCGGCAGCACGCCGTCCTGCCGCGCCACCGCGACCACCTCGCCGCCGCGCGCGACGACGACGACGCAGAAAGTGCGCGACAGGCGCGCGGCCTCGCGCTCGACGCCGGCGACCGCGCGCCGCGCGCCGTCGAGGGTGAGCGTGGGCGCCGCGCGCGTCGGAACGGCGGAGGCGGAGGCGCCGGCCGGCGCCTGCGCGCGCGCGGGGAGCGCGGCGCACGCGAGGAGCGCGGCGGAGAGGAGGAGTGGTGTGCGCGTCATGCGCGCAGGGTCGCCCGACGCGCGCGCGGCGACATGGGTCGGACGGTGCGCGAGTCGTCCGGGACGCGTCAGGAGGTCCGCGCGCGAGACCGCGCGTCGCGCGGTGGGTCAGCTGCACTACCCGCGCGGGGCATGGGCGCGCGCATGATGCCGCTCCCCGCGCCGCCGCCCGTCGGCCCGCCGGCGCGGGGCACGCGTCGGCCGACGCCTTCGAGGACGCTCCATGATGCGCACCACCCCGCGCGCCGCCCCGGCGCTCGCGCTGTCTTGCCTGCTCGTCGCGCTCGCCGCGTGCCAGCGCGACGACTTCCCGGAGGGCCCGCAGCCCGGGCAGGTCGTCGCGGTGCGCGTCGCGCCCGACACGCTGCGCCTCCAGCCCGGCGCCGCCGGCACGCTCGCCGCGCGCTTCCTCGACGTGACCGGCGCCGAGGTGGCCGTCACCGCCTTCGCGTGGTCGTCGGCCGACACCGCCGTCGCGACCGTCGACCAGACCGGGCGCGTCACCGCGCGCGCCGCCGGGAGCGCGCGCGTCTCGGTGCGCTTCGGGGCGAGCAGCGCGGACGCCGAGGTGATCGTGGCCGCGCCGGCGCCGGCGCCCGTGGCGACGCTGACCGTCGCGCCGACGACGCTGGCGCTGCGCGTCGGCGACACGGCGGCGGTGACGGCGCTGCCGCGCGACGCGCAGGGGACGCCGCTGACGGGGCGCGTCGTGCGGTTCGCGAGCAGCGCGCCCGCGCTCGCGCGCGTCGCCCGCGCGAGCGGCGTGGTGCGCGCCGCCGCCGCCGGCGCCGCGACGATCACCGCGACCAGCGAGGGGCGGAGCGCGGAGGCCGCGGTGACCGTGACGGCGCCCGCCGCCGCGCCGGCGCCGGTGCGCACCGTGACCGTCGCCGGCGCGCTCGACACGCTGGAGGCGTTCGACGTCGTGCGGCTGCGCGCGACGCTGCGCGACTCGGCCGGCGCGGAGCTCGCCGACCGCGCGGTGCGGTGGACGAGCAGCGACCCCGCCGTCGCGACCGTGGACGCCGAGACGGGGATGCTGACCGGCGTCGACCGCGGCACCGTCACCGTCACCGCGACGAGCGAGGGGCGCACGGGGACCGCGTCGCGCGTGGTGGTGATCCGCTACCGCTCCGTCGTCGCCGGCACGATGCACGCGTGCGACCTCGCGTCCGGGGGGATCGCGTGGTGCTGGGGGCTGGCGGGGCGCGAGGGGCGCCTCGGCGACGGTCGCGGCGGCGACGGCATGTCGTCCGCGGCGCCGGTGCGCGTCGCGGGGGCGGTGCGCTTCACGCAGCTCGCGGCGTTCGCGCGCCACACCTGCGGGCTCGCGACCGACGGCCGCGCGTGGTGCTGGGGGTACAACGGGTGGGGGCAGCTCGGCGACGGCGCGGGCGCGGACCGCCCGACTCCGGTCGCCGTCGGCGGCGGGCTGACGTTCCGCGCCATCGCCGTCGGCGCGGAGCACAGCTGCGGCGTCACCGCGGAGGGGCGCGCGCACTGCTGGGGGAACGGCGCCAGCGGGCAGCTCGGCGGCGGCACGACCGCGAGCCGCGCCGCGCCGCAGGAGGTGGCGGGCGGGCTGACGTTCGCCGCGCTCTCGGCGGGAAGCTTCACGACGTGCGCGGCGACGACGGCGAACGCGGCGTACTGCTGGGGGAACGGGACGCAGGGGCTGCTCGGCAACCCCGCGTCGGGCGCGCTGGCGTCGTCGCCGCAGCCGGTGGCGGGCGGGATCGCGTTCCGCGCGGTGTCGGTGGGGAACGTGCACGCGTGCGGCATCGCGGCCGACGGGCGCGCGCACTGCTGGGGCTCGAACGCGGGGCGGCTCGGCGACGGCGGCGGCGACGACGCGGCGACGCCGCGCGCGGTGGCGGGCGGGCTGACGTGGCGCGCGCTCTCCGCCGGCTACGTGCACAGCTGCGGCGTCACCACCGCCGGCGAGGCGTGGTGCTGGGGGAACGGCGGCGACGGGCGGCTCGGCACCGGCGACGCGTCGCCGCGCCCGCAGCCCGCGCGCGTGCAGGGGCTCGGGCGCGTGCAGGAGGTGGTCGCCGCGGGGGTCGGCACCGGACAGGGGGGGCACTCGTGCGCCATCGCCGAGGACCGGCTGACGACGTGGTGCTGGGGGCTGAACGACGTCGGCCAGCTCGGGGTGGGCGCCGCGACCCCCGCCGACACCCCGAACCCGACGCCGCGCGTGGTGCAGGGGCAGCGGCCGCTTCCGTGACGGGGCCGTCAGATCCCGCGTCGTGTAAGGGATTCGTCCTGTCGGTGTGGGGGATTTCAGGTTCGGCGGGGTGGTGACGAGACGATCATGACGGCGGGCCGGTGGAACGTCATCGGCCCGCTTCCCACCTCCCTGTCCCCTCCCTCCGATGGCCACCCCTGCCCCGCGCCCCGCCGGCCCCGCCGCGGGCGTCTCGTTCCAGACCAAGCTGCTCGCGGCCTTCGCGCTCGTCGCGGGGTTCGCCGTCCTGTCGGGTGCCGCGTCGGTCGGCGCCGCCCGCCGCCTCGCCGGCGCCGCGGCCCACGCGTCGGCCGCGGCGCCGCTGGCCGCGCCGCGCG
>NZ_JARGEK010000463.1 GCF_029211165.1 Roseisolibacter sp. H3M3-2
ATGCCGCGCGGCGCCGCCGGCCGCTGAGCGGCGGCGGGGCGGGGGAGGACGGACGGGGCGGCCGCCAGCAGCAGCGCGGCGGCGAGTCGGACGGCGGAGGCGGGTGACGGCACGATCGGTCCCGGTGCGAGCGGCGGCCCTGCGGGGTCGCCGGATGGGACGCGCCCCGCCCGTCGACGTTAAGCGGCCGCCCCGATCCGCGCCCCCGCCCCCACCAGCGCGTCCATCTCCTCCTCGGGCATCGGGCGGGCGAACAGGAAGCCCTGCGCGAAGTCGCACCCCAGCGCCCGCAGGTGGTCGCGCTGCGCCGCGTCCTCCACCCCCTCGGCGATGCACCGCAGCGCCAGCGTGTCGCCGAGCGCCAGGATGGTGCGCGCCAGCGCCGCCTCGTGCGCGCCGCGCGACAGCCCCTCGACGAAGCTCTTGTCGATCTTGAGGATGTCGATCGGGAAGCGCTGCAGGTAGCTGAGCGACGAGTACCCGGTCCCGAAGTCGTCGATGGCGAGGCGCACGCCGAGGGCGCGCAGCGCGTGCAGCGTGACCAGGTTCGCCTCGGTCCCCTGCATCATCACCGTCTCGGTGATCTCGAGCACCAGCGCCGACGGGGGGAGCCCGGTCTCGGCCAGCACCGCCGCCACCTCGTCCACCAGCCCGGGCGCCTGCAGCTGCCGCCCCGACAGGTTCACCGTCATCGTCAGCGGCGTCGCGTCGGGCGCGTCGGCGCGCCCGGCGGCCCAGCGCGCCCCGGCGCGGCAGGCCTCGCGCAGCACCCACGTCCCCAGCGGCACGATCAGCCCCGACGACTCGGCGATCGGGATGAACTGCGCCGGCGAGATGCGCCCGCGCGACGGGTGCGCCCACCGCACCAGCGCCTCCGCGCCCACCACCTCCGCGTCCGCCAGCCGCACGATCGGCTGGAAGTGCAGCGTGAACTGGTCGCCGCCCCCCGCCGCCAGCGCCTGGCGCAGGTCGGCCTCCAGCACCAGCCGGTCGAGCAGGGCGGCGTGCATCTCGGGGGCGAACAGCTCGGTGCGCCCCTTCCCGCCGTGCTTCGCGCGGTACATCGCGACGTCGGCGTTGCGCAGCAGCTCCTCAGGCCCGTCGTCCAGATCCGCGCGGGCGACGCCGATGCTCGCGTCGAGCATCAGCTCGCGCCCGTCGATCACCAGCGGGGCGCGCAGCGCGGCGGCGACGCGGCTGGCGACGGTGAGCGCGTCGGCGCCGTCGCCGGCGTTCTCCAGCAGCACCGCGAACTCGTCGCCGCCCAGGCGCGCCACCGTGTCGCAGCCGCGCGTCGCGTTCAGCAGCCGCTCGCCGACCGCCGCCAGCAGCCGGTCGCCCGCGGCGTGGCCGAGCGAGTCGTTGACCGTCTTGAAGTCGTCGACGTCGAGGAAGAGCACCGCCACCGACGACCGGCTCCGCCCCGTGCGGGCGAGCGCGTGCGCCACCCGGTCGCGGAACAGCGTGCGGTTGGCCAGCCCCGTCAGCGGGTCGTGGAACGCCTGGTGGGCGAGCTGCTGCTGCAGCAGCGCGCGCTCGGTCACGTCGCGGACGTTCACCACGATGCCGCCGACCGCCGGGTCGTCGAGCAGGTTGGTGGCCAGGCACTCCATCGTGCGCCACTCCCCCGCCGTGTTCACCAGCCGCAGCACGATCGGGCCGTACGTCCCGCGCGTCCGCGCCGCCTCGGCCAGCACGACCTCCGACAGCGCCACGTCGTCGGGGTGCACGTGCGTGCGGATCGGCGTGCCGAGCAGCGGCTCGGCGGCGTGGCCGAGGTTCCGCTCGATCGACGGGCTGACGTAGCGCACCGTCCCGCCGGCGTCGAGCAGCGCGATGATGTCCGACGAGTGCTGCACGAGGGAGCGGAAGCGCGCCTCGCTCGCGCGCACCGCCTCGCGGGCGCCGCGCTCCCCCTGCAGCCGCGCCAGCTCGCGCGAGGCGACGTACTGGCGGAGCAGCACGAGCGCCGTGACCGCCACCGCGACCACCAGCACCCCGCTCGCGCGCGTCCCCCAGGCGCTGGCCGGGCTGGCGAGGAGGAAGGCGTGCAGGATCGCCACCGCCACATAAGGAAGGAGCCCGAGCCCGCGCGCCTCCAGCCGCGCCGGCGCGGCGCCGTCGGCGTGCCCGCGCCGGCGCCCCGACTCGGCGGCCCCGGTGGCCAGCGCCCAGGTGGCCGTCATCCACGTCAGCTCGGTCAGCCCGCCCGCCTCGTAGCCGTTGGTGAGCGTCTGCCATCCCATCGACACGTCGCCGGCGAAGCGGGCCACCAGCCCCGCCGCGACCCACGCCAGGGCGCGGCGCGACGCGACGTCGGGGCCGCGCACCAGCGCCGCGCAGGCGGCGTAGAGCAGCGCCAGGTCGGCCACCGGGTAGCCGCAGTTCACCAGCACGTCGAGCGGCGCCGCGGCGCGGGCCGTCAGCGCCGGCCAGAGCACCCAGTACCACACGACCGCCGCGCCGCTCAGGACCACGACGCCCGTGTCGAGCCAGAACCGCACCCGGAAGCCGCGCGCGGCCGGCGGGGCGGGGAACGCCAGCACCCCCGCCAGCACGAACGGGAAGAACGCCAGCTGGATCACGTCGGCCAGCGACACCGCCGGGCGCCCCGCGAGCTCCCACACCACCCCCGCCAGCCACCACACGCAGGTGGCCGTCGCCACGTGGCGCCAGGCGCGCGCGCTCGGCGCGTCGCCGCGCAGCCGCGCCGCGGTGGCGGCGCGCCACAGCAGCACGCCGAACACGGAGGCCAGCGGGAGCATCGTCCCCTCGACCACCCGCGCCACGGCCGCGTGGTCGACGCCCGGCGCGAAGCGCAGCGCCCACAGCGCCGCCAGCAGCGCCCCGCCCGCGCGCGCGATCCGCGGGTCCCAGGCGGCACGCGCGGGGGACCCGGCGTCGTCGGCGCGGGGGAGGAGGGAGAGCGGCATACGGTGCTGAATGTCGGCCCCACCGTCCGGCGACTGTACCGCCCGAGGATGACAGCGCGATGACGGTTGGCGCGTGCGGCGCCGCCTTCCCCCGTCCCCGGGGCGCCGCTTTCTTCCGCCCCGTGCCGCCTCAGCCCCACGCCCCCGCCGCGCCCGCGTCCGTCGCGCGCCCCGCCGCCGTCGCCGCGGCCGCCGCGCCCGGGGTGCTGGCGGGGTTCGGCGCGCGCGACGG
>NZ_JARGEK010000464.1 GCF_029211165.1 Roseisolibacter sp. H3M3-2
CCCCGCCACCGCCGCCGAGCGGCGCGCCGGGAGCCCGCCGCTCCACCTGACCGCGCTCGACCCGCTGGGCGCGCTGGCCGGCGACGCGGCCCGCGCCCCCGCGCTGGCGCACCTCGTGGCGCTGGTGCGTGCCTCCGACCGCGCGCTGTGGGCGTTCGACTTCCCGTTCGGCTTCCCGCTCGAGGTGCTCCCCGACGGCGCGCGCTGGGACGCGCACCACGCGCTCGTCGCCGAGTGGACGCACGACGGCTACGGGCTCGGCGTCGAGTGCGTGCGCCGCTCGCAGGCGCGCGGCGGGCCGATGCACGTCCGCCGGCTCACCGACGGCGACGCGCGCGCCCCGTTCGACCCGTACCACTACCGCATCATCTGGCAGACCTTCCACGGGATCCGCGACGTCGTCGGCCCGCTGCGCCGCGACCGCGGCACCGCCGTGCTCCCGTTCCACCACCGCCGCCTCGCCGGCGCGCGCCGCGTGCTGGTCGAGACGTGCCCGTCGTCGACGCTCAAGCGGTGGGGGCTCCCACACCAGCGCTACAAGCAGCCCGAGGGGGGCGCGCTCGCGCCGGTGCGCCGCCGCACGCGCCGCGCGATCGTCGACGCGCTGCGGGCGCACGTGGCGATGGACGCGCGCTTCGTGCGGCGCGTGATGCGCGACCCGGGGGGCGACGCGCTCGACGCGGTGATCGCCGGCGTCGGCGGCGCGCAGGGCGTCGCGCGCGCCGACCACGCCGCGCTGGCGCGCCATCCGCGCTACGGACGCGAGGGGCACCTGTACTACTGACCGCGCCGGCCGCGAGGATACGCAGCGACTGCGTATGCCGCCGCGGCGGCGGACTCCGATCGTGTGGGCACCCCGGCGGCGACACGCCAGCCGGCCCCCCCCATCCGATCGCGGCGCCTCGCGCCGAGGAGTCCATACATGACCGCCGTCCGCCCCCTCCTGCTCGCCCTCGCGCTGGCCGCGGCCCCGCTCTCCGCGCAGCGGATCGACACCGGCGCGCCGTCGGGCGTGCTCACCTCCGCCAACGGCTTCGGGCAGCTCAACCCGTCGCAGGCGTCGATCGTCGGGCAGACGTTCGTCGCGCCGCAGTACACGCAGCTCGACCGCTTCTCGTTCTGGCTGTCGGACTCGCGCAGCTTCGGCGTCACGTCGTTCCACGCGTTCGTCGCCGCCTACGACGGCGCGACCGACCGGATCGCGGGGCCGGTCCTCTGGCAGAGCGCCGCGCGGCTCGGCACGTCGTCGCCGCTCCCGGTCGAGACGACGTTCGAGATCGAAGGCGGGCTCCCGGTGCTGCCGGGGCAGCGCTACATCGCCTTCCTGGGCATCCCGTCGCTGGCGGGGAGCTTCGTGCAGCAGTTCGGCACCGCGCACCACGCGACGTCGCTCGCCGCCGACGGGCTGGGCTCGCGCGTGAGCACCGCGTACCCCGGCACGGTCGACTCCTACGCCGGGATCCGCTGGTCGCAGCCCGCCAACACGAATTTCGCGTTCGCGGCCACCTTCTCGAACGCGGCGACGCCGGTCAGCACCGTCCCCGAGCCGGCCACGGTCGCGCTGCTCGGCGCCGGCCTCGTCGGTCTCGCGGTGGCGCGGCGGAGGAAAGTTCAGGGGTGAGGAAGTTTGACCCAAGAGGCGGGACGCGGCGGCGCGCACCTTCGGGATGCGCGCCGGGCGAGGGAGGCGCGCGACGCACCGGCAGCCCTCGCTCCACCACGATCCCGAGGCCGCGTCCCATGCGCCCCTTCCGCACCGCCCGCCTGCCGCTGCGCGCCACCCTGGCCGCGCTCGCCGGCGTCTCGCTCGTCGCCGCCGCCACCCCGTCCCGCCCCGCCCCCGACGACGTCCGCACGCGCGTCCGCTACGGCGGCGCGTCGAAGCTCGGCAACGGGCGCGCGCGCGCCTACGTGATCACCGACGCCGCGCGCGGCACCCCCACCGAGGTCGGCGTCGCGCTCGACGAGGCCGCGCTCGAGGGGCTGCCGACGAGCGGGATGGGGCACGCGGTCGGCCACCAGGGCCCCGACCACGAGCTCGCGCTCCCGATCCCGGCGACGGCCGGCGTCCCGTTCAGGTGGGCGAGCCTGAACTGGAACGTCGGCGGGCACGAGCCGCCGGGGGTCTACGACACGCCGCACTTCGACTTCCACTTCTACACGATCGACAAGGCGAAACGCGACGCGCGCATCGTGCTCGCGAACCCGCGCTACGCCGCCGAGGCCGACCGCCTGCCGGCCGAGGAGTTCCGCCCGCAGCACGGCCTCGTGCTCGGCCCGCCGGGCGCGAAGCCGTCGGACGTCGCGGTCCCGCTGATGGGCGTGCACTGGATCGACGTGCGCGCGCCCGAGCTGCAGGGGCTCCTCGGCAAGCCGGAACGGGCGAGGCCGTTCACGGCGACGTTCATCTACGGCTCGTGGGACGGGGAGTTCATCTTCGCCGAGCCGATGGTGACGCGCGCGCACCTGCTGGCCAAGAAGGACGCGACCGACCCGGCGGTGCGCGACCAGGTCATCCCCGTCGGCACGGCGGCGCGCGCGCAGGCGGCGGGCTACTGGCCGGGCGCGTACCGCATCACGTGGGACGCGGGGAAGAAGGAGTACCGCATCGCGCTCACGCAGCTGACGAAGAAGCAGTAGCTCCGGTCGGCGCGCCGTCCACGCGGTCGCGACCGCTCACGCTTCAACCATCAGGGAGAACGGATTCGTCCGGATCAGGTCGGATTCGGCGGATGGGCGCCTGGAGGTTCGAGGAGCGATCCGTCGAATCCGACCGCATCCGACCGATCCGTTCTCCCCTGCTGTGGAAGAGTGGCAGGTCGCAGGTCGCAGGTGCAGTCCTCGTCGTTCCGAACCGCGCGACCTCGGGGGGAGGGGACGCGGGGAGGGCGGCGGCACGCGGGCGGGTTCGGGCTCACGCCCGGCCCGCCCGTCGTGCGTTCGCGCGTGCGTCAGCTCCGCGCCGCCGCCAGCGCGCCCGCCACGTCGGCGCGGCGCGACACGCCGAGCTTCGCGCGCACCCGCTCGGCGTGCGTGCGCGCGGTGTGCGGGCTAGTGCCGAGGCGCGCGCCGATCTCGGCGTCGCTCAGGCGCCCGGCGAGCAG
>NZ_JARGEK010000465.1 GCF_029211165.1 Roseisolibacter sp. H3M3-2
CGCGCGCACCGCGACCGCGCCGTCGCCGTCGGCGGCGGGGGTGCGCCGCGCGCGCTCCAGCAGCGCCTCGCCCGCGGGCGTGAGCCGCACGCCGCGCGACAGCCGCTCGAAGAGCGGCGCGCCCAGCTCCCGCTCGAGGTCCTGCAGCTGGCGCGACAGCGCGCTCTGCGCGACCAGCAGGCGCTCCGCGGCGCGGCTGACGTTCGCCTCCTCCGCGACGGCCACGAAGTAGCGCAGGTGACGGAGCTCCATGCGCCCAAGATGCACCGCCGCGCCCGCCGGGCAAGGCGCGCCGTCATCGCCGCGAGGCATGGCTACGCTCGCAACGAAGTGTTGGACGCGTCGCGGGGGGCGGCGCCATCGTGGCCGTGCGCTCCACGCGCACCACTTCACGCGCCGACCGATGCCCACGCCCACGCCCGACACCCGAGAGGACCGCCCGCCGCAGCCGTTCGTGCGCGCCGGCGGCGCGCCGGGGCTCGTGCGACACACGGGCGCGCGCGTCCACGTGCTGGTGCGCGCGGCCGACACCGACGGCGCCTGGGGGATGCTCGACCACGCGATCCCGCCGCGCGCCGAGGGCGCGCCCCCGCACCGCCACCGCGCCACCACCGAGGTGCTGTACGGCGTCGAGGGCGAGGTGGTGCTGACGCTCGACGGGCGCGACGTGCGGCTCCTCCGCGGCGACGCCGCGGTGGTCCCGCCGGGGGTCGTCCACGCCTACCGCAACCGCTCCGACGCGCCCGCCGCGGTGCTGCTCCTGTACATGCCCGGCGGCCTCGAACGCCACGCCGAGGTGCTGGCCGCGCTCGCCGGGTCGAGCGAGCGCTGGCCGCCCGACGCGGCGGCGCTCGCCGAGGCCGCGGCCCCGTTCGACCTGCTGGCGCCGCCCTGACGGGGCGCCCCGCTCCACCCGACCGACCGTGGACGCCGCGATGCACCGGGCGCGGCGCCCTTCCACCACCACCCCGGCGCATCCCACGACCATCCCGAGAGAGTAGCCATATGCCTCGCTTCATGGTGCAGCGCACCTTCCCCGAAGGCCTCAACGTCCCCGGCACCGCCGCCGGCGCCGCCGCCTGCCTCGACATCGTCGACTGCAACGCCACCTTCGGCGTGACCTGGATCCACTCGTACGTCACGGAGGACCGCCGCACGTCGTTCTGCGTGTACGACGGCCCCTCGGCCGACGCGATCGCCCGCGCGGCGACGGCCAGCGGCCTGCCGTGCGACGAGTGCACGCCGGTGCGCGTGCTCGACCCGTACTTCCACGTCGCCGCCGGGGAGGGCTGACCGATGCGACGACTCCTCCTGGGCCTCGTGCTGGCGGCGGCCTGCGCCGCCCCCGCCGAGGCGCCGATGGGCGCCGACGCCCGCGCGGCGCGGTCGGCCCACGCCGACCACGCGTCCACGCTCACCGCCGCGCAGCGCGCGGCCGTCGCGCAGGTCCGCGCGGCGACGGCACGCTTCCACGACCTCGCGACGGCGGACGCCGCCGGCTACACGGCGCAGTACCCGGCCGGGTGCGCCCGCTCCGACGCCGGCGCGCAGGGGATCCACTACCTCAACCCCGGGCTCGTCGACGCGACGATCGAGCTGCTGCGTCCCGAGCTGGTGATGTACGAGCCGGGCCCGAACGGGCAGATGCAGCTGGTGGGCGTCGACTACGTTGTCCCGTTCGACGCGTGGGAGGGCGACGCGGCGCCGACGCTGCTCGGCATGCCGTTCATGCGCAACGAGCCGCTCGGCGTGTGGGCCCTGCACATCTGGGCCTGGCGTCCGAACCCGAGCGGGATGTTCGCGATGTGGAATCCGGACGTGAGCTGCGCGCGCGCCGAGTGACCCGGCGCACGCGACCCGGGGCGGCGCCCGGGCGGGAAGTCTCCGCCCGGGCGTCGTCTGGCCTCCCCGCCCCGCCGGACGCAGCTTGGGGCACCCCACCCGCCCCCACCCCCCCCGCGACCGAGCGCCCGATGACCGCCCCGCTGACCGTGCGCGACCTGCACGACGTGGCCGCGCAGCGCCTGCCGCGCATGGCGTACGACTACTACGCCAGCGGCGCCGAGGACGAGACGACGCTCGCCGGCAACGAGGCGGCGTGGGCGCGCGTGCGGCTCCGCCCCCGCTGCCTGGTCGACGTCTCGGCGCGCGACCTGTCGACCACGGTGCTCGGCCGCCCGGTCGCGATGCCCGTGCTCGTGGCGCCCACCGCATTCCAGCGCATGGCGCACCCCGACGGCGAGCTGGCCACCGCGCGCGCGGCGGCGGCGCAGGGGACGGTGATGGCGCTCAGCACCCTCGCCACCTCGACGCTGGAGGACGTGGCCGACGCCTACGACGCGGCGCGCGGCGCGCGGGGCGGCCGCTGGTTCCAGCTGTACGTCTACCGCGACCGCGGCGTGACGCGGGCGCTCGTCGACCGCGCCGAGGCGGCGGGCTACGACGCGCTCGCGCTGACCGTCGACGCGCCGTTCCTCGGCCGCCGCCTGCGCGACGTGCGCAACGGCTTCGCGCTCCCCGCCGGGCTCTCGGTCGCCAACCTCGCCGGCCACGGCAAGGGGGCGGTGGACCGCGCGCTCGGCGACTCGGGGCTCGCCGCCTACGTGGCGACGATGCTCGACCCGTCGCTCACCTGGCGCGACGTCGAGTGGCTGCGCTCGATCACGCGGCTCCCCGTGGTCGTGAAGGGAGTCGTGCGCGGCGACGACACGCGGCTCGCCGCCGCCCACGGCGCGTCGGGGGGCGTCGTGTCCAACCACGGCGGCCGGCAGCTCGACGGCGCGGTGGCCACCGCCGACGCGCTGCGCGAGGTCGCCGACGCGGCCGGCGACGCGCTGGAGGTGTTCGTCGACGGCGGCGTGCGGCGCGGCAGCGACGTGCTCAAGGCGCTGGCGCTCGGCGCGCGCGCGGTGCTCGTCGGCCGGCCGGTCCTGTGGGGGCTGGCGCGCGACGGCGAGGCCGGCGTCGCCTCCGCGCTCGGCATGCTGCGCTCGGAGCTGGACCTCGCGATGGCGCTCGCGGGGTGCGCGACCGCGCGCGACGCGACGCCCGACCTGGTGGCCTGACGGCGGCGCTCAGGCGTCGGCGCGCGCGCGCACGCC
>NZ_JARGEK010000466.1 GCF_029211165.1 Roseisolibacter sp. H3M3-2
GGCGAGGCGCGCCACCGCGAGCGCCGCGCGGCGCGCCAGCCCGCGGCGCGGCGGCGGGTCGATCGCGTCGACGCGGATCTGGCGGCCGTGCAGCCCCGCCAGCAGCAGCTCCAGCCGCCGGCGCACGTCGTCGAGCGCCACGACGTCGTCGGGCGCCAGCGGGGGCGGGCCGAGCCGCGCAGCCCCCCGCGCCGCGCGGGCGAGCGCGCGGCGGACGGCGTGGCGCGACGGGACGGGGACGCGGACGCCGGGCACGCCGCTCAGAGCGTCGCCGAGACGAGGTCCGCGATCGCCAGCAGCAGGTCCGGGTCGTCGGTGAGCGGCCCCGCGAGCGCGACGCGGCACGCCTCCTCGGGCGCGATCCCGTCGGCGATCAGGCGCGCGGTGGCGACCAGCAGGCGCGTCCCCGGCACCTCGGCCAGCCCCTGGTCGCGCAGGTGGCGGATGCGGTGCGCGAGCGTGACCAGCGCCGCGGCGCGCGCGCGATCGAGCCCGCTCTCGTGCGCCACGATCTCCGCCTCGACCCCCGCCGGCGGGTAGTCGAAGTCGAGCGACACGAACCGCTGCCGCGTGCTCGGCTTGAGGTCCTTGATCGCGTGCTGGTAGCCCGGGTTGTACGACACCACGAGCTGGAAGCCGGGCGCCGCCTCGACCAGCTCCCCCGTCTTGTCGATCGGCAGCACGCGCCGGTCGTCGGTGAGCGGGTGGATGACGACGATCGTGTCCTGCCGCGCCTCCACCAGCTCGTCGAGGTAGCAGATGGCGCCGGCGCGGGCGGCGGTGGTGAGCGGGCCGTCCACCCACACGGTGTCGCCGCCGCGGATCAGCCAGCGCCCGGTGAGGTCGCTCGCCGCGAGGTCGTCGTGGCACGCCACGGTCACCAGCGGACGCCCGAGGCGCCACGCCATGTGCTCGACGAAGCGCGTCTTGCCGCACCCGGTGGGCCCCTTGAGCATCACGGGGAGCCCGCGGGCGTGGCAGCGGAGGAAGACGTCGACCTCGTGCGCGGCCGGCACGTAGTAGGGCGCCTCCGCCGGGGGCGGGCGGAGCGCCTCGCCGCGGGGCGCGGCGGGCGCGGCCGGGCTGGTACGGATCGCGGTGGCAGTCATGCGTCCAGCGTAGGGAGCGGCCGCGCGGCGCGGGAGGCGGCGTTCTGTCAGCATCGCGTCCGACGGCGGGGCGCGATACCGTGGGGCCATGCCGATCACCTTCCGCGTCGACCGCGCCGCCCGGCTGATCCGCGCCGAGGTCGAGGGCGCGTTCTCCGCCGAGGACATGATCCGGTGCGTGGCCGACGCCGCCGAGGCGGTGGGGCGCGAGCCGGGGTGGCACATCCTCTCCGACCACCGGCGCATCGGGACGCCGTCCACGCGCCCGCAGGTCGAGCAGCTGGTGGCGCGGCTGGAGGCGCTGCGCGACACCTTCGCCGGGTCGCGCTGGGCAGTGGTCGTCGGCTCGCCCGCGTCGTACGGCATGATGCGCATGCTCGGCATGCTGGCCGAGGGGGTGCCGATGACGGTGCGCCCGTTCGAGGACGCCGACGCGGCGGAGGGGTGGGCGCGGACGGGGGCGGAGGCGGCGGGCGCTTAATCCAACCTTCATCCGAACGTCATGCGGGGCACAGGCGACGCGGTCCCGCGCGTGCTACGCTTGCCGGCACCCGAACCCGGAGCCCCCCATGTCGCGCCGCGCCCTGCAGCCCTTCTCGCACGCCGCCACCGCCACGACGCTCGGGCTGCTGCTCGTCGCGCTCCTGGTGCTGCTCCTCGTCGCCGCGCCCTGATGGAGTTCGCCCTCGACGACGCGGCGGCGGTGCTCGAGCGCACGCCAGCCGCGCTCCGCGCCCTGCTCGGCGGACTCCCCGAGGCGTGGACGGCGCCGAACGAGGGGCCCGACACGTTCAGCGCGTTCGACAACGTCGGCCACCTCATCCACGGCGAGCGCGACGACTGGATCGCCCGCGCGCGGATCATCCTCGCGCAGGGCGAGTCGCGCACCTTCGCGCCGTACGACCGCTTCGCGCAGTACCGCGAGAGCGCCGGCAAGTCGATGGCGCAGCTGCTCGACGAGTTCGCCGCGCTGCGCGCCGACAACCTGGCGACGCTGCGCGGCTGGGCGCTGACGGAGCGCGAGCTGGCGCTGACCGGCGTGCACCCCGCGTTCGGCGCGGTGACGCTGCGGCAGCTGCTGGCGACGTGGGCGGCGCACGACCTGGGGCACGTGGCGCAGATCGCGCGCGTGATGGCCAAGCAGTACCGCGACGCCGTGGGGCCGTGGCGCCGGTACCTGCCGATCATGGACCGCCCCTGAGGGCCCCGTGCGCCGGACCACGGTGCGGCCGGAGCTGGAGGCGTACGACCTCGCGTCGGTAGCGCCGGCGGCGCCCGCGCGGCGCCGCGTGCGCGTGGTCGCGCCGCCGGCCGCGTGGTGGTTCAGCGTGGCCGGCGCGCTCGGGCTGCTCCTGTTCGGGATGGCGTTCCTGCTGCGCGCGCTCGGCGTCCCCGGCTACGCGGCGCTGCGCCCGCCCGCCGGCGGGACGACGATGGCGCTGCTCACCTGCGTCGGCTTCGTGCTCACCGGGCGCCTGCTGGCGGCGGGGGAGCGGCGGGGCGCGGCGGCGGCGGCGCTGACGGTGGGCGTGCCGCTCCTGCTGCGGGCCGCGCAGGGGGCGCCGCTCGGCACCGCCGACGCGACGGTCGGGGTGGTGGGATTGCTCCTCCTGCTGACGGCGCGGCGCGACCTGCGGTAGCATGCAGCGCATGACGGACCACGGGACCCGACGCGGCGCGACGCGATGACCGGCGCCGAGCTGGCGGCCGCGCGCGCGCGGCTCGGGCTCACCCCCGACGCGATGGCCGCCGAGCTGAGGGTGCCGCCGCACGCGTACGCGGCGTGCGAGGCCGGGCGCGCGACGCTGACGCGCGGGCCGCGCGAGCGCCTCGTGTGGCGCCTGTCGGTGGTGGCGCGGCAGGCGGCGCTGGCGGCGAGCGGGCTCCCCGAGTGCGCGTGGGTGGCGGCGTGGGACGCGCGGACGCAGGTCGGGGGGCGCGCTCTCGACGCGCACGTCCGCGCGCTGGAGGCGCACGCGCCGGCGGA
>NZ_JARGEK010000467.1 GCF_029211165.1 Roseisolibacter sp. H3M3-2
GCGACCTGCGACCTGCGACCTGCGACCTGCGACCTGCGACCTGCGACCTGCGAGACGGCCCCGGTCGCAGGTCGCAGGTCGCAGGTCGCAGGTCTACCCCAGCACCCCCGGCAGCGCCGTCGCCTCGTAGCCCGGGAACAGCCGGTCCAGCCGCTCCGCCCCGAGGTGCGTCCGCGCCACCTCCGCGAACACCGCGCGGAAGTCGGTCGTCAGCGCCAGGTCGCGCCCCTCGTTCAGCTGCTCCGGCGCGAGCCCCGGCCACCGGCCGTGCACGCGGCCGCCCTTCACCCCGCCGCCGATCACGAACATGCTGCCGGCGTGCCCGTGGTCCGTGCCGCCGGTGCCGTTCTGCCGCGCCGTGCGCCCGAACTCGGACATCGTCAGGATCACCACGTCCTCCATCCGGTCGCCGAGGTCCGTCGTGAACGCCGCGATCGACCGCGCGAAGTCGCCCAGCCGGTTCGCCAGCTGTCCCGTGGCGCCCCCCTGGTTGACGTGCGTGTCCCACCCGCCGACGTCGGCGAACGCGACCTCCAGCCCCACGCCGGCGCGGATCAGCTGCGCGATCTGGCGCAGCCGCTGGCCGAACGGCGAGTTCGGGTACTGCGCGTCGTGCTGCGGCCGGTACTGCTGCGGGTTCGCCGCGCGCAGCACCTTCATCGCCTCGAAGGTGTCGGCGCCGGCGCCGTGCACCAGGTCCGCCGAGCCGGTGGTGTACAGCGCCTCCAGCCGCTGCTCGGCGTCGCCGCCGGCCGCGCGGATCGAGAACTCGGCGAGCGAGTTCATCGCCACCACCGGCGCCGGGCCGTCGAGCACGCGCGGCGTCTGCGGCGTCATCGACACGGCGCGGAACGGGGACGCGGCCGCCCCGTGCGCGCACCCGGACTCGCAGGTGCCGCGCAGCGCGAGGTAGCGGTTGAGCCACCCGTCCTTCGTCCCCTTCACGTCCGGGGTGGCCGTCTCCATGTAGTCCTGCGCGTCGAAGTGCGAGCGCGTCGCGCTCGGGCTCCCGACGGCGTGGATCGGCGCCAGCAGCCCGCGGTCCCACAGCGGCTTGAGCGGGGCGAGCGCGGGGTGCAGCGCGTAGAAGCCGTCGAGGTCGAGCGCGCCGTTCGGGCGCCCGGGCTCCGGGACGGCGATGTTGGGGCGCAGCGCGTAGTACGCGCGGTCGCCGAACGGCACCACGACGTTGAGCGCGTCGGCCGCGCCGCGCTGGAACAGGCACACCAGCACCTTCCCCCTGCCGGCGAGGCGCGCCGCGCCGTGCGTCAGCTCCTGCGCGAACGCGGTGCGGCGGAGGAAGGAGGGGCTCAGCCCCATCGTCACGAGCGCGAGCGCGCCCGACTTCACGAAGGCCCGGCGTTGCATGGGTCGTCTCCTGCGGTCAGCGGCGCTGGAACTCGGGGGCGCCCAGGGCCAGCCCCACGAGCTGCGCGAACGGGTCGAGGCGCGGGGCGCGCGGCATCGCGGCCGAGTCGGGGCGGGGGCGGGCCAGCAGCGGGTGCTCCCCGCTCGCCAGGATCGCCCGCGTGTCCGGCGACAGCTCGCCCCCCAGCAGCGCGCGCGCGACGCCGTCCAGCTGCGCGGCGCGCTGCGCGGCGCGCAGCGAGTCGGCCGGCGGCGCGCCGGCCAGCCGCGCCTCGGGGAGCCGCCCGGCGGCCACCGTCAGCCCGAAGTTGATGCGGTTGAGGATCGCCCCCGTGTTCATCCACGCGCGCCCCGTCTCCGGCCACCCGTCGGGCGCCTGGTGCCCGTAGATCGGCTGGCCGAGGCGCGCGATCAGCTGCGCGGTGCGCGGCGTGGTGTCGGGGGCGGCGTTCATCGCGCGCGCCGCGCTCGCCACCAGCTCGAACGGCGACTTCACCTTGGCGCGGTACGCGGCGCGCGAGAAGAACTCGGGGCTCGTGACGATCGTCTCCAGCGTCGCGCGCAGGTCGCCGTCGGTGCGGCGGAACGTCTCGGCGGCGCGCGCGACCAGCGCCGGCGGCGGCGAGTCGCTCACGAAGCGCACCGCGAGCTTGCGCGCGATGAAGCGCGCCGTGCTCGGGTGGCGTGCCGCCAGGTCGAGCACCGCCTCCCCCTCGTCCTCGCCGCGCCCGGCGGGGAAGCGGGTGCCGAGGATGGTCTTCGCGCCGGCGTCGTGCGCCGCGGCGCGGAAGGTGAAGCCGCCCCCCTGCTGCGGCGGGCGCACCGACCACCCGGTGAGCGCGCGCGCCACCTCGACCACGTCGGCCTGCGTGTAGCCGCCGTCGACGCCGAGCGTGTGCAGCTCCAGCAGCTCGCGGGCGTAGTTCTCGTTGAGGCCGCGCGGCCGGCGCTGCTGCGCCCGCGCCAGCATGTCCGCCGCCCGCGGGTTGCGGCGCGCCAGGCGCGCGCGCTGCCGCTCCGTCATCCCCCGGGGGCGCCGCCCGAGCGTGGGGCGCACGCTGTCGGCGACGCTCTGCGCGTTGTCGAGGTACTGCAGCATCGCCGGGCTCTTGGCGACGGCGCCGAGCAGGTCGCGGAACTTCCCGAGCGCGTGCGTGCGCAGCGTCGCCTCGTACTCGGGGAGGAAGTAGCGGACGCGGTCCTTGCCGGCGAACACGCTGAAGTGGTTGGCCCAGAAGTCGACCATCACCTCCTGCAGCTGCCGCTCGCTGGCGACCGCGCGCGCCACGCGCGCCGCCTGCAGCTCGGCGACCACGCGCCGCGACGCCCGCGCCATCTCGCGCGCCCGCGCCGAGTCGGCGCCGGAGAAGGCGGGGGCGCCGCTGTCGCCCGCCATCCGCGCGGCGGCCGCGCCGCGCGCCTCGACCTGCCCCGGCGGCGGGTACAGCGCCAGCAGCTCGGCGCCCGACTGGCGGAGCGTCGGCATCCCGGCCAGCGTCCGCTCGAGCGCCGCGTCGTCGAGCGTCTCGGGGCGCAGCTGCGCGGCGATCCACCGGTCCACCCCCATCGCCCGCACGCGCGCCTCGTCGCCGGGGCGGGCGCCGAACGCCAGGCGGCCCAGGACGTGGCGCACCTGCTGGTCGGCGGTCTGCTCGCGCGCGTCGTCGCGCGGCGCGGCGCCGGCGCGCGGCGCCG
>NZ_JARGEK010000468.1 GCF_029211165.1 Roseisolibacter sp. H3M3-2
TTGCCGCACCTGCAGCGCGCGCTCGCGCTCGACGCGCGCCGCGACGCGGTGGGCGGGTGGGCGGTGGCGTACCTCGGGAAGGCGCGCTTCGCCGTCGGCGACACGGCCGGCGCCCCCGTCGCGCTCGACGACGCGGCGGGACACCGCCCCACCGCGCGGCTGGCCGCCGTGCTGGCGACCGACCGCCGGCTGTACGGCTTCGACTCGACGTTCGCGCGCTGGCGCACGATCGAGACGCCGCACCTGCGGCTGCGCGTGAGCCCCGCCGCGCCGATCCTCGACCTCGAGGCGTTCGCGGCGGCGCGCGAGGCGGCGGCGGTGCGCATCGCGGCCACGCTCGGCGACACCGCGGCGGCCGCGCGCCCCAAGCGCGTCGACCTGTTCGTGTGGGACTCCGACCGCGAGGCGCGCGCCGCCGGGATGCCGCGCGTGCACTTCGCGCGGCCGGCGGTCGGGCTGTCGCACCTCACGTGGGACCAGACCGTGGGGCACGAGATCGCGCACGTCATCGCCTTCCGCGCGGTGCGCCCCGAGGTCGCGGCGCCGCTGGTGACCGAGGGGCTCGCGGTCTGGCTCGACGGGAGCGGCGACGACCGCATCGGCGAGGCGGCGGCGGCGCTGGCCGGCGCCGGGCTGGCGCGGGCGGACGTGCGCGCGCTGTGGGCCGACTGGCGGCGCCTCCCCGAGGGCGTGGCCTACCCGGTGGCCGGCGCCGTGGTCGACGCGCTGGCGCGCGAGGGCGGCGCGGCCGCGCTGCGCACGCTCCTGCGCGACCAGACGCTCGCGGCGGCGCGGCGCGTGTACGGGACGCCGCTCGACGGCTGGCTCGATCAGGTCGAGGAGCGGATCGCCGCCCGCACCGCGGCGCTGGTCGCCCAGCGGTCGCTCGGGGGCGCGTCCCCCCGCTGAGCCCCCGAACGGCCATTGCGTCCCGGACGCGCGCCATTATCTTAGTACTGAGACAATCACCGGAGGCTTCCATGACCGTCCACGCGATCCACCACGTCACCGCGATCTCCGGCGAGGCGCGCCGCGTGCTCGACTTCTACGTCGGCGTGCTCGGGATGCGGCTGGTGAAGCGCACGGTGAACTTCGACGACCCGGGCGCCTACCACTTCTACTTCGGCGACGAGGCCGGCTCCCCCGGCTCGCTGTTCACCGTCTTCCCGTGGGCGAACGGGCGGAAGGGGCGCGTCGGCGCCGGGCAGGCGGCCGAGACCGCGCTGGCGATCCCGCCGGCGTCGCTCGGGTTCTGGCTCGACCGGCTGGCGGCGCACCGCGTCGCGCACGAGCTGCCGGCGCGGCGCCTCGCCACGCTCGGCGCCGACGGCGGCGAGACGGTGGTGACGTTCGCCGATCCCGACGGGATGCGCCTCGCGCTAGCGACCGACCCGCGCGTCGCCGACCTCCCGGGGTGGACTGCGGGCGGCGACGCCGCAATCCCCGCCGAGCACGCGATCCGCGGCGTCTTCGGCGTGACGCTGTGGGTGGAGGACGCCGCCGGCGCCGCCGGGCTGCTGGAGGGCCCGATGGGGTGGCGGCGCGCGGGCGCCGAGGGGACGACGACGCGGCTGGTGGCCGACGGCGCGGCGCTGGGGCGCGTGGTCGACGTGCGCGACGTGCGCGGCTTCTGGGGCGCGGCCGACGGCGTGGGGAGCGTGCACCACGTGGCGTTCCGCGTCGCCGACGCCGACGCGCAGCGCGCGCTGACCGACGCGGTGACGGCGGCCGGCGTCCACGCGACCGCGGTGCGCGACCGGCAGTACTTCCAGTCGGTGTACTTCCGCGCGCCGGGCGGGGTGCTGTTCGAGCTGGCGACCGACGGCCCGGGCTTCGCGGTCGACGAGCCGCTGTCGGCGCTCGGCGAGTCGCTGCGCCTGCCGCCGCAGTTCGAGGCGCACCGCGAGGCGATCGCGGCCGCGCTGCCGACGCTGGAGCGGGAGCCGGCCGGGGCCTGACGCGCGGGCGCGCGCCGGGACGCGGGTTGCCCGGGCGGGGGCGGGGGCGCAACGTTGCGCACCCCTCCCCCGCCCTTCGCGCGCCCTCCGCATGTCGTCCCCCCGCCCCTGCCCGCGCTGCGGCGCCGAGCTCTCCGCCTCGGCGCGCTTCTGCTCGGGGTGCGGGCAGCCGGCGGAGGCGGAGGGCGCCGAGGACCACCTGCTGGCGCGCCTGCGCTCGGCCACGCTCGGCGACTACGACGTGGTGCGCGAGCTGGGGCGCGGAGGGATGGCCGCCGTCTACCTGGCCTGGGACGTCGAGCTCGCGCGCTACGTCGCCATCAAGGTGATGTTCCCCGAGCTGGCGGGGCGCGACACGATGCCGCAGCGCTTCCTGCAGGAGGCGCGCACCGCGGCGAACCTGGACGACCACCCGAGCGTGGTGCGCGTGTACCGCGCGAAGGAGAGCCAGGGGCTGCGCTTCTTCGTGATGCGCTACATCGACGGCTGCTCGCTGGAGGCGCTGCTGGCGGCGCGCGGCGCGCTGCCGGTCGGCGTCGCGTGCCACGTGCTGGCGCAGGTCGCGTCGGCGCTCGACCACGCGCACCGCCGCGGCGTCGTGCACCGCGACGTGAAGCCGGCCAACGTGATGCTCGACCGCGCCGGCGGCGTGACGGTGACCGACTTCGGCATCGCCAAGGTCGCGCAGGGAGAGCAGCTCACGCGCACGGGCTTCGCGATCGGGACGCCGGGGTACATGAGCCCCGAGCAGTGGCGCGTCGAGACGCTGACGAGCGCGTCGGACCAGTACGCGCTGGGCGCGGTCGCCTACGAGCTGCTGACGGGGCGCGCGCCGTTCGCGGGGTCGCTGTGGGAGATGCAGCAGCGGCACATCATGGACGCGCCGGCGCCGCTGCGCGCGCTGCGCCCCGACGTGCCGCCCGCGCTGGAGGCGGCGGTGCTGCGCATGCTGGCGAAGGAGCCCGCCGAGCGGTGGCCGTCGCTGGGCGCGCTGACCGCGGCGCTGCCGCTCGGCGCGCACGGCGGGGCCGAGGCGGCGCTCGAGGCGCTGGCGGCGCTCGAGAAGTCGGAGGCCAAGCGGTCTTAGGAAGACAAATCG
>NZ_JARGEK010000469.1 GCF_029211165.1 Roseisolibacter sp. H3M3-2
TGGCGCGCCCGACGCGCGCGCTGCGCGACGCGCTGCGCCTCGCGCGCCACGCCGCCAGCGGGGGGCGGGCCTTCGTCCTCGCGCGCACGCAGCAGGAGGCGGCCGAGGAGCTGGGGACGGTGCGCGAGCTGGTGGTGCGCGGGCTGCGGGCGCTGCGGGCGGCCGGGGTCGTGCGGGCGGCCGGCGGGGGGCGGTACGTCGTGGTGGACGAGGTGGCGTTGAGGAAGGAGGCCAGGTAAGGCGTGGTCCGATACGGCGTGTTCTGATGGGGCGTGGTCGATAACGGCGTGGTCCGATAAGGCGTGGCTTGCACCAGTGGGTCGTAGATCACGCCCTCCCAGACCACGCCGTATCGGACCACGCTGTACCTGACCACGCTGTATCGGACCACGCCCTACCCGAGCCCTCGAATCTCCAACTGCCACCGCGTCGCCTACCGTCCGCCATTCCGCTCGGCGTCGAGCAGGCGTGCCTTGCGCTCGGCGCCCCACCGGTAGCCGCCGGGCGCGCCGTCGCCGCGCACCACGCGGTGGCAGGGAACCACCAGCGCGACGCGGTTGGCCGCGCAGGCGCCGGCCACGGCCCGGGCCGCCCGCGGGTCCCCGAGCGCGGCGGCCAGCTCGGCGTACGTCCGCGTGGCGCCATACGGGATCGCGCGCAGCGCTCGCCACACGCGCTGCTGGAAGTCGGTGCCGGCGAGGTCGAGTGGGAGCGCGTGCAGGGCGGCGTCGTCGGCGTCGCCGTCGACCCATGCGGCCACGGCGCGCGCGTATCCGTCGACCTCGTCGCCGCGGGCGAGCTCGGCGGCCGGCAGCTCGTCCTGCAGCCAGCGCGCGAGCGCGGGTTCGTCGTCGCCGAGCGCGACCGCGCAGACGCCGCGCGCGGTGGCGGCCACGAGCAGCGCGCCGAGCCGCGTGGGCACGACCGCGTAGTCGACGCGCTCGCCGCGTCCGCCGCGGCGCCACGCGGCCGGGCTCATCCCGAGGGCGCGCGGCGCCCGCGCGTACACGCCGCGCCCGTCGGGGAAGCCGGACTCGGCGGCCGCGCGGCTCACCGTGTCGCCGGCGCGCAGGCGCGTCTTGAGGTGGGCGAGGCGGCGCGCGTCGAGGTAGGCGCGCGGCGACAGCCCGACGACGCGCGTGAACGTGCGCTGCAGGTGCGCGGGGCTCGCGCCCGCGTGCGCGGCGAGCTCGGCGAGCGGGAGCGCGCGGTCGTCGTGCGACGCAGCGTGCGTGTCGAGGCGGGCGCGGGCGCGCGCGACGAAGGCGGGCTCCGCCTCGGGCGGCGCGTCGGGGCGGCAGCGCTTGCAGGCGCGGAAGCCGGCGGCGCGCGCGGCCTCGGCGGCGTCGAAGAAGGCGACGTTCTCGCGGCGCGGGCGGCGCGAGGCGCACGACGGGCGACAGTAGACGCCGGTGGTGCGCACGCCGTACACGAACGCGCCGTCGTGCGCGCGGTCGCGTGCGACGAGCGCGTCCCAGCGTCGGTCGGCGTCGCGCGTGTCGTGCATGGGTGCGAAGTATGAAGCGAGAGCGGGCGTGGCCATGCGGGCTCCTGCGCGAAGGTGGGGCGGCGTGCTCGCGAAGGGAAGCTGCGCGTGACCTGGCGCACCGCGCGCGGCGGATCGTGCGGCGTAATTCGGAGCGTGCGTCGGGGGCGCGTGGTTCGCGCGCCGACGATCCGCACCGCGCGGTGACTGCCGTCACCCGCACCGGCGCCGGCAGCGCGCGACGTGCGTGCCGCCGCCCGCAGCCCCTCGCGAGGGGCCCGTCAGGACCCACGCGCGTCGTCATCGCGCACGTCCGCAGGACCGCACGCGCCGCGTCGCGTGTCGCGTCCCACGTCGACACATTGGAGGAAGACGCATGAAGTCGATCGCCCTCGCCGCCGCGCTGTTCGCGGCCCCCGCGTTCGCCGGCGCCCAGGCGCCCGCCCCCGCGACGCCCGCCCCGGCCCCCGCGCCTGCGACTGCGCCCGCGACCGCCGCCGACACCACCAAGAAGGCCGTCGTGCGCGACTCCGCGGGCGGCGCCATCGACACCGCGAAGCCGGCCGCCGACAGCGCCGCCAAGGCGACCGCGGCCCCCGCCGCGCCGAAGCCCGACGCGCCGAAGGAGACGCCGAAGACGGACGCGCCGAAGGCCGACCCGGCGAAGTCCGACTCGACGAAGGCCGAGGCCAAGCCGGCGCCGACGAAGCCCTGACGCACCCCCGCACGACGACGCGCGGCCCCGCCCAACGAGACATGTCGGGCGGGGCCGCGCGCGTCAGCGGGCCCCCGCCCCCAGCAGCTGGCGCACCGCGCTGACCAGCGCCAGCGGCAGCTGGTCGGGGCGGCGCAGCACCGTGTGCCCCGCCGCGCCGAAGATGTGCGGCAGGTACTCCGACTCCTCGCGGTCGACGGTGAGGCAGAAGGGGAAGATCCCGCGCGCGCGCGCCTCGTGCACCGCCTGCCGCGCGTCCTCGACGGCGTAGCGCCCCTGGTAGCGGTCCATGTCGTTCGGGCGCCCGTCGGAGAGCAGGAGCAGCAGGCGGTGCCCGGCCGGCTGCCGCGCGAGCAGCGCGCTGGCGTGGCGCACCGCGGCGCCGAGGCGCGTGTTGCCGCCGGGGCGCAGCGCCGAGACGCGCCGCCGCACCGCGGCGTCCACGCGCTCGCCGAACCCCTTCACCGCGTGCACGCGCACCGCGTGCGCGCCGCGGCTGCTGAACGTCAGCACCGCGAACGGGTCGCCGAGCGCGTCGAGCGCCTCGCCGGCGAGCAGCAGCGCCTCCTTCTCGACGTCGATGATCTGCCGCGCGTCGCCGCGCCCCACGCTCACCGGCGCGTCGGTGGAGCCGCTGGTGTCGACGAGCAGCACGATCGCCAGCGCGCGCCGCGCGGGGATCACGTCGAGGTAGAGCCGCCCGTCGGTGGGGCGCCCGGCCGCGAGGTCGGCGCGCGCCTCGACGCACGCCGCGACGTCGGGCTCCGCGCCCTGGCGCTGGCGCGGCAGCCGCGCGCGGTCGGCGCGCAGCGGCTCGAAGCGGTGGCGCACGCGGCGCACGAGCG
>NZ_JARGEK010000047.1 GCF_029211165.1 Roseisolibacter sp. H3M3-2
GGGCTGCCCGGGCGCCGCCGGCGCGGGCGCGCCCCCGTGCGCCTCGCGCGCCAGCATCGCGGGGAGCGCGCACACGTGCGCCCCCGCCGGCGCCGCGATCGGCTCGAAGCCGTTCGGCACGAAGTGGTCGAGCGGGTGGAACGCGGTCATCCACACCTTGTAGACGCGCTCCAGCTCGAGGATCGGCTCGACGTGGTCCTCGACGCGCAGGTCGGCGTAGCGGTCGTCGCCGCCGCCGTAGCCGCCGCCGGGCTTCACGATCAGCAGCCCGGCGCCCTGCCGCCCGCGCCGGTCGCCGCCGGCGGACTGCGCGGCCTTCAGCGCCGCCAGCAGCCGCTCGCCGAACGGGCGCCCCTCGGCCTCCGCCTCCTCGAACGCCTTCCCCATCGCCTCCACGACCTCGGGGCCGGCGAGGATGTTCCCCTGCGCGCTGTAGTGCCGCCCGACCTTGTGCCCGGCCCACGCCGACGTGCCGCTCCCGGTGTGCGCGACGACGTGGCACTTGGCGTCCATCACCGCGAACTGCCGCCGCGCGCTCAGGCTGTCGGTGCGCAGGAACTCGTCGCGCACCTGCTCGGGGGTGCGCCCCTGCTTCAGCAGCGCCAGCCCGCGCGGCTTGTACGTGATGTTCGCCGCGGCCTGCGACGCGACGGCGCCGACCCCCGCCTCCGCCGCCGGCACGATCGACCCCGCGCCCACGACGCGCGACTGCACGGCGACGCCGAGGAAGCCGTCGGCCGGGTCGCAGGCGACGATGCTGAAGGTGGAGAGCGTCGGCGGCGCGTCCTGGGCGGACAGGGGCGCGGCCAGGAGCGCGAGCAGGGCGAGAAGCGGACGGCGCATCGCGGAGCGTGAGGGAGGGAGGAACCCGAGATTACGCCGCGGGCAGCGTGATCACCACCGCCGTCCCCGCCTCGGGCGCGCTCTCCAGCGCGATCGTCCCCGCGTGCTCGTCGACGATGCGCTGGCAGAGCGCGAGCCCGATCCCGGTCCCCCCCGGCTTCGTCGAGTAGAAGATCTCGAACGCGCGCGCCAGCACCTCGCCCGGGATCGCCGGCCCGCCGTTGTGCAGCCGGCACCGCCACGCCCCGCTCGGGAGCACGGCGTACGACAGCGTCAGGTCGCTCCCCTCCGGCGCCGCGTCCACCGCGTTCACCAGCACGTTCAGGAACACCTGCGCCAGCTGCTCGGCGTCGATCCGGCACGAGACGCCCCCCGGCGGCACGGCGCCCAGCCGCTCCTTCACGAGGACGAGGCGCTTGCTCTCCAGCCGCCCGCGCTCCCCGTCGAGGACGTCGTCCCACACCGCCTCCGGGTCGCCGGGGACGAGCACCGCCGCGCTGTGCCGCCCGTACTCGAGCAGCGCCGTCACCATGCGGTTGAGCCGCTCGACCTCGCGCAGGATGCGGCCGACGTTCTTCTCGACCACCGGGTCGTCGGCCACCCGGAAGCGCAGCAGCTGCGCCGCCGACGAGATGCCGAACAGCGGGTTGCGCAGCTCGTGCGCGACGCCCGCCGCCACCTCGCCGATGGCCTCCAGGCGGCGCTTGTGCTCGACGCGGCGCACCAGCCACGACCGCTCGATCGCCGCCGCCGTCTGCGCCGCCAGCGTCGTCAGCAGCCGCGTCGCCTCGTCGAGCCGCTGCGGGCTCTCGATGTCGTCGGCGCGCACCGTCATCGCCCCCAGCACCCCCTCGGCGCTCATGACGGGCGCCGTGAGCTCGAGCCCGCGCTCGGAGTGGCGCAGCACCACGCGCTCGTTGGCCAGCGCCTCCAGCCACGCCGGCTCCAGCCGCGCCTCCAGCCGCTCGGCGAGCGGCGGCGACGCCGCGCCGGCGGCCGGCCCCGCGCCCAGCGACCCCACCACGCCGTCGGCGGCGCCCGGGGCGGGGAGGTCGCGGTCGTAGCCGTACTGGTAGGCGACGCGGAACGCCGCCGTGTCCTCGTCGGCCACCGCGAGGCAGAACGAGTCGCCGCGCAGCGCGCGCCGCACCTGCTGCGCGACCTCCGCGAACACGCGGTCGAGGTCGAGGGTCCGCGACAGCGCGATCCCCGTGTCGATCAGCGCCTCGCGCGACCGGTGGCTGGCCGTGATGTCGACCGTCGAGAAGACGTAGCCGGTGATCGCGTGCGGGTCGCCGGCGGCCGCGCGCACCGGCGAGAGCTGCATGAGGAAGACGCGCTCCTCGTCGGGGGCGTCGCAGGGGAACTCCCAGCGCACGAACGGCGCGCGCCCGGCGCGCAGCAGCGCCATCCCGCGCTCCAGCTGCTCGCGCGACGCGGCGTCGGTCACCCCGTCCCAGATCGAGCGGCCGACGACGGCCGACGCGTCGGCGAGGCGCGGCGCGCCGTTCGCCTCGGCGAAGCGCGCCCACGCGCGGTTGACGGCGGTGATGCGGCCGTCGAGGTCGCACGTCCAGATCGTCATCGGCAGCGCGTCGAGGACGGCGCGCGCGAACCCCTCGGCGTCGGAGCCGAGGGGGCGCTCGAACGGGGCGAGGCCGGTCATGCCCGTGGGGTCATGCCCTATGGTACCACCGGGCTCCCGAACGCGACACGGCGGCGGCCCGGGACCCGGGCCGCCGCCGTGCGCTGGCGCGCGGACGGACGGTGCGTTGGTCGGCTAGCGCGACCTGCGTCGCGCTAGCCGCGGCGAGCGCGTCGGCGCGTCAGCGCCCGCGCCGCGCGCCGCCCTTCTTGGCGGCGGCCTTCTTCGCGCCGCCCTTCCGGGCGCCGCCCTTCTTGGCGGCGGCCTTCTTCGCGCCGCCCTTCTTCGCCGCGCCCTTGCGGGCGCCGCCCTTCTTGGCCGTCGCCTTCTTGGCGCCGCCCTTCTTCGCGGCCGACTTGCGGGCGCCGCCCTTCTTGGCCGTCGCCTTCTTGGCGCCGCCCTTCTTCGCGGCCGACTTGCGCGCGCCGCCCTTCTTCGCGGCGCTCTTGCGCGCGCCGCCCTTCTTCGCGGCCGCCTTCTTGGCGCCGCCCTTCTTGGCGGCGGCCTTCTTGGCGCCGCCCTTCTTCGCGGCCGACTTGCGGGCGCCGCCCTTCTTGGCGCCGCCGCGGCGGCTGCGGGACGACGTGCTGCCGCCCGCGCTGTCCATCCCGGCGCCCTCGGCGCCACCCGTCATCATCGTGTCGTCGCTCATGGTCGGTTCCTCGGTGGGTATTCCGTCGTCGTCGAGATCCGTCGCTGCGCCACCCGCGCCGAACAGGTCGGCGTCGTCCTGCTCCGCCTCGTCGTCGGCGGCCACGGGGCCGGCGTCGTCGCCGACGTCGTCCCCCGCGTCCGCCCCCTCGTCGGCGTCCAGCTCCTCCTCTTCTTCGACGTCCCCGTCGAGGTCCTCCTCGTCCTCGGCGGCGGCCACCGGGTCGTCGAACAGCGCCTCGCTCCGTCCGCGCCGCAGCGACCCGAATCCGTCGTCCTCCTCCTCCTCCTCGTCCTCCTCCTCCTCGGGCTCCTCGTAGCCGTAGCCGCCCAGGTCCTCGTCGTCGTCGTCGCGCCCGCGACGTCGGAAGCGAAGGCCCTCGTCCTCCTCGTCACCGATCGGCATGTGGCCTCCTCTGAGTCATGCGGCGGTCAGGCCGGGCGCGCGGTCGCCGGGCGCGGGGCGGCGGCCGGCGTCAGGTCGTCGGGCTGCGTCGCCTCCAGCAGCCGGTCGATCACCGTCTCCAGCCCGGGGAGCGCGCCGTCGCGCAGCTGCTGCTGCACCAGCCGCGCGGCGCGGTCGCGCTGCAGCAGCGCGTCGACCGTCATCTGCGCCAGCGTGCGGGCGGCCCCCAGCTCGTCGAACGCGGGGCGCGTGCGCGACCGGAACAGCTCGACCGACGGCGTCACCTGCTCGGCGCCCGGCCCGAGGAGGGTGAGCACCGTGTCGGGGATCGCCAGCACCTGCGGCTGCAGCCCCTCCAGCAGCAGCGTCAGCGCCTCGCGCTGGCGCGCCGCCGGCACCGCGCGCGTGACCTGCTGCCCGTCGCCGCGCAGCGCGTTGGCGTACTCCATCCCGCCCACCGTCTTCGCCAGCGAGTTCATGGCGAAGCGGTGCATGAAGTACACGGGGGCGAAGCGCTCGTGCAGCAGCGCGATCGGGTCGCCGGGGCGGATCACCCGCTCGCCGAAGCGCGACATCGCCACCCGGCGCACGCCCGTCTGGTGCCGCCAGAACTCGGAGGCGGAGGCCGCGTCGTCCCACAGGTTCACGCGCGGGTCGCTGGCGTAGTCCGGGCGCGCGTCGCCGTCGCCGAGGTAGAGCCACCCGCGGCGCAGCCCGTCGGCGACGATCGCGCGCAGCGAGTCGGCCTCGGTCGCGGCGGGGAAGGTGCCGTAGCCCCAGCGGATCGCCCACACGTCGTACTCGCCCGGCCCGACGTCGTACGCCTGCGAGATGTCGATCTCGCCGCGCCCGTCGAGGCGGACGCGCGGCGGCGGGTAGTCCATCAGCGAGCCGCGCTCGTACGTCGACGCGATGTAGTTGTGGCCGAGGCCGAGCGTGTGGCCGACCTCGTGCGCGCTCACCTGGCGCACGCGGGCGAGCACGAACGCGGTGTCGGCGGCCGCCGCGTCGGCGCCCATGAGCCCCGCGTACAGGTTGTAGTCGGTGCGCGCGCGGTGGCTGTCCATGCGCGCCATCGCCTTCAGGATCTCGCCCGTGCGCGGGTCGCCGAGCGAGCCGCCGATCGACCACCCGCGCTCGTTGCGGTTCTCCCACTGCACGACGTTGTAGCGCGCGTCCATCGGGTCGGCGCCGGCCGGGAGCCACTCGACGCGGAAGCCGCCGGCGAGGCCGGCCTGCGCGAACGCGTCCTCCCACCACTTCACCCCCTGCATCGTCGCCGTCTTCACCGGCTCGGGGATGCCGGGGTCGACGTAGTACACGATCGGGTTGGCGATGCGCCCGTCGGGGCCGCGCACGAGCCGGTGTCGCGACGCCCACCCCTGCTCCAGCGGGCGCTGGATGGGCTGCGCGAAGTCGTGGAAGCGGATGCCGAAGTAGCCGACGCGCGGGTCGAGCGCGCGCGGGCGGTAGCCGCCGTCGGGGAGCGCGACCAGCGAGACGTGCTGGCGCAGCGTGATCGCGCGGCCGTCGGGGGCGATGCGCTCGACGATCGGCCCCGGGCGCCCGCCCGCCGCGAAGGTGAGCGTGAGGTCGATCTCGGTGTTTCGAGGGAAGTTGCGCGTCAGCGCGCGGTTGATCCCCGAGCGCTCGCGGGCGACGGCGTAGCTCCCCTGCCCCGTGCGCTCCAGCGTGCGCGGGACGTCCATCCAGTCGCGCACGAGGAAGTCGGTGGCGTCGACCAGCAGCCGCCCCCCCTCGGTCGCCACCAGCGGCAGCGCGGCGACGGTGCTGGGCGGGAACGCCTCGGCGACGGTGCGCTGGTGGTCGCGGTTGGCGGTGTCGGTGCTGCGGTAGCGCCAGTTCTCGAACACGGCCAGCACGCGCTCCCCGTTGCGGTCGAAGCGCACGAGCTGGTTCACGCCGTCGGCGCCGCGGTCGAGCCCCACCGGGTTGGAGCCGAGCCCCGTGGCGAGCGTCGTCAGGAGCAGCGCGCGCGTGGAGTCGCCGGGGAGCTCGAGCAGCACCTTGCCGGTGCGCCCGTCGAGGTGGAGCGGGAGGAAGCCGTCGAGCTTCTCGTGGCCGGCGGTCTTGCCGCCGAACGGGGCGGTCTGGGCGCGCAGCGGGGCGGCGCTCCCCAGGAGGAGCGCCGCCCCGGCGAGGGCGGCATGCGGGAGTCGGGGACTGGGCATGCCGCCAACCTACACCGCGGCGCGCGGAGCGGGGGGGGGGCAGCGTCGCCCCGCCCCCGCCCTGCCGGGCGGACTCCTGGGATACCCGCCCCGGTCGTCCGCGCCGACGGCGCCGGTGCGCTACTTGAGCGTCAGGTCGATGTTCGCCTTGCTGAACGCCGGCCCGTTGTCGAGCGACATCTCCCAGCGGTAGTTCACCGGGAACTGCGGGCGCGAGGCCGACGCCCCGACCAGCGAGTTCGGCGCGTACTTGATGCGCACGATGTACGACCCCGGTGCGACCGACAGCGCGTTCGGCTGGAGCGCGCCGCTCAGCGTGAAGAACGCCAGCCGCGTGCACGAGGTGGAGTAGAGCTCCGCCTGGTTGTCGCCGCTCACCTGGATGAGCGGCAGCGGGCTCCCCGTCACCGGCACGTTGGTCTGGCTCACGCGCAGCAGCTGGTTGCCGCCGGCGGGGACCGTCACCGTGCCGTAGTAGAACACCACGCCCGGGTTCACCTGCGAGATGCTCCCGCCGCGCAGCTGCGCCTGCAGCGCCGGCTCGTCCGGGCTGGTGCCGTCGCGGAACTGCTCGCAGGTGGTCTGCGTGGGCGCGATCTGCCCCTTGCCGCACTGCTGCGCCGTGACCGTCGCCGTGGCGGTGTTCGTGACCTGCGTCGCGGCGAGCGTGCCGTCGAACGCCACGCCGGCCGCCGTGGCGACGTTGGTGGTCGTCTGGCTGACGGCGCCCGCCTTCGTGGCCGTCGTCGAGGCGCCCGGCGCGAGCGAGGTGGTCGACAGCGTGACCGCCCCGAGCTTGTCGTCGACGAGCGTGATGCCGCTCAGCGGCGCCGCGCCCGTGTTCGTGATCACGTAGGTGTAGGTCACCTGCGTGCCCTCGCCGGTGCACACGGTCATCCGGTCGGGCGTCTTGGTCACGCCGATGGTGCAGGCGACGACGTTGACCGTGGCGTTGGCCTGGTCGGACACCTGCGTGGCCGCCGCCGTCCCCTCGAAGGCGACGCCGGTGGCGGCCACCACGTTGGTCGTGGTCGCCTGCAACGTGGTCGTCCGCGTGAACGTCTGCGACGCGCCGGCCGCGAGCGACAGGTCGGCCGCGATGGCGCCGAGCTTGTCGTCCGTGAGGTCGACGTTCGTCAGCGGGGCGGTGCCGGTGTTGGTGACCACGTACGTGTAGGTCACCGTGCCGTTCTGGCTGCACACCGAGAGCCGGTCCGGCGTCTTGCTGACGTCGATGGCGCAGCTGTTCACGGCGACCGTGGCCGACGCCTGGTCGGTCACCGAGGTCGTCGCGAGCGTCCCGCCGAGGGCGGTGCCGGAGGCGGTGGCGGTGTTGGTCGTCGTCTGCGACAGCGTGGCCTGCCCGGTGCCCGTGGCGGTGCCGCCGGGGTTCAGCGACGTCTGCGAGAGCGTGATCGCGCCGACCTTGTCGTCGACCAGCGTGACGCCGCTCAGCGGGGCCGTCCCGGTGTTGGTGACGACGTAGGTGTACGTCACGGCGCCGTTCGCGCTGCAGACCGCCGAGCGGTCCGGGGTCTTCGTGACGTCGATGGAGCACGTCAGGACCGTGACCGTCGCCTGGGCCGTCTTGGTGAGCGTCTGCTGCGCCGGCGTCCCGGCCAGGGCGATGCCGGTCGCCGTGACCGTGTTGGTCGTCGTCTGGCTGAGCGTGGACGCCTTGGTCGCCGTCATCGAGCCGCCCGCGGCCAGCGTCGTGCCCGGGAGCGTGATCGGGCCGAGGACGTCGTCGACGAGCGTGACGTTCGTCAGCTCGTTCGAGCCGGGGTTGGACACGACGTAGGTGTAGGTCACCGCCCCGTTCTGCGCGCAGACCGCCACGCGGTCGGGCGTCTTGGTGACCTGGATGTCGCAGCTCCCGACCGTCACGGTCGCCGAGGCCTGGTCGGTGACCGTCTGCTCGACCGTCGTGCCGGCGAGGGCGGTGCCGGAGGCGGTGGCGGTGTTGGTGGTCGTCTGCGTGAGCGTGGCCTGGCCGGTGCCGGTCGCCGAGGCGCCGGGGGCCAGCGAGGCCGCCGAGAGCGTGATCGGGCCGAGCTTGTCGTCGACCAGGGTGACGTTGGCGAGCGGCACGGCGCCGTTGTTGGTGACCGTGAAGCTGTAGGTCACCAGCCCGCTGGCCGAGCACACCGACGCGCGGTCCGGCGTCTTGGTGACGTCGATCGAGCACGAGACGCCCGCGACGGTGGCGCTGGCCGTGGCCGTCACCGAGGTCCCGGCGACCGTGGCGTACGCGGTGTTGGTCACCGTGCCGCTGACGTTGCGCGTCGTCGTGAAGGTCTGGCTGGCGCCGACGGCGAGGTTCGTGAACGTCCCGAGGGAGACGTCGTCGCCGGTCTGCCCCGGCGTGCCGTTGTCGTCGAGCACGGCGCCCGAGATGGCGACGTTCCCCGTGTTGGTCACGGTGTACGTGAACGTGACGGGGACCGAGGTCCCGGTGCACACGAGGAGGGCGCTCGCCCCGCCGTTCATCGCGAGGTTGGGCGCCGCCTGCACCGTGTTGGCCGACATCTGCAGGTCGCGCGAGCCGCCGAGCAGGACGCACTGGCTCCCGCAGTCCGTGCCGTTGGCGTTCAGGCGCTTGATGTACATCACCTGCATGTGGTACGGGCTGCCGTTGACGTTGGCGGCGCCACTGCCCGCGCCCCACACCGACTGCTGGGCGACGTGGCCGCCCCAGGCGATCAGGAAGTTGCCGCCCCGCGGGTGGGTGCTGGTGCGGAAGCGGAAGGTCAGGATCCCGTATTGCGCGTCGTCGGCCTCGCCGCCGGTGTACGTGAGCGTCGGCGTGCCGGAGGGCTGGATGGGCGTCTGGCCGGCGCCGGCGGCGGCGTTGAAGACCGTGACGACGCGGGTCGCCGCGTCGCTGTGCGTCGAGGCGATCACCTCGTCCTGCTTCGGATCGCCGGCCGCGAACGGGACCGGGATCTCGATCGACGACACCTCGGCGCTCTGCAGCGTCCCGCCGGAGCCGGACGCGGAGCAGAGGTTCGACGTGGCCGCCTCGCCGTTGGGCGGGATGCAGAGGTTCGCCTTCAGCTTCGGGTTCGGCGAACCGCCCGGGTTGGCCACCGGGTGGAACTCGCTCCCCTCCGACACGTCCCAGCGCGTGATGAAGTCGTAGGCGTTCTTCCCGCCGTGGCGCGTCTTGTACGAGATCTGCACCTCGTACAGGGTGCCGGGCGCGCCGTCGGCCGACGACGCCGCGTTCGGGTCGTCGTTGATGACCTGCCGGAACGGCGTCGCGTCGCCCTCGCGCATGAGGGCCTTGCTGGGGTTGATGTTCCCGAACTCCCAGGTGCAGAACGTGCCGATGTTGCCGCACTGGGTGAACGGGTTCCCCGGCGTCGGGTTGTTGAGGAAGAACGCCGGCGCCCCGCCCGGCGTGAGTCCCGGCGCCGTGGCCGGCTGCACGTCGTCGCCGCACGCCGCCACGGCGGCGAGCACGATGGCGACGGCACCCGCGTGGATTCGAGCGTGTCTCATGACGCAGCTGCCCCCCTGAACCCGACGGCCCTGCATCCGCCGGCGATCGCACCGGCCGCGCCCCGCCCCGGCCTCGATGCCGGCGCGGGCGCCGACGTGCCGGGGGTCCGCGATCGGGCGAATGCGCGGACGTCGGCGAAGACGGCGCGATGTCGCTAGCGACGCCGGCCGGTCCGCGGAGGGGCCGACCGGCCCGGGAGCACCGCCCCCGTCCCCGCGACCCCGGCCGACCGGCGCGCAACCCTGGCGCGGCCGTCATGTTCGCCCAGCGGCGCCGCGGGGCTCGCGAGATCGTGACGTCGCGGCGGGAGACGCGCCGCGGGGTGGCGGCCGCCGCGGCGGCCGCCACCCCGGCGAGGGCGGCATGCGGGGCAGCCCCGCACGCCGCCGCTCGATCGACGCGGCGCCGGCCGCGTCAGCGTCGCGGGTTCCTCACGGCGGGGTCACCGTGATCGAGCCCGAGTTCGACCCGCCCGACGCGTTGGCCGCCGTCACCGTCGCGGTGTTCGGGATGGGCACCGGATCGCAGTTGCTCAGCTGCATCTGGAGCGGCTTGACGAAGTCCTTGATCGCCGCCGTGAAGCTGTCCGACGAGCGGCTCTTCAGGTACGCCTTGCCGAAGGTCAGGCACTGGTTCGCCTGGAAGATCCCCGCCAGCTGCAGGTCGATGCTCGCCTCGCCGAAGGTCAGGGTCGAGAGCGACCGCCCGCCGTTGGGGTTGATTGGGTCGATCACGCTCCCGGCGGTGTTGGCCTGCCCCTCGAAGGTCCCCAGCTGCAGCGGGTGCAGCCGGTCCCAGCACGGCGGCTGCTGCCCGTTCGCCTCGCAGGTGCCGCTGGTGATCCAGCGGTGGAAGCCCATCGAGAGGTTCACGCCGCCGTTCGACAGGTCGTACTTGATCAGCACGTCGCCGGCGGTCCGGACGGGCGTCACGGTGTTGTCGGGCGTGTTCTGCACCTGGGCGGACTGGTTCAGCTCGAAGTCCATGTTCGTGGTGCCCGACGGGTCGAGCACCCGGATCCAGGCGAGGTACAGGAAGTCGTGCACGGTGTTCCCGACCGCCACGCGGTTGTTGTGCTGGTAGAACCGCAGGAGGTCGCTCTTGTTCGGCGGGATCGACCCGTCGGTCACGCTCGGGATGGGGGTGTCCTCCTTCGTGCCCTGCCCGAACGAGTCGTCCGTCGCGCCGGTCGCGTCGAGGGCGCAGCCCTTGAACGTGCCGACGCAGCTGATGAGGTTCGCGGTGCCCCAGTCGGCGCCGCCGTTCGTCACCAGGTTGCCGTCCATCTCGAGCTTCGTGCCGTTCGCCACCGGCGTCTGGACGACGAAGCTGGCCGGGACGAGCGCCGACACGTTGACGGTGGCCGAGGCGCCCGGCGCCAGCTCGGCGACCGAGCAGGTGAGGAGCTTCGTGGACGCGTCGACCGCGCAGGTGGTCCAGCCGCTGAAGGTCCCCAGCGTCCACGGGAGCGACGCCAGCAGCTGGTCGCTCAGCGCCACGCCGAACGCCTTCCCCTGCCCCGTGTTGCTGACCACGATCGTGAAGGTCGCCGTCGTGCCGGCGACGACCGAGCCGTTGTCGGGGGTCTTCTCGATGGTCAGGTTCGGCGCCACGTAGACCTTGGTCGCCGGGCCGCTGCCGCCGGGTCCCGCGCTCCCGTTCGTCGCCCGCGTGAGCGTCACCGCGCCGACGACCGCCGAGCCGCTCGCGTTGGCCGTGAAGGTCCCGGCCGTGGTGCTGTTGATCGTGAGCGTGCAGGTGCGGCTATTCCCCGACTGCGCGTCGCAGCTCACCGTCCCGAGGGTGCTGGGGGTGGGCGAGACCGTGATCGCGATCGGCGCGATCACCGGCGTGCCGCCGCCGTTCGGGGCGACCGTCATCACGGCCGTGAAGGTGTGCGCCTCGGTCGTGCTGTTCTGGTCGGTCAGCGGCGAGAGCGTGATGAACGCCTCGGGCCTGGTGTTGACGAACGCGTTGGACAGCGCGGCCGACGGGTTGGCCGTGGTGAGCGTCGCCTGCTGCGGCGTCGGGTCGAGGTTGTAGCCCGCGGGCGCCGCGGTCTCGGTGACCGTGTAGGTGCCGAGGGCGAGCCCCTCCACCTTGAACTTCCCGGCAGCCGGGTCGGCGTCCGGCGCGGCGTTGTCGGTCACGTTCTGGCAGCCGCCCCCCTGCAGGCAGACGGAGAACGTCGCGCCGGCCAGCGGCGCGTTGTTGTTCGAGCCGTCGACCTTGTTCCACGTCAGCGAGCCGCCCACGTAGAGCTTGGTCGCCGGGCCGCTGCCGCCGGGGCCCGCCGTCCCGTTGGTGGCGCGCGTCAGCGACACCGAGCCCACGGTGAGCGTGACGCTGGCGTTGGCCGTGAAGGTGCCGGCGGCGGCGCTGTTGATGGTCAGCGTGCAGGTGCGGCTGTTGCCGGCCTGCGCCTGGCAGACCACGCTCCCCAGCGTCCCCGGGGTGGGCGAGACGGTGATCGCGATCGCGGGGATCGTGACCGCGGCCGACCCGTTCGGGATCGCCGTCGCGACGGCGGTGAAGGTGTGCTGCTCGTTCAGCCCGTTCGTCTCGGAGTTCGGGCTGATCGTGATGAACGCGTTGGGCTGCGTGTTCACGAACGCGTTGGCCAGCGCGGCCGACGGGTTCGCCGTCGTCAGCGTCGCCTGCTGGGGCGTCGGGTCGAGGTTGTAGCCGGCCGGCGCCACCGTCTCGGTGACGCTGTAGGTGCCCAGCACGAGCCCCATCAGCTTGAACTTGCCCGCCGCCGGGTCCTGATCGGGCGGGGAGTTGTCGGTCACGTTCTGGCAGCTCCCGCCCACGAGGCAGACCGCGAAGGTCGCGCCGCCGAGGGGCGTGTTGCCGTTCGTCCCGTCGACCTTGTTCCACGTCAGCTCGCCGCCGAGGTAGATCTTGGTCGCGGGGCCGCTGCCGCCGGGGCCCGCGGTGCCGTTGGTGGCCCGCGTCAGCTGCACGCTGCCGATCGTCACGCTCACGCTGGCGTTGGCCGTGAAGGTCCCCGGCGTCGCGCTGTTGATCGTGAGGGTGCAGGTGCGGGTGTTCCCCGCCTGCGCCTGGCAGCTCACGGTGCCCAGGGTGCTCGGCGCGGGCGAGACGGTGATCGCGATCGGCGCGATGGTGACCGTGCCGCCGCCGTTCGGGATCGCCGTGGCGACCGCGGTGAACGTGTGCGGCTCGTTCAGCCCGTTCGTCTCGCTGTTGGGCGAGATCGTGATGAACGCGTTCGGGTTGGTGTTCACGAAGGCGTTCGCGAGCGCGGCGCCCGGCGCGGCGATGGTGAGCGTGGCCTGCTGCGGTGTCGGATCGAGGTTGTAGCCCGCGGGCGCCGCGGTCTCGGTCACCGAGTAGGTGCCCATGCCGAGGTCGACCAGCCGGAACGCGCCGTCCGCCGGGTTCGCGTCCGGGGCCGCGTTGTCGGTGACCGCGAAGCACGGGGGCGACCCGACGCGGCAGACGGTGAAGGTCGCGCCGGCCAGCGGGGCGCCGTTGCCGTCGACCTTCGTCCAGGTGAGCTCGCCGGAGACGAACGTCTTGACGCCCGGGCCGCTGTTGTCGCCCGCGCCGTTGGTCGAGACGGCGATCGTGGAGCCGCCGACCGACACGGACGCGGAGGCGTTCACGGTCACGGTGCCGGCGGTGGGCGAGTTGACGAGGACCACGCACTGGCCGCTGGCGTCGGTGTTCGCGCCTGCCGCGCCGCAGGTCGTCCCCGCGATGGCGGTGCCGGTCGCGCCGCCGCCGTTGGTGATCGTGAAGTCGACGTGCACGCCGGCGGCCGGAACGAAGCCGGCGCCGTCGTCGAGGTCCTTGGAGACCGTGACGGTGAAGGTGTGCGGCTCGCCGATGCCGTTGGTCGCCGAGGTCGGGGTGATCGCGATCTTGGCCTTCGGCACCGCCTGCACGACGCCGCCGCTGACGTTGTTCCCGAGCGCGCCGACGGAGGTGCCGTCGATGTTGTCGACCTTGATGTGGAAGGGCGACCCGCTCTGCCCGGCGCCGCCGCTGTAGTTGACCAGCCGCCAGTCCTGCAGGCGCGCGAAGTGCGCGCCGAACGCGAGGAGCACGTTCGGCTGGTTCGCCCTGAAGCGCACGCGGATGGTGGCGGTGACGTCGTTGCCGCCGACGTTGTACGTGACGGGATCGACATCGATGCCGGTGCCGCCGAAGACGTCGATCTCGAGCTTCCGCCCGGCGGCGATCCACGCGTTGAGCGCCGCCTCGAGGGCCGGCTTCACGTTCCCCGGGAGGGTCGGCGAGAGGAAGCGCGCCGGCAGGATCGTGATGGTCGTGTGGTTCGCGGCGCCCGGCCCGGCGCCCTCGTACAGCGGGCCCGCCTGCCCGAACGTCGACCGCAGCGTCAACGGACTGGCGGGGTCGCAGTAGAGCGGCACGACCGGGGAGAGGTCGCCCGAACAGAGGTTGGCGCGGTACTGCTCGGTGGTGTTGAACTTCGCGAGGAAGTCGTAGTTGCCGTTCTTCGCCTTGTTGAAGCCGTAGGTGAAGGTGACGGTCCGCTCACGCGTCGGGTCGAACGTGGTGGGTTTCCCGTTGGGGAGCACGTCGACCAGGTGCACGGCGAAGCGGAAGGGGATCACCTCGCCCTCGAAGTACGTCGCCTTCCCCGGGTTCAGGACGCTGTTGATCCACTCGCAGGGCACCGAGGGATTCGGGCCCGCCACGCGTCCGTTGTTGGCGCACTGCTGCCAGTCCGCACTGCTGGATCCCGCGCTCGCGAACGACGGCTGGTCGCCCGGGGCGAGCGGCGCGACGGGCGCCGGCTTGGACCAGTCCGAGCACGCCGCCATCGCTCCGAGGGCGGCGAGCGCGGCGCCCAGCCGCACTGCGGTGGTGGGTCGTGACATGGGGTGCCTTCTCCGCGGGACCGGGGCGGTCCCGATGCCAGTGGTTGCACGGCGACGAACACGGCGTCCGGTCCCGAGGGCCGGGCGGACTGCGGAGGGCGGGCGGTGCGCGGGAGTGAGACGGCGCGGACCGTCACGGAGGAGCGCCCGGGGGGCGGCCGCGCGCGCGGGGCGACGGCGGGCGTGTGGGGCATGTCGCGGGTGCGGGCGTGCGGCGGCGTGCTTCGTCGTGAGGCGACCGGCGGCGACGTGCCGCGGGGCGACGCGGACGCTCGGTAGCGACGCCGGCCGCTACGCGGAGGGGCGCAACGGCCCGGGCGATGCGACGCCGGATGCGCGGCCCGGCGCGTGCGGCCCAGTCGCCGCGTGTGGGCCGATCGGCCCCGGCGCGCCGGCCGGGCCGCGCGACGGCCGGCACGTGGCGCGACCGTCACGCGCGACGCCTGGCGCCGCACGGTGACCGGACCGACAGAACGCGCGACACGCCGGCGCGCGCGCTTGCGTTCGACGCAGCTTGCGCCTATTAAGGGACGCGCGACGCGCGGGCGTCCCGGGCACGGTCCGACGACGACGACGCGCGCTCGTGCGAGGCGGAGCCTCGGGCGTGACGGCACGCGCGCCCCTGCAGGTTCGCCCCGACGCATTCCGCCCGGCGTCGTCCCGAGGCCCCCGTGCCCTTCTGGTCGGACCTGCTCCGCAGCGCCGCCGGCGGCCGACACGTGCCGCCCGCGCCGTCCGCGCCCCCCGCGCCGTCGGCGCCGTTTCCCGCGCCGTTTCCCGCGCGCGACGAGGCCGTCGCGACGGCGGCGCCCGCGCGCGAGACGCCGGCGTACCACCCGGCGAGCGACGCGGGAGCGCTCGACGAGGTGGGGCGGTGGCGCGCGCGCGCGTTCGACCTGCTGTCCGACGGCGTGCTGCTCTTCGGCGCGGGCGGCGAGCTGGCGTACCGCAACGCGGCCGCCGCGGCGATGACCGACGACGCGGGGCTCCCGCTGCTGCGCGAGGCCCGCGCGCTCGCGATGAGCGCGCTCGCGCGCGCCGGCGACCGGCGCGTGGCCGCCGGCGTCGCGGCGCGCGAGCTCACGGTGGGCGCCGTCCACTACCGCCTGACCGCGCTCCCCATCCCGCCCGCGCTCCCCGCGGGGAGCCTCGCGCCCGCGGCCTGCGTGCCGGCCGTGCTGGTCGCGGTCACCCGCACCTCGACGCCCCTCCCCTCGCCGGCGGCGCTGCGGCACCGCTTCCAGCTCACCGCGCGCGAGGCGAGCGTCGCGCTGCTGCTCGCCGAGGGGCGGAGCAACGCCGGCGTCGCGCGGCGGCTCGGCATCAGCGAGAACACGGTCCGGCACTACATCGAGACCGTCCTCCTCAAGCTCGGCGTGCCGTCGCGCGCCGCGGTGGCGGCGGTGCTGCTCGGCGTGTACGAGCACGCCGGCGCGCTCGACGACGAGCCGGCGCCCCCGCCCCAGCGCCCGTCACGCGGGCGGCGGGGCGCCGACGCCGGCTGAGGAACGCCGGCCGAGCGCCGGTCAGCGCTTCATTAGAGCTTCACCAGCTCCACGCGCCGGTTCTTCTGCCGCCCCGCCTCGTCGGCGTTCGGCGCCACCTGCTTGCCCGCGCCGAACCCCTTCGCCTCCAGCCGCGCGGCGTCGACGCCGTGCTTGGCGACCAGGTACGCCTTCACCGCGTCGGCCCGCTTCTGCGAGAGCGTCTGGTTGGCGGCCGCCTGCCCCACGTTGTCGGTGTGCCCCTCGATCGCGAGCCGCAGGTCGGCGTGCTTCGACAGCATGTCGCCGATCTGGCCGAGGACCGCGTCCGACTCCGGCCGCAGCCGGTCCGAGTTCGTGTCGAACAGGATCCCCTCGGCGGTGACGCGGCCGTCGGCCTCGAGCGCCTTGTAGAGGTCCTTGCCGCCGGCGGCGATGCGCAGGTTGCCGACCAGCACGGGGTGCGTCTGATCCGCCTTCGTCTCGATGACGATCTTGTTCGAGCGCCCGACGTTGGCGTTCGGCGCGTTCGCGACCCGCACGCCGTCGACGTACACCTTCACGTACTTCCCGTCCGCCATCACCTGGATCTTGAAGATGTGGCGCTCGCGGTTCGGGATCTTCACGTCCGAGCCGACGCGGTAGCTGTTCGGCCCCTCGATCCCGGCCCCGTCGGCGAAGAAGTAGAGGTAGTTCCGGCGGTCCTCGTCGTCGGTGAAGTACACGTACTGCCCCCACCCCGAGACCGGCTTGAGGTCGAACTCCATCGTGAACTGCTCGGGGAGCACCTCGGGGAGCGGGATCTCGAAGGAGCCGAAGCTGACCGAGCGGAGGTAGCGGGTGCTCCCGACCTCGGCGACCTCCATGTTGCCGCCCTTCAGCTCGAACTTGCGGGGGAAGTCGCCCAGCTCGTCCTTCGCGAAGTCGGTGGCGAACAGGACGCGGGTGCCGGGCGTGAAGTCGGCGCCCGAGTTCACCTTCGCCGGGGCGGCCTCCGCGGCCTCGGGCTCGGCGGCGCTCGCGGCGGCGGCCTTCGCCGGGGCGCCCTCGCCCGACGGCGCGGCGGGGGCGCCGGTCGGCGTCGGGGTCTCGGCGGTCTTCTTGTCGATCTGCTGCTCCAGCTTCTCCTTCGCGCGCTGCTTGGCCTTCTGCCAGACGCTCTGCGCCCCGGCGGGCGCGGCGAGGACGGTGAGCCCGGCGAGGGCGGCCGCGGCGGCGAGATATCGGGAGGTGCGCATCGGGGTCGGATCGGGTGGGGGCGCCCGGTACGGTTGGGCCCCTCATCCTGCCCCAGCCGACCCGGGTCGGGGTATGGGGCGGCTGACCCAGGGGACGCCCGGGTGGCTTCGACGCGTCCGTGCGCGCCGCTATCTTGGGGGGTCACTCCCGGACCCCTTTCCGCATCCGATGGCCACCTCGACCCGACCCGCTCGCAAGGCCCCGGCGGGCGGCGGCGCCTCCGCCGGCGCCCCGCCGCTGTCCCGCGAGCAGCTGCTCGCCGCCTACCGCACGATGCTCCTGTCGCGCCGGATCGACGACAAGGAGGTCCAGCTCAAGCGGCAGAACAAGATCTTCTTCCAGATCTCGGGCGCCGGCCACGAGGCGGTCCTGACGGCGGCCGGGTTCGTGTTCCGCGCCGGCCACGACTGGTTCTACACCTACTACCGCGACCGCGCCCTCTGCCTCGCGCTCGGGATGACCGCGCGCGACATGCTGTACTCGGCGGTGGGCGCGGCGGCCGACCCCAACTCGGGCGGGCGGCAGATGCCCAGCCACTGGGGCCACAAGGCGCTCAACATCGCCAGCTCGTCGTCGCCCACCGGGACGCAGTTCCTGCAGGGCGTCGGCGCCGCCGAGGGGTCGCTGCGGGCCCGCCTGCTCGGGATCACCGAGGGGTTCCACGACGACGAGGTCGTGTTCATCTCGACCGGCGACGGCACGACCAGCCAGGGCGAGTTCTGGGAGTCGCTGAACACGGCGAGCAACCTGAAGCTCCCCGCCGTCTACTTCGTCGAGGACAACGGCTACGCGATCTCGGTCCCGGTGGAGGTGAACACCGCCGGCGGCTCGATCTCGAACCTGCTCGAGGGGTTCCCGGACCTGCACATCGAGCGGGTGGACGGGTGCGACCTGCTGGCCAGCTACGAGGCGGTGTGGCGCGCGGTGCAGCACGCCCGCGAGCGCCGCGGCCCGGCGCTGGTGCACGCGAAGGTGATCCGCCCGTACTCGCACTCGCTGTCCGACGACGAGACGCTGTACCGCCCGCAGGAGGAGCGCGACGAGGAGGCCCGCCGCGACCCGGTGACGACCTTCCCGGCGTGGCTGGTGGCGCAGGGGCACGCGACGGCCGACGAGATCGCGGCGGTGCAGGCCGACGTGGACGCCGAGGTGCTGGCGGCCACCGACGACGCGCTGGCGCAGCCGCAGCCCGACGCCTCGACGGTGCACTACGCCGTCTACTCGCCCGACGTCGACCCGACCGCGGACTCGTTCGACACCGAGGACGACCCGCAGTTCTCCGGCGGCGACACGACGATGATCGACCAGATCAACGCCGTGATGCGCGACGAGATGCGGCGCAACGAGCGCATCGTCGTCTTCGGCGAGGACGTGGCCGACGTGTCGCGCGAGGAGTACCTGGGCAAGGTCAAGGGGAAGGGCGGCGTCTTCAAGGCGACGCACGGGCTGCAGACCGAGTTCGGGTCGGCGCGCGTGTACAACTCGCCGCTCGCCGAGGCGAACATCGTCGGGCGCGCGATCGGGCTGGCGCACCGCGGCTTCAAGCCGGTGGTCGAGATCCAGTTCTTCGACTACATCTGGACCGCGTACATGCAGCTCCGCGACGAGCTGGCGACGATGCGGTGGCGCTCCAACAACGCCTTCGCCTCGCCGGTGGTGGTGCGCACGACGTACGGCGGCTACATCCGCGGCGCGATCTACCACTCGCAGACGGGGGCGTCGCTGTTCACGCACTGCCCGGGGCTGCGCGTGGTGTGCCCGAGCACCGCGCTCGACGCGGCGGGGCTGCTGCGCACGGCGATCCGCTGCGAGGACCCGGTGATCTTCCTCGAGCACAAGCACCTGTACCGCCAGACGTACAACAAGGGGCGGTACCCGGGGCCGAACTTCATGATCCCGTTCGGCAAGGCGCGCGTGGCCCGCGAGGGGACGGACGTCACGGTGGTGACGTACGGCGCCACCGTGCAGCGCGCGCTGGCCGCGGCCAACCAGATCGCCGAGGAGCGCGGGCTGAGCGTCGAGGTCATCGACCTGCGCACGCTCTCGCCGTGGGACCAGGAGACGGTCTACGCGTCGGTCAAGAAGACGTCGCGCGTGATCGTCGCCTACGAGGACTCGATCTCGTGGGGCTACGGCGCCGAGATCGCGGCCCGCATCGCCGACGACTGCTTCGCCTGGCTCGACGCGCCGGTCAAGCGCGTGGCGTCGACCGACACCTTCGTCGGGTACGCGCCGCAGCTCGAGGACGCGATCCTGCCGCAGGTGGAGACGTTCCGGAAGGCGTACGAGGAGATCGCGAACTTCTAGCGGCCGGCACGGTCGCATCGAGCACTGCGGGCCGCGGGCTGCGGATTGGATCTGATCCGCAGCCCGCAGTCCGTAGCGCCCGTGCGAGGGACGATGCGCGTCAGCGCGGCGTCGCGATCAGCCCCAGCGGCACGTCGCGCAGGCCGGTCCAGGCGCGGGGCGCGCCGCGGTCGCGCACCATGAGCTGGCCCGAGATGCCGCCGTCGAGGAGGACGGCGCGCCGGGCGCCGAGCGCGCCCATCACCGCCGCCATCTCGGGGACGGTGAGGCCGAACGGCATCGCGTCGAGCGCGCCGCCCAAGCCCTCGAAGCGCGTGAGCGCGACGACCACGCGGCCGTCGGCGAGGGTGCCGAGGGCGAGGCGCGCGTCGCGGTGCCGCACGTCGACGCCGGGGGCGCGCCCCTGCACCTCGGCGGGCACCTCGCCGTCGCCGAGCAGGACGGCGGGGTAGGACTGGAAGGCGGTGCGCACGCCGCCGGCCGCGCGCGTCGCCGCGATGCTGTCGGCCGGGACGAGGCGCACGCGCCCGGCGGTGTCGACGACGACCGCGGGCGCGAGCGGGCCGCTCCCGGGGCGCCGCAGCTCGACGCCGTCGCGCACCACCCACCCCCACGGGCCGAGGCGGTCGAACTGGCCGGCGTTGAGGGCGACCAGCGCCTCGGGCGGCGGGTCGTCGACCGTCCAGGGGCGCACGCGTCCGTCGCCGCCGGCGCGCGCGCGCAGCCGCGGCGCGACGCGCGCCGGGTCGAGGCGGCCGACGATCACGCGCACGCGCCACGCCTCTCCGTCGCCGGCGAGGCGCCGCTCGCCCCCCTAAGTCGGAGGCCAAGCGGTCTTAGGAAGACAAATCGTGGTCTCAACT
>NZ_JARGEK010000470.1 GCF_029211165.1 Roseisolibacter sp. H3M3-2
CTCCTTGGCTCACAGAACGACATGGCTACGATCCGACTTCGCGCCGTGTCGGCGAGCGCGCCCGGGTCGGCGCGCGGGTCGAGGTCGAGGAGCACGGCGTCGGCGCGCAGCCCCGGGACGATCGCCGCGAACTCGTCGGCCCGCGGCAGGCGCTCGGCGGCGGCGCGCGCGGCGTCGCGCAGCGCGTCGTGCGGCGAGAGCCCGGCGGCGCGCAGCTGCGCCACCTCCTCGACCAGCGCGTGGCCGGGGATCGTGTGCGGCACGCCGGCGTCGCTCCCCGCGGCCACCGGCACGCCGCCGGCGTGCAGCGCGCCGGCGATGCGGTGGAGGAAGGCGTTCTGCGCGGCCAGCCGTGCGGCGATCGCCGGCGCCTCGGCCGCGCGGCCGTGCGCGCGCAGGACGTACGGGTTGCGCTCCGGCGCCCACGCGTCGCGCAGCGCCGGCCGCACGTGGCGCAGCGCCGGCCGCGCCATCAGCCCGCGCAGGTCGGGGTACTCGGCGAGGTGGCGCGCGACGGTGCCGAAGACGACCAGCGTCGGGACGACGCACGCGCGCCCGCCGCGGACCGCCGCGACCAGCGCGGGCAGGCGCGCCGTGTCGAGCTGCATCGCGAAGAACGTCTGCATGAGGTCCTCCGCGTGCTCCAGCGTCCGCTGCCCCTCGCGCACCGCCGCCTCGACGCCGACCGCGACCGGGACGTGCCCCACCAGCGGCATGCCGGCCGCGCGCGCGGCCCGCGCCAGTGCGCGGTACCGCTCCGGCGCGTACTCGCGGTCGTGCACCTTCAGGACGTCGTAGCCGGCGGCGCGGTGGTCGCGCACCACCTGCTCGGCGGGCGTCGCCTCGGGCAGCCGGTCGACGAACGGGCCGCTCGTCAGAAGGGTGGGGCCGAGCAGCTCGCCGCGCGCGATGCGCGCGCGCAGCGCCACGTGCTCGGGCGTGCCGCGCAGGTTGCGCACGGTGGTCACGCCGTGCGCGAGGTAGAGCGGCAGGTCGCGCTCGCGCCCGGCGCCGTCGAGGTGCACGTGCATGTCCACGAGCCCCGGGACGAGCCACCGCCCGCGCCCGTCGACGCGGCGCGCGTCCGCGGGGACGCGCGCCTCCGCGTCCGGCGCCACGGCGACGATGCGGCCGCCGCGCATCACGACGGTGTGCCGCTCCAGCACGCGCGCGTCGTCCATGGGGAGGACGGTCGCGCCGACGATCGCGAGCGGCGGGGGCTCGGGCGGCGCGGGCTCCTGCGCCGGCGCCCGGCCGGCGGTCAGGACGACGAGGAGGGCTGCGGGAAGTACGCGAGGCGGGCGGGAACGCGGGGACGGCATCCGGCGGGTCGGTGCGAGGGACGGTGGCGCTCCGCCCTTCGACAGACGGTTCCGGCCCGCGGTTTCGCCGCCGCGGGAGGCGTCAGTGCGCGCCCGCCTCGCCGCCGTGCTTCCCGCGCATCCCCTGCACCAGGTGGACGACGCCGACGGTGAGCGCGCCGGCCGCGATCCCCACCACCCCGTCGGCCGCCGTGCGCGCGACCGTGCCCAGCCCGTGCAGCAGGTGCTCGATGGGCGGGATGCCGTGCGCCAGGATCCCGCCGCCGACCAGGAACATCGCCGCCGTGCCGACGACCGAGAGCGTCTTCATGACCCACGGCGTGCCGCGCAGCAGGACGGTGCCGAAGGCGTACCCGGGGCCGCCGGGGCCGCCCCGCTGCAGCCGCAGCCCGATGTCGTCGAGCTTGACGAGCAGCGCCACCAGCCCGTACACGAGCACCGTCACGCCGATGCCGACGGCCGCCAGCGCCGCGATCTGCCGGACGATCGGCTCGTTCGCCATCGTGCCGAGCGCGATGACGACGATCTCGGCGGAGAGGATGAAGTCGGTGCGGATCGCGCCCTTCACGCGCGCCTTCTCGAACGCCACGACGTCGACCGACGGGTCGGCCACGGCCTGCACGCGCGCGGCGCGCTCCGCGCGGTGCTCGGGCGTCTCGGGGCGGAGCTTCTCCCACAGCTTCTCGAACCCCTCGAAGCAGAGGAACAGGCCGCCGGCCATCAGCAGCGGCGTGATGGCGCGCGGGACGAAGGCGCTGATGAGCAGCGCCGCCGGCACGAGGATGACCTTGTTGAGCAGCGCCCCCTTGGCGACCGCCCAGATCACGGGCAGCTCGCGGTCCGCGCGCATCCCGGTGACCTGCTGGGCGTTGAGCGCGAGGTCGTCGCCGATCACGCCGGCCGTCTTGCGCGCGGCCACGCGCGTGAGGAGGGCGATGTCGTCGAGGAGCGACGCGACGTCGTCGACGAGGGCGAGGAGCCCGGTCGCGGGCATCGGGCGTGGGATTCGGGTGGGGACCGCCGGGGCAGCAACGATAGCCGTCCGCCGGACGGAAGCGAATCGCGGGCCGCCGCCGCTCCGTGCCCCGACGCCCCCCGCGCGCCGGGGCGTCCCCGCCCGCGCCCCCGCCGCTCGCGAGACGCTAGTGCGGCGCTGGGCGCGCGTCGGCCGCGAGCGCGCGCGCCAGCACGTCGAGGTGCCGGCGGCGGAAGGCCCCCGCGGGCACCACGCGCAGCGTCCGCACGTCGGGCCAGAGCGTCCGCGCGGCCGACAGCGCGCGGCTCGGCGAGCGCGCGGTGACGGTGCCGAGCGGGCGCTCGCCGCCGAGCCCCGCGTCCATCCCCCACCACTCGACGACGCAGTACGTGCGTCCGCGCGTGGGCCGGCGGTGCGGCGGCGCCGGGATCGGCGCCGGGGTCGGGGCGGCCGCGCGACGCTCGGGGCGATCTGGCTGTGGGGAACGGCTCATGTGGCCACCATAACGCGTGGCGCGCGCGCACACTGTCACGCTGCCGGCTGGAACCGTCTCACGTTCGACCGCCGCCCGTGACGCCGCGGCGGCCCGCGCCGTCAGCCCGCCGCCCCGCCCGCCGCGAGGACGCGCGCGACGAAGGCGTCCTTCCCCGCGGTGTACGCCGCGCGGTCCGCCGGGTGCGCCGCCGCCAGCGCGCGCTTGAGCGCCGCGTACTCGGCGGCCAGCGCGGGG
>NZ_JARGEK010000471.1 GCF_029211165.1 Roseisolibacter sp. H3M3-2
ATCCCCAGCAGTGTGGGGAGTAGTCAAGCCGCACGGGCGATTAGGAGCGCTACGCTCGGAGTGCCTTGCAGCACGTCCACGGGCGCCCTATCGACGGAGTGGTCTCCTCCGGCCCTTCAGGGGGGTCTAGCCCCCGGGGAGAGTTCATCTTGGGGACGGCTTCCCACTTAGATGCTTTCAGCGGTTATCCGTGCCGATCATCGCTACCCGGCGGTGCTCCTGGCGGAACAGCCGGGACACGAGCGGATCGTCCGACCCGGTCCTCTCGTACTAGGGTCCGCGCCCCTCAACTCTCCAACGCCCACGACGGATACAGACCGAACTGTCTCACGACGTTCTGAACCCAGCTCATGTACCACTTTAACCGGCGAACAGCCGGACCCTTGGGACCTTCTCCAGCCCCAGGATGTGATAAGCCGACATCGAGGTGCCAAACCGCGCCGTCGATGTGAACTCTCGGGCGCGATAAGCCTGTTATCCCCAGCGTACCTTTTATCCGTTGCGCGATAGCCCGCCCACGCGGAACTACCGGATCACTACGGCCCACTTTCGTGCCGGCTCGAGCCGTCGCTCTCGCCGTCAGGCTGGCTTCTGCCGTTACACTCTATAAGCGCGAGTACCGACCGCGCTGAGCCAACCTTCGCGCGCCTCCGTTACGCTTTCGGAGGCGACCGCCCCAGTCAAACTGCCCACCTGCCACGGTCCCAGATCGGGTTTGCCAACCGTGGTGAGCACGCCGCATTCAGCAGGGTGGTATTTCACTGGTGCCTCCCCGCGGGCTGGCGCCCGCGGATCACCGGCTCCCACCTATGCTACACAGCTGAATGCAGCGAGCAATGGCAAGCTGCAGTAAAGGTGCATGGGGTCTTTTTGTCCTGTCGCGGGAACTCGGAATCCTCACCGAGACTGCCATTTCGCCGAGCGCGTGGTCGAGACAGTGCCCAAGTCGTTACGCCATTCGTGCAGGTCGGAACTTACCCGACAAGGAATTTCGCTACCTTAGGACCGTTATAGTTACGGCCGCCGTTTACCGGGGCTTCGGCTCAGAGCTTCGGGCTTGCGCCCTAACCCCTCCCCTTAACCTTCCGGCACCGGGCAGGCGTCAGTGCATATACGGCGCCTTGTGCGGCTTGGCATGCACCTGTGTTTTTGCTAAACAGTCGCTTGGGCCGATTCACTGCGGCCCCCTCAGGCTGCGGCGCGAGGCCTTGACCCGGGGGGGCATCCCTTCTTCCGAAGTTACGGGATCATTATGCCGAGTTCCTTGACCACGTCTCACTCGTGCACCTGAGGCTACTCGCCTCGCCTACCTGTGTCGGTTTGCGGTACGGTCGTCGTACGACTCCCTGCAGAGCTTTTCTCGCCCGTCGACTCTACGAGACTTGACGGAGCCGAAGCTCCATCTCCCCATGGGCTCTCGGCCTTTCGGCCTACGGCTTTAGACGGTCAATCCACAAGACCGCGCCCGCTTCGTTCCGGTGTCCCTCTGCAGTTCAACGTCGTAAGACGGGACGGGAATGTTCACCCGTTGTCCATCGGCTACGCCTCTGGGGCCTCGCCTTAGGGGCCGCCTCACCCTGCGCTGATTGCCATGGCGCAGGAAACCTTAGGCTTACGGTGTGCGGGGTTCTCACCCGCATTTGCGCGTACTCAGTCCGGCATCCTCACTTCCGGTCGCTCCAGCGCAACGGTTCCCCGGCGCCTTCGTCGCTCCCGGAACGCTCCCCTACCCCTCGTGCAGACGCACGAAGGCCAAGCTTCGGCGGGCCGCTTAATCCCGACCATTCTCGGCGCATCCCCACTGGACTGGTGAGCTATTACGCACTCTTTAAAGGAGTGGCTGCTTCTAAGCCAACCTCCCAGTTGTCAAAGTAGGAACACATCCTTCGCTATACTCAGCGGCCACTTCGGGGCCTTAGCTGTGGCTCTGGGTTCTTTCCCTCTCGCCGCTGGACATTATCGCTCAGCGACTGCCTCCCGAGGTCCATCGGTCCGGTATTCGGAGTTTGGTTGGGGTTGGTACCGGCCACGCCAGCCCGCGCCCATCCAGTCGCTCTACCCCCGGCCGACATACGGCGCACAAGGCGCCAGCCTCGAGGCTCTACCTCAATAGATTTCGGGGAGAACCAGCTATCTCCAGGCTTGATTGGCCTTTCACCCCTACCCACAAGTCATCCGAACGGTTTTCAACCCATACCGGTGCGGGCCTCCACTGGGTGTTACCCCAGCTTCACCCTGCTCATGGGTAGATCGCCCTGGCTTCGGGTTTACCCCCGGCAACTCCACTCGCCCTCGTGACAGGACTCGCTTTCGCTGCGGCTCCGTGGCTGCGCCACTTAGCCTCGCTGCCGAGGCGTAACTCGCCGGATCATAATGCAAAAGGCACGCAGTCAGACGCGTACGCCTTGCGACGTACCGTCCTCCTACCGCTTGTAGGCCAGTGGTTTCAGGCTCTGTTTCACTCCCCGCACTGGGGTGCTTTTCACCTGTCCCTCACGGTACTCGTCCACTATCGGTCACACGGGAGTCTTTAGCCTTGGAGGGTGGTCCCCCCAGCTTCACGCCACGTTCCTCGGGACCATGGCGCTACTCAGGAACACCACTAGCGCATGCACCTCGTCTTCGCCTACCGGGCTGTCACCGTCTGTGGCGCCGCATTCCAGCGGACTTCGACTGACTTCGCACGCACCGTCCGTGGGTCCTACAACCCCGCACCCACAAGGAGTGCGGTTTGGGCTCCGCCCCGTTCGCTCGCCGCTACTGGGGGCATCTCGGTTGATTTCTCTTCCTCCGGGTACTGAGATGTTTCAGTTCCCCGGGTTCGCTCTTGCTTGCGCAAGTGACGGCCATTCCTGGCCGACGGGTTTCCCCATTCGGGCATCCGGGGCTCACAGCCTGTGTGCGGCTCCCCCCGGCTTATCGCAGCTTACCGCGCCCTTCCTCGCCTCCGTGTGCCCAGGCATCCCCCACTGGCCTTCAGTCGCTTGACTACATCCAACTCGCCAAGCACTACGCGCAGTAGATC
>NZ_JARGEK010000472.1 GCF_029211165.1 Roseisolibacter sp. H3M3-2
CGGCGTTCGGGCGCTGCGGCGCGGGCGCCGTGCTGGGCGTGGCGGGGCGGCACGCCCCGAGGGCGGCCAGCGCGGCGGCGAGCGCGACGCGTCCGGTGAGGGAGGACTGCGGCATCCGGAGGGGAGGAGGGGGGGACCGGCCGGCTCGGCCGGGGCGCCCCCAATCTAGGCGCCGAGCCGGGCCGCGGGCGTGCCGGGGCGTTGACGATCCGTTCGCCGGGTGGGCGGGGGGCGGCCCCGACGCGGCGTGCCCCTTGCGGCTGTCGCGCGGCTGTCGCGCGCGCCCGACCCCTCCGACCGCTCCGCATGTCCCGCCCGCTCCCCGACTTCCTCGTCGCCGACCCGGCGGCGCACGCCTACCCCCGCCCCCAGCTCGAGCGCGCCGACTGGTGGTCGCTCAACGGGACGTGGGACTTCGCGCTCGACGTGGAGGGGCGCTGGCGCACCCCGGCCGACGTGGCGTTCGACCGCAGCATCGCGGTGCCGTTCGCCCCGGAGACGCCGGCGAGCGGGGTGGAGATGAAGGACTTCTTCCTCGCCTGCTGGTACCGCCGCACCTTCGACCCGCCGTCGCTGGGCGAGGGGGAGCGGCTGCTGCTCCACTTCGGCGCGGTGGACTACCAGGCGACGGTGTGGGTGAACGACGTGCGCCTCGCCGAGCACGAGGGCGGGTACACCCCGTTCTCGGTCGACGTGACCGAGGCGCTGCGCGACGGGGGCCCGCAGACGGTGGTGGTGCAGGCGCACGACGACCCGCACGACCTCGCCAAGCCGCGCGGCAAGCAGGACTGGCAGCGCGAGCCGCACTCGATCTGGTACCAGCGCACGTCGGGGATCTGGCAGACGGTGTGGCTGGAGAAGGTGCCGCCGACGCGCATCGGCGGGATCCGCTGGACGGGGAGCCTCGAGCACTGGGCGGTGGGGCTCGACCTGCACCTGGCCGGGGAGCGGCGCGCGGGGCTGCGCCTCAAGGTGCGGCTGACGGCCAACGGGCAGCTGCTGGCCGACGACACGTACCAGCTGGTGGCCGGCGAGGTGCACCGCCGCATCGCGCTGTCGGACCCCGGCATCGACGACTTCCGCAACGAGCTGCTCTGGCGCCCCGAGCAGCCGACGCTGATCGACGCGGAGCTGGAGCTGTGGGGGGAGCGCGGCGAGCGGCTCGACGCGGTGCGCAGCTACACGGCGATCCGGCAGATCGGGATCCAGGGGGACCGCTTCGTCCTCAACGGGCGCCCGTACCACCTCAAGCTCGTGCTCGACCAGGGGTACTGGGAGCACACGGGGCTGACGGCGCCGAGCGACGCCGCGCTGCGCCGCGACGTGGTGATGGCGAAGGCGATGGGGTTCAACGGGGTGCGCAAGCACCAGAAGATCGAGGACCCGCGCTACCTGTACTGGGCCGACCGCCTCGGGCTGCTGGTGTGGGAGGAGATGCCGTCGCCGTACCGCTTCACGCGGCGCGCGGTGGACCGGCTGACGACGCAGTGGCTCGACGTGATGCGGCGCGACGCCAGCCACCCGTGCATCATGGCGTGGGTGCCGTTCAACGAGAGCTGGGGCGTCCCCGACCTGCCGTCGATGCCCGAGCAGCGGCACTGGGTGGAGGCGATGTACCACCTCACGCGCACGGTGGACTCGTCGCGCCTCGTGGTGGGGAACGACGGGTGGGAGAGCGTGGCCACCGACCTGGTGGGGATCCACGACTACGACCACGACCCGGAGCGCATCCGCCGCCGCTACCGCCCCGAGCTGGAGCTGCCGCAGATCTTCGCCCGCGAGCGCCCGGGGCACCGCATCCTGGTGCTCAACGACGTCGAGACGCACGCCAAGCTGCCCGTGGTGCTCACCGAGTTCGGCGGGATCGCCTACGCCGCCGACGAGGACCGCACGTGGGGCTACTCGCGGTCGCGCACGGCGCGCGAGTTCCAGGAGAAGTACGCGGCGCTGCTGCGCGCGGTGAACCAGATCGGGCTGTTCGCGGGGTTCTGCTACACGCAGTTCACCGACACCTACCAGGAGGCGAACGGGCTGCTGTTCATGGACCGCACGCCCAAGTTCGACCTGGCGGCGATGGAGCGCGCGACGCGGGGCGACTGGCAGCCGGGGCACGACGAGGAGACGGGCGGGGCGCCGCACGCGATCGTCCCCGAGAACGCGCCGTAGGGCCGGGCCGATGGCGGTGCGCCTCGCCCACGACGTGCGCGGCGAGCGCGCGGTCGCCGGCGGCCGCCGCGCCGAGCTGGCGTTCGGCCCCGACGGCGCGGCGGCGCGCGTGCCGGCGGTGCTGCTCCTCCCCGCGGCCGCGTCGCGCGCCGCGTCGGCGCCGGGCGCGGTGCTCCTGCACGGCTTCACGTCGCGCAAGGAGCAGATGGCCGACACGGTGGGCGCCGCGCTGCTGCGCCGCGGGCTCGCCACGCTGGCGATCGACCTGCCGCTGCACGGCGAGCGCGTGGCCGAGGGGCGCGTGGACCGCTCGACGTTCGGGCGCAACCCGCTCGCCCTCGCCGGCGCCTGGCGCGACGCCCAGCGCGAGGCGACGCTCGCCCTCGGCTACCTCGGCGCCCGCCCCGAGGTCGACCGCGACCGCCTCGCGGTGGTCGGCTACTCGATGGGCTCCTTCCTCGGCGTGCAGGTCGCGGCCGCCGAGCCGCGCGTGCGCGCGCTGGTGCTGGCGGCCGGCGGCGACCTGCCGGAAGGGACGCCGTTCGCCGCGGTGGTGCGCGCGCTGGCCGACCCGCTGCGCGCCGTGCGCCGCTTCGACGGACGCCCGCTGCTCATGGTCCACGGCCGCCGCGACCCGACGGTGACGGCCGCGCAGGCGCAGCGCCTGTTCGACGCGGCGCAGGAGCCGAAGGAGATTCGGTGGTACGACGCCGGGCACTACCTCCCCACGCAGGCGCTCGACGACGCGGGGGAGTGGCTGGTGTCGCGGTTGAACTACCAGGAGAACGGATGAGACGGATCGGATCTGGGCGATTGTCAAAGATTTGGTAGCGCGCGGAGGCTCTGGGCGAGCAGGA
>NZ_JARGEK010000473.1 GCF_029211165.1 Roseisolibacter sp. H3M3-2
CGCGCGCTCTTGCGGCGGCCGCGGCCGGCGGGCGGCTGGGGCGTCGTCGACTCGGCGGCGGCGCGCCGGCGGGGGGTGCGGACCGCGTCCTTGGCGCGGGCGGTCGGGCGGGCGGGAGCGGAGCGCTGGGAGCGCTTCCCCTCGCGGTCGTCGGTGCGGGCGGGACGACGCACGGTGATGTCCGTAGCTGGGAACACGGGAGGGACGCACGCCGCCGGACCCACCCCGCGAGGGGCGGCCGGCAGCGTGCGACGCGGCGGCGGAGGGAGCGCGCCGTCGATCGGGGAGAGTGTGACCCGGGCTCGGCAACAAGCGCGCCAGTCGTGCTCGCCTGCCCGGGCGATCTCCGTCCGTCCTACCCCTCGTCGTGGGGCGCCGGATCGGCCGGCACGTCGCCGACCAGCACCCGCACCGGGATCCCCCCGTTCGTAGTCCGGAGCGCCGGCGCCAGCGGCATGCGCAACTGCCGCTCGAGGGCGGTGTCCGGCCCCAGCAGCGCCGCCCGCCACCCGGGCGCCCGCACGCGGAGCACGTCCCCGAGCCGCGCCCACAGGTCGCGGAGCGCCTCCGAGTCCCCTACCCGCTTGCCGTACGGAGGGTTCGTGACGACCCACCCCCGCGCGGGCAGCGGCTCGAGCGCCGACAGCGCGCGCCGCTCCAGGCGCACGTCCCCGCCCACCCCGGCCCGCTCGGCGTTGGCCGCCGCCCCCTCGATCGCCCCGGCGTCGCGGTCGCTCCCCAGGATCGGGTGCGGCGCTCCCGGCAGCGCCCGCTCGTCGGCCTCGGCGAGCATCCTCCGCCAGCGGTCGGCGTCGAAGCGCGGCCACCGCTCGAACGCGAAGCGGCGGTGCCGCCCCGGGGCCATCCCGCGTGCGATCAGCGCCCCCTCGATCGGGATCGTCCCGGCGCCGCACAGCGGGTCGACGAGGGGCGCCGAGCCGTCGTAGCCGGCGGCCAGCAGCATCGCCGCGGCGAGCGTCTCGCGCAGCGGCGCGCGCCCCACCGCCTGCCGGTAGCCGCGCCGGTGCAGCAGGGCGCCCGAGCTGTCCACGCTCACCGTGCAGACGTCGTGGACGAAGCGCACGACCACCAGCGGCGCCCCCGGCTCGTCGTCCCCCTCGTCGTCCTCGTCGGGCGCGGCGGTCGCCCACGCTCCGGGCCCGCCGATGCGGTGCGCGATCGCGTCGGCCACCCGCCCCGCCACCGCGCCCGAGTGGTACAGGCGCGACTTGCGGCAGGTGACGCGCAGCGCCGGCGCCGCCCCCGGCGCGAGGAACGCCTCCCACGGCACCGCGCGCGCCTCGCGCTCCAGCGTGCGGAAGTCCTCGGCGCGGAACTCGGCGAGGCGCACGAGGACGCGGCTGGCCGTGCGCAGGCGCAGGTTCGCCGCCCAGATCCCGGTGTCGTGCGCCGCGAACGCGACCCCGGCCTCGTCGACGGCGGTGGGGCGCACCCCGATCGCGCGCAGCTCCTCGGCGACGAGCGGGGCGAGGCCGGGGGCGGCGACGGCGAAGGCGGCGTGTGGGCGGGTCATGCCGCACAAGGTAGCGGCCCGCGGTGACACGGAGCGCGCGCCCGGACCGTACATTGGCGCCATGCGCCCCCGCCGCCTGGCCCTCGCCGCCCTCCTCGCCGCCTGCGCGGGCCCGCTCACCCTCGCGAAGGACGACGCCACCACCGTCCTCGCGCGCCAGACCATCGCCGCCCCCGACCCGACGCAGCGCGGCGCGTTCGCCGTGCGCACGCTCACCTACGGGAGCGGCACCGACCGCCGCCGCGCGGCGTTCCGCGACTCGGTGACGATGAGGACGCGCGCCGTCGACGCGTCGCCCTTCGTGTCGCTGGAGCCGGCCGCCGCCGCGTCGCGGAAGAAGTACTGGGGCTTCGACGCCAAGGCGTTCCCGGTCAACGGGCGCGTGTGGTACCCCGACGGGCCGGGCCCCTTCCCGCTCGTGCTCGTGGTGCACGGCAACCACGACATGAAGGACTTCTCCGACCCGGGGTACGGCTACCTGGGGGAGCACCTGGCGTCGCGCGGCTACATCCTCGTCTCGGTCGACGAGAACTTCCTCAACGGCGGGATCCGCAACGAGAACGACGCCCGCGGGTGGATGCTGCTCGAGCACCTGAAGGCGTGGCGCCGCTTCGCCGACAGCGTCGACTCGCCGCTGCGCGGGAAGGTCGACATGCAGAACATCGCCCTCATGGGGCACTCGCGCGGCGGCGAGGCGGTCGCGGTGGCGTCGGCGTTCAACCGCCTCAAGCACTACCCCGACGACGCCACGGTCACCTTCGACTACGGCTTCCCGATCAAGGCGCTGGTGGCGATCGCGCCGGTCGACGGGCAGTACCGCCCCGCGGGCCAGGGGACGCCGCTCGAGAACGTGAGCTACCTGCTGCTCCACGGCTCGCACGACGGCGACGTGTCGTCGTACAACGGGCTGCGCCAGTGGGAGCGCGTGCGCTACACCGACGGCGGCCCGTGGTTCAAGAGCGCGGTGTGGATGTACCGCGCCAACCACGGCCAGTGGAACACCGTCTGGGGGAACAAGGACAACGGGAAGCTGAGCGCGCGCTTCCTCGACCTGCGCGGCCTCATCGCCCCCGAGGCGCAGCGGAAGATGGCGCTGGTGTTCATGACGGGCTTCCTGGAGGCGTCGCTGCGCGGGAAGCGCGAGTACCTGCCGCTCTTCCGCGACCACCGCGGCGCCGGCGACTGGCTCCCCGACGCGATGTACCAGACGGCCTACGCCGACGCGTCGGTGAAGCCGCTCACGTCGTTCGACACGCGCATCGACGTCACGCGCGGCGCCGCCCCGGGGGTCACGATCCGCGGCGACAGCCTCTCGACCTGGCGCGAGGCCGAGCTGCCGATGCGCTGGCGCGACAACACGTACCGGATCTGGGGCGCGTGGCTGGGGTGGAACAACGCGCCCGCCCCCGCACCGCGGCGCCCCGACTCGACGCGCGCCGCGGCCGCCGCGACGACGGGCGCCGGGCGCACGCCGGC
>NZ_JARGEK010000474.1 GCF_029211165.1 Roseisolibacter sp. H3M3-2
CTCACAGAACGACATGGCTACGATCCGACTTCGCGACGCCGCGGTCGCCGCGTTCGACGAGGCGCTGGCCGCGGTCGAGCCGCGCCCCGGCGCCCCGGACGGCGCCGGCTTCGCGGAGGCGCGCGCCGCGCTCGGCGCGCTGGCGGCGCGCGCCGACGAGCTGCGCGGGCGGCTGGACGCCCTCGTGGCGAGGGTCGGCGACGACGCCGGCGCCCGCATCCGCCACCACGGCGACTACCATCTCGGGCAGGTCCTGCGTGCGGGCGACGGCGCGCTGGCCGTCATCGACTTCGAGGGCGAGCCGGCGCGCCCGCTGGCCGAGCGCCGCGCTCGGCACTCGGCGCTGCGCGACGTGGCCGGGATGCTCCGCTCGTTCGGGTACGCCGCCGCGACCGCGCTGCGCGAGGGCGGGGGCGACCCGGCCCGAGCCGACGCCTGGGAGCGCGCGGCGCGCGCCGCCTTCCACGACGCCTACGTGGCCGGCGGCACGCCGTCGGCGCCAGGTTACCTCCCGGCGGGCGCGGCGGCCGCCGACGCGCTCGCCCGCCTGTTCGAGCTCGAGAAGCTCTTCTACGAACTGAACTACGAAGTGCGGAACCGCCCCGACTGGCTCCCGATCCCGCTCCGCGGGCTGCAGGCCCTCCTGGCCGCCGAGGTGCGCTGATGCGCATCTGGCCCGGCCAGCCCTTCCCCCTGGGCGCCACGTGGGACGGCGCGGGGGTGAACTTCGCCCTGTTCTCCGAGAACGCGACCGGCGTCGACCTCTGCCTGTTCGACGCGCCGGGCGACGCGCGCGAGCGCGTGCGCATCCCGCTGCGCGAGCGCAGCGACCAGGTGTGGCACTGCTACCTTCCCGACGTGCGTCCCGGCCAGCTGTACGGCTACCGGGTGCACGGGCCGTACGCGCCCGAGCAGGGGCACCGCTTCAACGCCGCGAAGCTGCTGATCGACCCGTACGCCAAGGCGGTCAGCAACACCATCGGGTGGAGCGACGCGCTGTTCGCGTACAAGGTCGGCGGGCCGAAGGAGGACCTGGAGCCGAACCCGCAGGAGGACGCGTCGGGGACGCCGAAGTCGGTGGTGATCGACAGCGCCTTCACGTGGGAGGACGACCGGCCGCCGCGCACGCCGTGGAACCGCACGGTCATCTACGAGGCGCACGTCAAGGGGATGACCATGCAGCACCCCGACGTCGACCCGGCGCTGCGCGGCACGTACCTCGGGCTGGCGTCGGAGCCGATCGTCGAGCACCTGCTCTCGCTGGGCGTGACCGCGCTCGAGCTCCTCCCCGTGCACCACTTCGTGGTCGACCGCCACCTCGCCGAGCGCGGGCTGACCAACTACTGGGGGTACAACTCGATCGCCTTCTTCGCGCCCGACATCCGCTACGCGACCGAGGAGGCGCGGTACGGGCAGCAGGTGTACGAGTTCAAGACGATGGTGAAGAAGCTGCACGCGGCGGGGATCGAGGTGATCCTCGACGTGGTGTACAACCACACCGGCGAGGGGAACCACATGGGCCCCACGCTGTCGCTGCGCGGCGTCGACAACCGGGCGTACTACCGCCTGATGCCCGACAACCCCCGGTACTACATGGACTTCACGGGGACGGGCAACTCGCTGAACATGATGCACCCGCGGACGATCCAGCTCATCATGGACTCGCTCCGCTACTGGGTCACCGAGATGCACGTCGACGGCTTCCGCTTCGACCTCGCGCCGGTGCTGGCGCGCGAGCTGTACGACGTGAACCGGCTGTCGGCGTTCTTCGACATCATCCACCAGGACCCCGTCCTCTCGCGCGTGAAGCTGATCGCCGAGCCGTGGGACATCGGCCCGGGGGGCTACCAGGTCGGCAACTTCCCGGTCGGGTGGGCGGAGTGGAACGGCAAGTACCGCGACTGCATGCGCCGGCTGTGGCGCGGCGACCGCGGGGTGGTGGGGGAGGTGGCGTCGCGGCTGTCGGGCTCCAGCGACATCTACGCCTGGAGCGACCGCGCCGCGTACGCCAGCGTCAACTTCGTCACCGCGCACGACGGCTACACCCTGCGCGACCTCGTGAGCTACGAGCGCAAGCACAACGACGCGAACGGCGAGGGGAACCGCGACGGGCACGACGACAACCTCAGTCGCAACTGGGGCGTCGAGGGGGAGACGGACGACGCGGCGGTGATCGACCGGCGGCGGCGCGCGATGCGCAACATGCTCGCGACGCTCGCCTTCTCGCAGGGCGTGCCGATGCTGTCGCACGGCGACGAACTGGGACGCACGCAGCGCGGGAACAACAACGCCTACGCGCAGGACAACGCGCTGTCGTGGGTCGACTGGTCGCTGGAGCCGTGGCAGCGCGAGCTGCTCGACTTCACGCGCCGGGTGATCGCGCTGCGGCACGTGCACCCGGTGCTGCGGCGCCGCAGCTTCTTCCGCGGGCGCCCGGTGGGCGCCGCCGGGGTGAAGGACCTCACGTGGCTCCGCCCGGACGCCGCCGAGATGACGGACCGCGACTGGCACGACCCCGACCGCCGCGCGCTGGGGATGCTGATCCACGGCGAGGCGGCCGACGAGACGGACGAGCGCGGGCGCCCGGTGAAGGGGGACACGATGCTCCTGCTCATCAACGCCGGCTTCGACGCGGAGGCGTTCACCCTCCCGACCGTCGCGTCGCCCGGCGTGTGGACGAAGCTGATCGACACCGTGGACGGCCAGGTCGCGACCGTCGACGGCGCGGCGGTGACGGTCGAGGGGTTCTCGCTCATGCTGCTGCGCCACGGGGTGGAGCGCCGGATGGGGTGGACCGGCGCGACCGCGGAGGGCGCGGCGATCGTGAACGCGGCGACGGTGGGCGGCGCGAGCGGGCTGGCCGCCGCCGAGCTGTCGCTGCTCGGACTCGGGAGCGTGCTGCCATGAGTGCCCAGGACGACGACGGCCGCGGCGCCGACGGCGGCGGGGCGGACGACGCGACGCCGCCCGCCCGCCGCGCCGCGCGCGGACGCACCAAGGCCG
>NZ_JARGEK010000475.1 GCF_029211165.1 Roseisolibacter sp. H3M3-2
GTGCGCCGCACCCACGCCTCGCCGCGCCCGCGGCCGCGCCCCTCGAACGCGTCGGGCGCGTGCGGCAGCAGCAGCAGGTCCACCGCGGGGCGCGCCAGCAGGTCGTCGAGCGCCTGCCCCCAGCGGTCGCGCAGCGCCGGCCACCACGGGCGCTCGCGGCGGGACAGCTCGAGGTAGACGTGCGCCATCGCGTTGCCGCTCACCATCACCGCGACCTCGCGTCCCGGCGCCATCGTGAACGGGTGCGCGACGGTGCGGTGGCCGCGCGCGCGGAACCAGTCGGCGAGGTCGTCGTGCGCGCGCACCGGCGAGTGCCCGTGGTCGCTCACCACCCACAGGTGCGTGTCGCGCCACCACCCCCCGCGCTCGGCGTCGGCGCGCAGCTCGGCGGCCACCTCGTCGACGATCGCCATCGCGCCGCCGACGATCGGGGCGTCGTGCCCCGCCTGGTGCGACGTCTTGTCGATGCCGGTGAGCGCGCAGAAGACGACGCGCGGCGCGGCGCCGGCGGCGCGCCCCGCGCGCACGCGCGCCGCCACCTGCCCGCCGATGTCGCGGTCGATGCGCAGCCACCCGGCGACGTTGCCGCTGAAGTGCGTGCGCGCGGCGCGCAGCGTGAAGTCGGCGGCGCGCGCGAGGGGGTCGGGCATCGGCAGCCCGCGCCCGATCACGTTGAGCGCGGCGAGCCCGGGGCCCGCCAGCTCGAACAGCGTCGGCGCGCCCGGCGCGAGGTCGCGGTCGACGTGGCGCATCTCGGCGCCGACGTAGCTGCGCGCGGCGTCGGGGCGCGTGGCGCGCGTGCGCGCGCGGTCGAACCACCGCAGCCCGGGGAGCCCGATCGGGCCCGGGAAGCGCCCCATGAGGAAGGGCGCGTAGGCGGGCCCCGTGACCGACGGGAACGCGGACGCCACCGTGGACAGCGCCCCCTCGGCGCGCAGGCGGGCGAGGGCCGGGAGGGCGCCCGCGTCGAGGGCGCGCGCGAGCGCGTCGGGACGCGCGCCGTCGGCGACGAGGATGACGACCAGGGACAACGGCGGGCGGGGCGGCGGCGGAGGTGGCGCGGTTCCTGAGGGGCGGCGTAACCTTCCCCGCACCCGGCCAGGAGACCGATGAAGAAAGCTAGCACGACCGCCCGGAAGGCCGCGCCCAAGGGCAAGACCGCGACGACGAAGGCGGCGACGAAGGCGGCGACGAAGGCGACCGGGAAGCCGCGCACCGCGACCGGCAAGCGCGCCAGCCCCGACGTGCTGGAGGAGGCGGAGCGCTCGGCGCGCGAGGGGGCGCGCGAGCGGACGGAGGAGGGGCACCGCAAGGCGGGGCGCACGCCCCCGGCCGGGGAGGCCGGCCCCACGCTGCGCTCCAAGGGCGCGACGCGCGTCGCCGTCGACGAGTCGATCCGCGACTACCCGGCGGTGACCGAGGACGAGAAGCTGCTCGCGCTGCCGAAGGAGGACGGGCGCGGCGCGCCGGCCGACTTCACCCGCTCCGACCCGTGGCGCGTCATGCGCATCATGGGCGAGTTCATCGAGGGGTTCGACACGCTCAGCACCGTGCGCCGCGGCGTGACGATCTTCGGCTCCGCGCGCACGGGCCCCGACGACCCGCAGTACCACGCCGCCGTCGAGGTCGGGCGCCTGCTCGCCGAGGCGGGGTTCGACGTCATCACCGGCGCCGGCCCCGGGATCATGGAGGCCGGCAACAGGGGCGCGCGCGAGGGGGGCGGCCACTCGGTCGGGTGCAACATCGAGCTCCCGTTCGAGCAGGGGAGCAACCCGTACGTCGACACCCTCGTCAACTTCCGCTACTTCTTCGTGCGGAAGACGATGTTCATCAAGTACTCGGTCGCCTTCATCATCTTCCCCGGCGGCTTCGGCACGCTCGACGAGCTGTTCGAGGCCGTGACGCTGATCCAGACCGGGAAGATGTACCAGTTCCCCGTGGTCCTCTTCGGGCGCCACTACTGGGCGGGGCTGGTGCGCTGGCTGCAGACGCGGGTGCTGCAGGAGGGGAAGATCTCCCCGGGCGACCTGGACCTGATGATCATGACCGACGACCCGCGCGAGGCGGTGGACGCGGTCGTCAGCGCCTACGCCGCGCAGCGGCAGCGCGCCGAGGAGCGCGGCGCGTCGCCTACTGCTGGTGGATCGTCGTCAGCTCGATGACCTTGAGGCGGCGCGTGGTGGCGGGGAGCTTCAGGATCGCCACCTCGCCCACCGCCTTGCCGAGCAGGGCGCGCCCGATCGGGGAGCCCATCGACACGAACCCCTCCTGGAACTCGATCGCGTCGCCGAACACCAGGTTGTAGGTCTCGCGCGCGCCGTTCTTCTCGTCCTCGACGACGACGATCGACCCGAGGCCCACGCGGTCCTCGGGGATCTGCGACGGGTCGATGGACGACAGCTTGCTGAGGCGCGAGTGCAGGTGGCCGAGGCGCGCCTGCACGAACTGCTGCCGCTCGAGTGCCGCCTTGTACTCGGAGTTCTCGCGCAGGTCGCCGTGCTCCACCGCCTTCCGGATCTCGTTCGGGAGCGTGACGTTCAGCTCGTGCTGCAGACGCGCGGCCTCGTCGGAGAGCTTGGCCTTCAGTTCTTCGATCATCGGGGTCACCAGCCGGGAGCACCTGCCCGGGTTCCGGAAACGGCAAAAGGGGAGCGCCCGACCGCGAGTGGCCGGGCGCCGTCCCCGTGTCGGGGAGTATAGCGCCGGCCCGGAGAGGCGCAAAGGTCGCGCCGGCCGGCAGGCTCCGCTTTCCCCGCGCGCCGCGGCCGCGTAGCGTGCGCGCATGCTGCGCGTCGAGCGCCACGGCGACGTGGTCCGCCTGGAGGCCGCGTCCCGCGTCGGTCGCCTGATGGGCTATTCGGCGAGCGCGTACCTCGTCGACCGCGCCGACGCGCGCGGCGCCGACGCGCGCCCGCTGCTGGTCGACACGCTGTTCCCGCGCGCCGAGGCGGCGCTGCGCGCGCTGCTCGACGCGCTCGGCGCGGCGCCCGGGCGCGCGCTGG
>NZ_JARGEK010000476.1 GCF_029211165.1 Roseisolibacter sp. H3M3-2
CGCGGGGCGGGGCGCCGCGCGCCCCGGGGCGAACGCCGCCGCGGCGTCGGGGTGGAGCCGCACCGCCTCGCGCACCGCCTCCGCACCCGCGCCGGTCAGCTCGTAGTAGCGCCGCGGCGGCCGCCCCGCGTCGCGCGCCTCGCGCACCGCCTCCCACCGCGACCGCACCCACCCCTCGCCCTCCAGCCGGCGCAGGATCGGGTACACGGTCCCGCTCTCCAGCCCCGTCGCGTCGAGGACGTCGAAGCCGTGGCGGAGGCCGCGCGAGAGCGCGACCAGGACGAGGGCGGTGGGGCGGGTGAGGCGGGGCATTGCTCTACCTATGTAGAGTTTCGGGCCCGCGTGCAAGTCAACGTTCCGTTTACCGGGCGCTGCGGGCGGCGGAATGCGGGCTGCGGGTCTCGAATCCGCAGCCCGCAGCCCGCAGCGGCTCACGACAGCCCGAACGTCCGCCCCTCCCCGTCGACCCCCATGGACACCGCCGCCGGCGTCGCGGGCAGCCCCGGCATCGTCATCACGTCCCCCGCGCGCGCCACCACGAACCCCGCGCCCGACGCGCCCCACACCTCGTTGATCGTCAGCCGGAAGCCCGTCGGGCGGCAGAGTCGCGTCGGGTCGTCGGTGAGCGAGTACTGCGTCTTCGCGATGCACACCGGCGTCGCGCCCATGCCGTGCGACTCCAGCCACTCGATCTGCCGCGCCGCCGCGGGGGCGTAGTCGGCGCCGTCGCCGCCGTACACGCGCCGCACGATCGCGTCGATCTTGTCGCGGATCGGGCGCGACGCGTCGTAGGCGAACGCCGGCGCGGCCGGCGACGGGTTGCCGTTCACCGCCGCCATCACCAGGCGCGCCAGCTCCAGGCCGCCCGCGCCGCCGCGCGCGAACACGTCGCACGGCGCGACCGGGACGCCCAGGTCCGCCGCCGCGTCGTGCACCGCGCGCAGCTCGGCGTCGGTGTCGGTGGCGCGGCGGTTGACCGCGACCACCACCGGGACGCCGAAGCCGCGCAGGTTCGCCACGTGGTGCGCCAGGTGCGGCATCCCGCGCGCCAGCGCGTCGAGGTCCTCGACGTCGAGGCGCGTCTTCGGCAGCCCGCCCTGCATCTTGAGCGAGCGCACCGTCGCCACCAGCACCGCCGCTGCCGGCGCCAGCCCGCCCGCGCGGCACTTGATGTCGAAGAACTTCTCGGCGCCGAGGTCCGAGCCGAACCCCGCCTCGGTGACCACGACGTCGCCGAGCGCCAGCGCGGCGCGCGTCGCGACCAGCGAGTTGCACCCGTGCGCGATGTTGCCGAACGGCCCCGCGTGCACCAGCGCCGGCCCGCCCTCGAGCGTCTGCACGAGGTTCGGGCGCAGCGCGTCGCGCAGCAGCACCGTCATCGCGCCGGCGGCCTTCAGCTCCCCCGCCGTCACCGGCGCGCGCGACGCCCCCGCGGTGCCGACGACGATGCGCGCCAGCCGCGCCTCCAGGTCGGCGAGGTCGGTCGCCAGCGCGACGACCGCCATGATCTCGCTCGCCGGCACGATCACCCACCGCGCCTCGCGCGTCGGGCCGGCCGACGCGCCGCCGAGCCCCACCACCGCGTGGCGCAGCGCGCGGTCGTTCATGTCGATCGTGCGCGGCCACGTCACGCGCCGCGGGTCGAGGTGCAGCGCGTTGCCGTGGTGCAGGTGGTTGTCCACCATCGCCGACAGCAGCGCGTGCGCGCTCGCGATCGCGTGGAAGTCGCCGGTGAAGTGGAGGTTGATGTCCTCCATCGGCACGACCTGCGCGTAGCCGCCGCCGGCCGCGCCCCCCTTCACGCCGAACACCGGCCCCAGGCTCGGCTCGCGGATGCAGAGCACCGCGTCGACGCCGTCGCGCCGCAGCGCCTGCGCGAGCCCGACGCTGACCGTCGTCTTCCCCTCGCCGGCCGGCGTCGGGCTGATGGCCGACACGAGGACGAGCCGCCCGCGCGGCGCGCGCGCCGCGAGGTCGAGCGGGAGCTTCGCCTTGTGCCGGCCGTGGAGGTCGACGTCGTCGGGGGCGAGCCCGAGGTCGGCGGCGACGTCGGTGATGCGGCGCAGGCGGGCGGACTGGGCGATCGCGATGTCGGACGGGACGGTCACGGCGCGGGGGCGAGGGGAGCGGGGCGGGCGGACGCGCCGAAACGCTCGCTCGGCGCGCGCCGTACGGCCACCCACGCCGGCGGGGATCGGATGTTTCCCGCCGCGCCTCCCCCAGCCGCCGCCCCCTCATGCCGTCCCGCCGCCCGCTCCCCGCCCTCGTCGGCGCCGCCCTCGCCCTCGCCGCCTGCGCCGGGGGCCCCGCCCCCCGCACCGCCCCCGCCCCCGCCTCGGCGGCCGACACGGCGGAGGCGCGCCGCGCCGCGATGGGGTTCGTGGCCGCGTTCGACTCGCTGCAGTGGGACCGCTTCCGCGGCTACCTGGCCGGCGACGTGACGATGTTCTTCCCCTTCGCGCAGGTGCCGCGGCGGGCCGACGGGCGGGCCGCGGTGGAGGCCGTCTTCCAGCAGTTCTTCCAGGGGAACCGCGCCGCCCGCGAGCGCGCCGGGCGCCCGATGGTGCAGGGGCTCGTCCCCCGCGACGTCGTCTTCCAGATGCTCGGCGCCGACGCCTCGATGCTCTCGTTCCACCTCGGCGAGCAGTCGCCCGCGCGCCGCTCGATCGCGTTCCGGCGGCAGGGAGGCGAGTGGAAGGTCGCGCACTGGCACGCCTCGCCGGCCCCGGCGGCGCCGCCGGCGGGCGCCCCGTCGGCCGCGTCGCCGCGGCCGTGACGCGCCCCGGGGTCGATCGGCGCATTGCGGCCCCCCGCCGCGACCCGCAGGTTGGAGGGGCCCCGCAGGGCCTTGCCGCGCTCCCCGGCCGATGGCGCGCCGGGGGGCCGATCGCGTCACCCGCGCCACCGCCGGCCCCCGTCCCGATGCAGCCGCCCCCGATCCCCCGCCGCGAGGCCGTCCGCCGCCGTCCCCGCGCCGCCGCGCTAAGTCGGATCGTAGCCAT
>NZ_JARGEK010000477.1 GCF_029211165.1 Roseisolibacter sp. H3M3-2
CAGCCCGGCCGCGCAGCGCGTCGGGGTCGAGCTGCGCAGCGGCACCACCGTCGTCGACGCGCGCGCGTCCGCCGCCGCGGCCGGGGGGAGCATCGCGGACCTGCTGCGCACCGTGCCGGGCGTCGAGCTGGACGCGGACGGGCGCGTCGGCATGCGCGGCGGCACCGGCGTGCTCGTGCTGATGAACGGGCGCCGCATCGCGCTGGCCGGCGACGCCCTCGCCGCGTTCCTCCGCCAGATGCCGGCGTCGGCGCTGGAGCGCGTCGAGGCGGGGACCGCCGCGTCGGCGCGGCAGGGCGCGGACGGCGCCGACGGCGTCGTGAACCTGATCTTCCGCGACGACGCGGCGCGGCGCACCGCCTCGCGCTCGCTGGCCGCCTCCGCGGCCTCCGACGACCACTACATGGCCTCGGCCGCCGCCGCCGGCGCGCTGGGCGACGCCGCCGAGTGGGACGCGACGTACTCGCTGTCTGGGCTGCGCCCCCGCACCGTCGCCCGCACGGCGCGCTGGAGCGTCGTCCCCGGCGACCTCCCGCTACACACGGACCAGGACAGCCGCGCGCGCGAGCGGCACCGCCTGCACACGGTCCTCGCGGGGGGCACGCTCACGCCGACGCGCGCCACCTCCCTCGCGCTGCGCGGCGCGTACGGGTGGATGTCCGGCACGTCCCGCAACCGCTCGGCGTTCGCGTACCGCAACGCGGCGGGCGACACGACGACGAGCGCCACCGGCAGCCTGCTGGAGCACGTGATCCCGTCGGGGGAGCTGAGCGCCGTCGCCAGCGCCGCGCTGGGCGCCGTGCGCGTCACGTCCGAGGCGCGCGTCAGCTTCGTCGACGAGGAGGTCGTCGGCGCGTACGTCGACGAGGTCGCGGGCTACGCGTACATGACCGCAGACATGGCCGCGCGCCAGCGCGAGCGCGTCCTGCGCAACGACCTCGGCGCGCGCGTCGCGGGGCTGGACGTGAGCGTCGGCCACGAGTCGCGGCGCCGCACCGTCGACGCCGCGCACGACGCGACGCACTTCGACGCGCGCCGGTCGCAGCGGTACCGCCACGCGCTGGACGTGCACGCCGGCTACGTCACCGCGCAGCGCGCCGTCGGCGGGCTGCGCGCGGAGGCGGGGCTGCGCGCCGAGGCGGAGCGGACGCGCGTCCGGCTCGACACCGCGAGCGCGCGGTCGGCCGTCCGCCTCTTCCCGAGCGTCAGCGGGACGTGGACCGACGCGCGCCGCGCGCTCGTGTACCGCCTCGCGTACGGGCGCCGCATCAACCGGCCGGGCGCCGAGCTGCTCAACCCGTTCTTCATGGGCGGCGACGACACCAACGCGAGCGTCGGCAACCCGGCGCTGGCCCCCGAGGTCACCGACCAGCTGGAGCTGGGGGTGGAGCGGCACCGCCCGCGCGCGACGCTGCTGCTGACGCCCTTCGTCCGCGCGACGCGCGACCCGATCCGCCAGCTCAAGGCGGCGACGGCGAACGGCGGCGCGACGACCACGCCGGCGAACCTCACGCGCGCGCGCGCGGTGGGCGCCGACGGCAGCGCGCGCGTGCGGCCGACCGAGGCGACGGTCGTGACGCTGGCGGGGAGCGTCGCCCACCTGGCGACGGCGGGCGAGGCGTCCGGCAGCCGCGGCGCCTACGCCACGGCGCGGCTCACCGTCGACGTCCGGCTGGCCGCGCACACCTCGGCGCAGCTCTACGCCTACCGGCGGAGCGCGCAGGCCGTCGAGCAGGGGGAGATCCTGCCGACGTCCACCAGCGAGCTGGCGCTGACGCAGCGTCTGGCCGGCGACCGGGGGCGCGTGACGCTGCGCGTCAACGACCCGCTGCGCGGCGACCGCCTCGACTTCCGGGTCGCCGGCGCGGGCTTCACGCAGGAGAGCCGCCGGCGCACCGCCCGGCCGCTGCTGTCGCTGTTCGCGTCGTACGCCGTGGGCGGCGCGCCGCGCGAGGAGGCGCCGGTGCGCACGGAGCGTCCCGCCCGGATCTACTGAGCCGCCGGCCGACCCGCCGGCGGCGGGCGGTATGCCGTTCGCCGTATTGCGCGCCCGGCGGTTCCGGCGACATTGCCGCCATGCCGACGATCCGCGTGATGACCGTGGACGACCACCGCGTGGTGCGCGCGGGGCTCGCCGCCATGCTCGCGGGCGCCCCCGACATCGCGCTGGTCGGCGAGGCGGCCGACGGCCGCGAGGCGGTCGAGCGCTACGCGGCGCTGCGGCCTGACGTCGTGCTGATGGACCTGCGCATGCCGCACATGGGGGGCGTCGCCGCCATCCGCGCGATCCGGCAGGACGACCCGGCGGCGCGCATCATCGCGCTGACCATGTACGACGGCGACGTCGACATCCACCGCGCCCTCACCGCGGGCGCGTCGGGTTACCTGGCGAAGGACGTCCCGGTCGACGAGCTGGCGTCGGCCATCCGCGCCGTGGCGGCCGGGCGGCGCGCCATCCCCCCCGCCGTCGCCCGCGCGCTGGCGGAGTACGCGCCGCGCGTCGACCTCACCGACCGCGAGGTCGAGGTGCTGCGCCTGGTGGCCAAGGGGCTCAGCAACTCCGAGGTCGCCAGCGTGCTGGGGCTCGCCGCGGGGACGGCGAAGGTCCACCTGCAGCACATCTTCCAGAAGCTCGACACGGAGGACCGCACGGAGGCCGTCACCGTGGCGCTGCAGCGCGGCTACCTGCACCTCGACGATTGAGGCCGCGCCCCCGGTCTGCGTCAGTCGGCGGCGGGCATCACGAGGGTCACGATCGTCCCCCGCCCCGGCGCGCTGGCGACGTCGAGGCGCGCGCCGGCGGCCGCGGCGCGCTCGCGCATGCCGGCGATCCCGTGGTGCCCCTCGGGCGCCACCCGCGCCGCGTCGAACCCGCGCCCGTCGTCGCGCACGACGACCGTGAGCGCGTCGGGCCCGTAGCGGCAGGTCACGGTCACGGCGCGGCAGTCGGCGTGGCGGCGCGGGTTGGCCAGCGCCTCGCTCGCGACGCGCAGCGCC
>NZ_JARGEK010000478.1 GCF_029211165.1 Roseisolibacter sp. H3M3-2
CGCGCCCGAGCGCCACCAGCTCGCCGAGCGTCGGCAGCAGCCCCGCCGTCACCGCCGCCGCGGGCGCCCGCTCCGCCCCCGGCGCGCCCCCCAGCACCACCTCGCGCTCCGCGTACGCGTCGAGCGCGTCGAACGCGCGCAGCCGCGCGCGCCAGTCGCCGAACGTCTCCCACGACGTCCCGACCCCGCACCCGTCGCACAGCCGCGTCGCGCTCCACTCGTGCACGTCCACCAGGCGGTCCGCGTGCGGGAACGGGAGCGGCCGGAGGAGCAGCGCGTTCACCGCCGCGAACACCGCCGTGCTGGCGCCGATGCCGACCGCGAAGGTCAGCACCACCGTGGCGGCGAGCCGCGGCGCGCGGGCGATCGAGCGGAGGGCGGCGCGGAGATCGGGGAGCATGGCGTCTCGTGTGGGTCGGTCCTGCGACCTGCGACCTGCGACCTCACGGCCGCTGTTGGGTCGCAGGTCGCAGGTCGCCGGTGGCAGCTACTCGGTCCTCAGCGCCTCGAGCGGGTCCACGCGCGCCGCCCGCCGCGCCGGGAGCGCGCTCGCGGCCAGCACCACCAGTAGCAGCGTCGCCGACACGCCGAGCAGCACCGCCGGCTCCACCGGGCGCACGCCGTGGAGGAACGCCCACCCGAGCCCCGCCGCCGCCAGCGCGCCGGCGAGCGTCGCCGCGATCCCGGCCGCGGCCATGCGCGCGCCGTCGCGCAGCACCAGCGCGCGGATCTGGAGCGGCGATGCGCCGAGCGCGGAGCGCACGCCGATCTCGCGGGTGCGGCGCGCCACCGAGTAGGCGACCACGCCGTACACGCCGACCGCGCCCAGGGCGACGGCGACCAGCGCGAAGCCGGCCAGCAGTTGCGCCACGAACCGCGCCCGCGCCGCGCTCCGCGCCACCACGCCGGCCAGCGGCTCCACGCGCCCGAGCGGCACCGTCGGCTCCAGTTCCGCCACCGCGCGCCGCAGCGCCGGCGCCAGCGTCTCGGGCGCGGCGGTCCCGCGCACCACGAGCCGCATCGGCCCGGCGAACCCCTGCCCGATCGGGCGGTAGAGCGTCGGCGCCGGGCGCGCGCTCAGGCTGTCGCGGCGCACGTTCCCCACCACGCCGACGACGGTGATCCACTGGTCGAGGTAGACGTACTTCACGCGCTGCCCGATCACGTCTTTCGGATCCATCCCCTCCCACAGCACCTTCGCCGCCTCGGCGTCGACCACCGCGACCGGCGTCGCGCCGTCGCGGTCGGCGTCGGTCAGCATGCGCCCCGCCAGCAGCGGCACGCCGAGCACGCGCGCGTAGTCGGCGGTGATCGTGTTGTTCGCCACGTTGGGCCGCGAGCCCCCGGGCGGCGTCGGGAACCGCTCGACGTCGATCGGCCCGTACCCCTCGCCCCCGTCGAACGGGACGCCGGTGGCCATCGCCGCGGCCGTGACGCCGGGGATCGCGCGCACGCGCGGGAGCAGCGCGCCGTAGAACGCGCGCGCCCGCGCCGCCGTGTCGCGCTCCACGCTCGGCAGCGGCACCGCCGTCACCGCGACCCGCTCGGCGCGGAACCCCGGGTCCTCGTCGAGCAGGCGCAGGAGGCTCAGCCCGAGCAGCCCGGCGCCCGCGGCCAGCGTCACGCCGAGCCCCACCTGCGCCGTCACCAGCCAGCGCAGCGTGCGCTGCCGCGCGCGGCCGCCCGCGGACCCGCGCCCGCCCTCGGCCAGCGCGCCGCGCACGGTCGGGCGCGAGGCGCGCGCCGCCGGGATCAGCGTCGACAGCGCGCCGGCGCCGACCGCCACCAGCACCGCCACGCCGAGCACGCGGCGGTCCCCCGCGATCTCCTCGACGCGCGGCAGCACGCCCGACGACCCCGCCGGCAGCATGCGCACGATGCCGCGCGTCAGCGCCCACGCCAGCGCCGCGCCCAGCGCCGCGACCACCCCCGCCAGCACCAGCCCCTCGGCCACCAGCTCGCCGAACAGGCGCCCGCGCCCGGCGCCGAGCGCGGCGCGCACCGTCAGCTCGCGCTCGCGCCGCGCCGCGCGCACCAGCGTCAGCCCGGCCACGTTCACGATCGACACGACGAGCATGACCGACACCGCGCCGAGCAGCAGGTACAGCGTCCCGCGCGTGCGGCCGACGATCGCCTCCTGCATCGGCTGCACGTCCATGGTCGCCCCCCACTCGTCGGGGAGGCGCATCGGGAACTCGCCGCGCAGCGCCGGCACGAGCGTGCGGGCCTCGGCGCGCGCCTGCGCCGCCGTGACGCCCGGCGCCAGGCGGCCGACCAGGCTCAGGTTCCAGAACCACGTGTAGTCCGCGACCTGCGCCGGGTCCATGCGCACCGGCGTCCACAGCGCGACGTCGGGCGCCGGCAGGCGGAAGCTCGGCGGCATCACCCCCACCACGCGGTGCGCCACGCCGTCCACGCGCACCAGCCGCCCGACCGCGCGCGCGTCGGCGCCGAGCTGCACGCGCCAGAACGCGTCGCTCACCGGCTGCGGCGGCTGCCACCCCTCGAGCGCGGCGAACGCGCGCGCGCGCCGCTGCAGGCTCGCGAGCGTCATCTTGCCCACGCCCCCCTCGGGCCACACGCGCACCAGCCGCTCGGGCGCGGCGTACGGGAGCGGGCGCAGGAGCACCGCGTCCACCACGCCGAACAGCGCGGTGGTGGCGCCGATCCCCACGGCCAGCGTGAGGGCGGCGGCGGCCAGGTAGCCGCGGCTGCGGGCGAGCGCGAGCAGCGCCCGGCGCAGCGTGGACAGCGGGGTCGCGAGCATGCCGGGGGCCGGTGTGAGGGAAGGTCCGTCGCGACGGGCGCCGCGAGCTGCGGGCTGCGGGCTGCGGGTTCTGATCCGCAGCCCGCAGCCCGCAGTGCTCCATGAAGGGATTCAGTCGGCGCGGAGTGCCAGCGCCGGGTCCACCGCCGCCGCGCGCCGCGCCGGGAGCCACGAGGCGAGCACCGTCGACGCGGCGGGCAACGCGCCGCCGGCCTCGAACGTCAGCGGG
>NZ_JARGEK010000479.1 GCF_029211165.1 Roseisolibacter sp. H3M3-2
CCGGCGTGCGCGCGCGCGAAGGCGACGACGTGGGTGCCGCGCGGGCCGCCGACCGGCAGCGGCTCGTGCGCGCCGAGCCCGTACAGCGCCGGGCCCGTGCGCCGCGCCAGCAGCGTCGCGCGCAGCACGTGCATCTTGAGCCGCCCGTCGGCCGCCGACGCCAGCAGGGCCGCCGCGTCCGGGCTGCCGCGCTCGATCTCCAGCAGCGACACCTTGCGCTCGGCCCAGTCCACCGGGCCGCGGTTGTCGGGGTCCACGAGCAGGTGCTGCCACAGCTCGTCGCCGCGGTACACGTCGGGGGTGCCGGGGGCCGCGCCCTGGATCAGCACGCGCGCGAGCGCGTTCCAGCGCCCCGCCGGCGCGACGCGGCGCATCAGGGCGGACATCTCGCGGCGGAACGGCGCGCCCGCCTCGTCGCGCAGCAGCGTGCGCGCGAACAGCAGGGTGCCGTGCTCGAACGCCGCGTTCGGCGCGACCCAGCTCGTCTGCGCCTTCGCCTCGCGCGTCGCCTTGCGCAGGTACTCCTCGACCCGCGTGGTCAGCGCGTCGTCCACCGCGTCGGCGCCCTCCGGCCACACCGCGACGACGGTCTGGTACAGGAGGTACTCGGTGTTCGCGTCGGGGGCGAGCCGCCGCGCGGCCAGCGCGCGCAGCGGCGCGTGCCGCCGCTGCCACCGCGCCGCCAGCGCGCCCAGCTCCGCCGCCACCTCGGCCAGCACGTCGAGGCGGGCGCGCGCGTCGGCCGAGCGCTTCGTGTCGTGCGTCGTCGCCGCCACCAGGGAGCGCGGCCACACGCGCGCGCGCACCGCGTGCGCCGCGTGCAGCTCATCGACCGCGGGGCCCAGCGGGTGCGCGGGCTCGCCGCCGACCTCGTTGAGCGACGCCACGGGGAACCAGCGGTAGAGCGCCGTGTCCTCGATCCCCTTGGCGGTCGCGGGGCCGCTCACCTGCTGGAAGCGCAGCGCGACCTCCCTCGCCGCGCGCCGCTGCGCCGCCTTCACCGGCACCGGGCCGGGGACGTCGCCGAGCAGCACGTCGGCCACCAGCCGCACCACCTCGGGGCGCGACACCCCGCGCGCGATCAGCGCCTCGACCACCGACTCCAGGCGCGCGCGGTCGTCGGCGTCCACGCGCAGGTGGCCGGGGGCGTCGGGGTCCGGGCGCACGTAGGTCCGGTAGACGGGGAGCGCGACCGCGAGCTGCAGCAGCGCCTCGCTCATCGACGCCGGCGTCGCAGTCACCCCGAGCGCGCGCCCGACGCGCATGAGCAGCGACACCAGCCGCCGCAGCTCCGGGCGGAACGTGGAGCGGAGCACGTGCTCCTTCCCGCGCGCCGCCACCTGCGCGTAGGTCACCTCGGCGCGCGCGCGCAGCAGCCGGCGGTACGACCGCTCGAGCGTCGCCGCCCCGTCGGGCGACACGAGCGCGCGCTCCACCTCGTTCAGCGCCTCGTAGCCGGTCGTGCCGTCCACCGGCCACTCCGCGTGCAGCGCCTCGTCGGGCGACAGGATCTTCTCGACGAAGATCGGCACCCGCTCGTCGGGGCGCCGCGCGTCGAGCGCGTCGCGCAGCATGAACAGGTAGTGCCGCGGGTCGAGCAGCCCGTCCACGTGGTCGACGCGCACGGCGTCGATCCTCCCCTCCCCCACGCGGTCGAGCAGCCACTCGTGGTAGCCCGCGAACACCTCGGGGTCCTCGACGCGCACCGCCACCAGCTCGGTGACGTCGAAGAAGCGGCGGAAGTGCAGCTCGCGCCGCGTCTCCTGCCAGTGCGCGAGCCGCCACCGCTGGAGGTCGAGCAGCGCCTGCAGGCGGAAGCGCCCGTCGTCCCCCGCCGCGAAGACGTCGAGCACCCACTCGACGTACGCCCGCACCGCCTCCGAGCGGCTGGCCAGCTCCGCCGCCGCGCGCACCGACGCCGTGGCCTCGGCGGCCGAGGGCGACGCCCCGCCCGCCGGCACCAGCGCGTCGCGCACGCGGGCCCACGCCTCCGACTCCTCGCGCGCCGACGGCGGGAACAGGTACGTGTGCGAGAACGCGAACAGCCGGTGCACCGTCCGCGGGTCGAGCGGGAAGACGTGGTCGAAGTACCGGATCGCGAACCGGTCGCCGTGGAGCGCCGGCTTCAGCTCCCCGCGCGCCAGCACCGCCTCGGGATCGTCGCCGAGCACCGGCAGCACGAGGCGCCCGCGCGCGTGCGGCGCGTCCCAGTCGACGTCGAACCAGCGCGCGTACTGCGACTCGCGGCCGAGCGCGAGCACGTCCAGCCAGTACGGGTTGGCCGGCCCGGCCCCCATGTGGTTGGGGACGATGTCGACGAGCACCCCCAGCCCGTGCGCGTGCGCGGCGTCGGCGAGCGCGGCGAACCCCGCGTCCCCCCCGAGCTCGGGGTTCGCGCACCGCGGGTCGACCGTGTCGTAGCCGTGCGTGCTCCCGGGACGCGCCTGGAGCACCGGCGACAGGTACAGGTGCGAGACGCCGAGCCGCGCGAGGTACGGCACCAGCGCGCGCGCGGCGTCGAAGCCGAAGTCGGCGTTCAGCTGCAGGCGGTAGGTCGCCGTGAACGGCGGCCCGGCCAGCGGGCGCGGGTCGACGGGCTGCTCAGCCATCGACCGCCTCAGCGGCGGGCACCCACGCCCGCTCGAGCCCGAGCGCCGCCCGCACGCGCGAGTCGCGCGCCAGCGCCTCCAGCGGGACCGAGAGCCGCCGCTGCCACGCCGGGAAGCGGTCGGTGCCGACGCCCGGCACGTTCACCGGCTCGGGCTCGCCCACCAGGTCTTCCAGCGACAGACCGACGAGCCACGACGGCGTCCGCCGCAGCAGCGCGTGCACGGCCGCGCGCACCCGCGCCTCGTCGACGAGCGCCGCGTCGCCGTCGAGCGCCTCTGGCGGGAGCAGCGCCTCGTCCACCAGCAGCCGCAGCAGCGCGGCGCGCTCGCGGCCGCGCTCGTCGGCGGCGCCGGCCGCCGCCTCGTCGGTCGGCAG
>NZ_JARGEK010000048.1 GCF_029211165.1 Roseisolibacter sp. H3M3-2
GCGCCGACGTGTCGCGCGCCGCGCGGCCGACCGAGTCGGCGCGGGCCACGCTGTCGGCGCGTGCGCGGTCGACGGCGCCGGAGTCGACGCGCGTGAGGCGGGCGAGCGAGTCGGCTCGCACGCGCGCCAGCGAGTCCGCGGTCCCGCGCTGCCGCCGCGCGCTCAGCGAGTCGTAGTCGGCCGCCGTGAACGCCGCCGTGATCGGCACCTCGCTCGAGTCGGCGGCCGCGAGGCGGAAGAGGGCGGGCGTCAGCGGCTGCCCCGGCAGCAGCGGGCGGTCGAAGCCCAGCCGCAGCGTGACCGAGTCGCGCGGCGTCGCCGTCACGAGCCGCGGCCCGATCGTGTCCCGGACGAACGCGTACAGCTCGGCGGCCGCCGTGTCGCCGCGCGCCACCACCGCCGCGGCGACCGTCGCGGTGTCGAACGCCTCGCGCGGGTCGGCGGAGCGGTTCGCGTTCTCGTCGACCGTGCCGCGCAGCGTGTAGCTGGCGGCCGGCAGGTTCGGGATGACGAAGCGCCCGACGCTGTCGGCGACGGTGAAGTAGACGGTGCTGTCGGCGGTGATCGCCTCGACGACCGCGCGCGCCGCCGGCTTGCCGTTCACCCAGTCGAAGACGACGCCGCCGACGCGCTGGCGCGCGATCGGGCCGCCGGTCGAGAACACCGCGACGATCGCCGTGTCGCGCACGTTCTGCCGGAGGTCGGCCAGCCCGGGGAGCAGCGTGACCGTGTAGGTCGTGCTGTCGCGGAAGCCGCGGCGCGGGCGCACCGCGATGCGCTCGCGCCTCCAGTCCACCTCGACCGAGCCGCCGCGCGGCGACACGAGCACGAGCGGCTCCAGCGGCGAGCCCGCGCCCGCGGTGCCGGCCCCGCCCGCGCCGCCGACGCCGGCGCCGCTCGGCGTCTCGCTCACCACCTCGTCGAAGGTGAACACGACCTCGCGCGGGCGCGCGCCCACCGACCCGGTCTCCGGGGAGAGGCGGACCAGGCGCGGCGGGGCGTTGTCCTCCGGGCCCCCCGGCGGGATGCCGGGGGAGGCGCACGCCGCCGCCAGCGACGCCGCGCCGATGGCCGACAGCAGGGCCGAGCGCGCCCTCACGCGCCGCCCATCGCGGCGAGCGTGCTCGCGAGCTGGTCGCGCCGGCGCCCCCACTCGGCCTCCTTCTGCCGCTCGGCCTCGACCACGTGCGCCGGCGCGCGCGAGACGAAGCCCTCGTTCGACAGCCGCCCGCGCAGCGCGGCCAGCTGCTTCTCGAGGTCAGCCAGCTCCTTCGTCAGCTTCTCGCGCTCCTTGGCCAGGTCGACGATGCCGGCCAGCGGCACCACGACCTCGGCGCCGCCCGCGATCACCTGCGTCGCCGCCGCGCCGCCCGGCTTGGCCATCGCCACGGTGAGCGTGCTGCGCGTGAGGCGGCCGGCGAGCGCCGCCTCGGTCTCGAACACCGCGCGCGTCGCCGCGTCGTCCGACACCAGCACCGCCTCGACCTGCTTCCCCGGCGCGACGGCGTAGTCGGCGCGGACCTGGCGGATGGCGCTCACCGCCGCCCGCACCAGCTCGAACTCCGCCGCGCCGTCGGCCGCGCCGTTGCCGGCCGCCGACGCGCCGCGCGCGCGCGGCCACGGCGCGACGGTCAGGAACTCGCCGTCGGCGCGCCCCGGGAGGCGCTGCCAGAGCGCCTCGGTGATGAACGGCACCACCGGGTGCAGCAGGCGCAGCGCGTGGTCGAGCGCGTGCACCAGCACCGCGCGCGCGACCTCGCGGTCGGCCGCGTCGCCCCCCGAGAGCCGCGCCTTGGTCGACTCCAGGTACCAGTCGGCCAGCTCGTTCCACACGAAGCGGCGCGCCGCCTCGGCGTACTCGTTGAGCCGCAGCCCCGCCGTGTGCTCGTGCTCCCGCCACCGCGCCTCGCCGTGCGCCGACACGCCGCCGGCCGCCGAGGGGCGCGCGGGGCCGAGCGCCGCGTCGCAGTCGGCCACCGCCTGGTCGAGGCGCGCGAGGATCCAGCGGTCGGCGCGCGTGAGCCGCGCCGCGTCGAGCGACGCCAGCGGCGCCACGGCGTCGCTCCCCACGTTGGCGAGCAGGAAGCGGCCGATGTTCCACAGCTTCGTGCAGAAGTTGCGACCCGGCGCGAACGACTTCTCGAGGTCGTTGTGGTCGAGGATGACGTCCGCGCCCATCCCGAGCCCCGCGATCGCCGTCCAGCGGAGCGCGTCGGCGCCGTACAGGCGCACGACCTCCAGCGGGTCGATCCCGTTGCCGAGCGACTTGGACATCTTACGGTGCTGCGTGTCGCGCACCGTGCCGTGCAGGTAGACGGTGTGGAACGCCGTCTCGTCCCGGAAGGCGTACCCCGCCATGATCATGCGGGCGACCCAGAAGAACAGGATCTCGGGCGCCGTGACCAGCACGTCCGACGGGAAGAACGCCTTGAGGTCGGCGCTCTCCTCGTCCGGCCACCCCATCGTCGAGACGGGCCACAGCCACGACGAGAACCAGGTGTCGAGCACGTCCTCGTCCTGGCGCAGCGAGTCGTCGAGCGCGCACTGCGGGCAGTCGCGCGGGTCCTCGCGCAGCGCGCCCTGCCAGCCGCAGGCGTCGCAGTAGAAGACCGGGATGCGGTGCCCCCACCACAGCTGCCGCGAGATGTTCCAGTCGCGGATGTTCTCGAGCCAGTGGACGTACACGCCCTCCCAGCGCTCGGGGAGGATGCGCGTCGCGCCCGTGCGCACCGCCTCCAGCGCGGGGGCGGCGAGCGGCGCCATCTTCACGAACCACTGGTCGGACAGGCGCGGCTCCACCACCGTGTCGCACCGGTAGCAGTGCCGCACGTTGTGCTGGTGCGCCTCGACCTTCACCAGCCGCCCCTCGGCGCGCAGCCGCTCCACGACCGCCTCGCGCGCGGCGAAGCGGTCCACGCCCACCAGGTCGGCCGGCACGCGCCCGTCCGAGTCGGCGCCGTCGCGCATCGCGCCCGTGGCGTCGATGACGACCGGCATGGGGAGCCCGTGGCGCTTCCCGACCTCGAAGTCGTTGGCGTCGTGCGCGGGGGTGATCTTGACCACGCCGGTGCCGAACGCCGGGTCGGTGTAGGCGTCGGCCACCACCGGGATCGGGCGGTTCACCACCGGGAGCGTGACCGTCTTGCCGACGATGTCGCGGTAGCGCTCGTCCTCGGGGTGCACGGCCACCGCCACGTCGCCGAGCATCGTCTCGGGGCGCGTCGTCGCCACCGTGATGGTGCGCGTCGGGTCGTCGGTCAGCGGGTAGCTGACGTGGTAGAGCTTCCCCGCCGTCTCGGAGAACTCGGCCTCCTCGTCCGACAGCGACGTCATGCAGCGCGGGCACCAGTGGATGACGCGGTGCCCCTTGTAGATCAGCTGCCGCTCGTAGAGGCGCACGAACGCCTCGCGCACGGCGCGGCTCAGCTCCGGCGACAGCGTGTAGCGCGTGCGCGTCCAGTCGCAGCTGGCGCCGATGGCCTTGAGCTGCTCCAGGATGGCGCCGCCCGTCTCCTCGACGAACGACGCGGTGCGCGCCACGAACGCGTCGCGCCCGAGGTCGGCCCGGGTGCGCCCCTCCTCGCGGGCGATCAGCTTCTCGACGACGTTCTGCGTCGCGATGCCGGCGTGGTCGGTGCCGGGGAGCCAGAGCGCCTCGTCGCCGGCCATGCGGCGCCACCGCGTGACGACGTCCTGCACGGTGTTGTTCAGCCCGTGGCCGACGTGCAGCACCGCCGTCACGTTCGGCGGCGGCATCAGGACGACGAACGGGTCGCGGTCGCCGCCGAGGCGCGTGGTGCGGGCGGCGTCGGCGGTGTACACGCCGGCCTGCTGCCAGCGTGCGTAGATCGCCGGCTCGGTGGCGGCGGCGTCGTAGGTGGCCGGGAGCTCGGCGGGGGTCGGGGCGTCGGGCGCGGTCATGCCGCAAGCTACCCAGGGCGCCAAGCGGGGGGCGCCGCCCCGGACGCACGAAGCCCCGGGCGAGTGCCCGGGGCTCCATGAGTTCCCGCCTTACGGATGCCTGGTCGGCGGCGGGTCGGGGTTCCGGAACTTGTCCACGCAGTCCCGATTCTGGTCGATCATCGCCTGCACCCGGTCGGCGCGGCTGGTCGCGTTGGCGCCGACGTCGGCGATCGCGCCGTCGACGAGGACCGAGTCCGCCGCGGCGGCCGTCCCGATCGGGTCGCGTCCGTCGAGGGCCAGGCTCTCGACCGGCTTCTCGCGGTCGCCGTGCGCGGTGCGCCCGTTGTGGGCTTTATGGCGTTCGGACATTCCGGGGTCTCCTCCGTGTGGTGTCGCCCGCAGGAGGGCAAGCGCGGTGCCGGCGGGGAGACTTCCGGGGGAGGAAGCGTCGAGCGGGGAGCGTCGAGCGTCGAGGGGGGTCCCTCGACGCTCGACGCTCCCCGCTCGACGCCCCGCCGTCGTTCAGTCCGCCCGAATGTTCCGATCCACCCGCCCCGTCTGCTCGCGCAGCACCGGCTCGGCCGACGCCGGGTCGGCCACGTGGTCGCTCTTCGGGACGCCCGACGGGGCCACCGGGGCGCCGCCCGTGCGGTCCATCGGGAGCCCCTCGGTGGCGGCGCGGCGCTCGGCCAGCCCGTCGATGTCGTCGGCGGCGGCCTCGATCGCCCGCTGCTCGCGCTGCCAACGCTCCTCGAGGATCGGCTTCGGGTCGGCGTGGCGGTCGGGGTCGTCCGAGGTGCCCTGGCGGGGGCGGCCGGTCCCGATCCCCATCCCCTCCCAGCGCGGCGAGGTCTCCTCGTCGCCGGCGCGGTAGCGGCGCCCGCGCTCGTCGAGGCGCTCCTCCTCCTCGCGCACCGTCAGGCGGTTGACGACCGTGGCGACGCCGGGCACGCCGCGCGTCACCGTCACCGCGTGGTGCGTCTCGTCGTCAGCGTGCACCCAGCCGGTGAGCTCGATGATCCCGGTGCCGATGGCGCCGATGTCGATCGCCCGCTCGGCGAGGATCGGGTCGTTGCGGAACGCCTCGAGCACGCGCTCCTCGAGGACCTCGCCCTCGTCGGCGTCGTCGCCCAGCGGCTCGTCGTCGTAGTCGGGCGCGTCCATCGCGGACGGGCGCCCGCGCGCGCCCGTCTCGGTCTGCTCCTCGTCGTCCAGGACGTCGCCGAACCGCTCGCGCACGCGCTGCGAGAGCCCCGAGAGCCCGCCGTAGCGCTGCGCCAGGAGCACGCCGGCGGCGATGCCCGCGAGCGCGCCCACGGCGACGAAGAGGGCGCCCGAGGTGGAGCTGTCGCGGTCGCGGTAGCGAATCGTGGCCATGCCGAATCCGTGGCGGAGGTGAAGGTGCCCAAATAGCTTACGCGCTCTGTCCCGCGCTGCGCGGGGACCCCGCGCACCACCCTATGCTGCCGCCGCGCGGGCGCAAGAACAAGGCCACCTCCGAGCTCGTCCAGCAGGCATGTCCTCGACCCTCGACCGCCCCGACGCCGCGTCGCCCGACGCCCCGACGCTCACGCTCGTGCTCCCCGACGGCGCCACGCGCACCGTCCCCGCGGGCACGCTGCCGCGCGACGTCGTGGCGACCATCGGCGAGCGCCTGCTCCGGGCGGCCGTCGCCGTCTCGGTCGACGGCGAGGTGCAGGACCTGATCACGCCGCTGCGCCGGGGCGGCGCGTTCAAGGTGCTCACGGACAAGAGCCCCGAGGCGCTGGCCGTGCTGCGCCACTCGGGCGCCCACGTGCTCGCCACGGCGGTGCGCCGCATCCGCCCCGACGCCAAGATCGGCTTCGGCCCCGCGATCGACGACGGCTTCTACTACGACTTCGAGGTCGCCGCCCCGTTCACGCCCGAGGACCTCGCGGCGTTCGAGGCGGAGATGCGAAAGGTCGCGCAGGAGAAGCTCGCCTTCGAGCGCGAGGAGGTCTCGCGCGACCGGGCGCGCGTCGTCTTCAAGGACGACCCGCTCAAGCTGGAGCGCCTCGAGGACCTCCCAGAGGACGAGGTCATCTCGACGTACCGCGACGGCGACTTCGTCGACCTGTGCCGCGGCCCGCACGTCCCCGACACGTCGTGGCTCAAGCACTTCAAGCTGATGTCCACGGCGGGCGCGTACTGGCGCGGCGACAGCCGGCGCCAGATGCTGCAGCGCATCTACGCCACGGCGTTCTTCAAGAAGGAGGAGCTGGAGCAGCACGTCCACCGCATCGAGGAGGCCAAGCGGCGCGACCACCGCCTCCTCGGCAAGCAGCTGGACCTGTTCCACTTCTTCCCGCACGCCCCGGGCGCGGCCTTCTGGACGCCGCGCGGCACGTCGCTGTACAACACGCTCGTCGACTTCGTGCAGGAGCGGCAGGCGGAGCGCTTCCTCGAGATCAAGACGCCCCTCCTCTTCACGAAGAAGCTGTGGGAGCAGTCGGGGCACTGGGGGAAGTACCGCGAGAACATGTTCCTCGTCCTCGACAACGAGACGAACGAGCACGACATGTCGCTCAAGCCGATGAACTGCCCGTCGCACCACCTGTACTTCGGCTCCACGCGCCACTCGTACCGCGAGCTGCCGCTGCGCTACGTCACCTTCGACGTGCTGCACCGCAACGAGCTGTCGGGCGCGCTGTCGGGGCTGACGCGGGTGCGCCAGTTCGCGCAGGACGACTGCCACGTCTACCTGCGCGAGGACCAGATCGTCGACGAGGTGAAGTTCCTCATGGACTTCATCCTCGGCTACTACGACGCCTTCGGGCTCACGGCCTCGCTCAAGTTCGCCACGCGCCCCGAGCAGCGGATCGGCTCCGACGAGATGTGGGACCGCGCCGAGTCGGCGCTGCGCGGCGCGCTGGAGGCGACGGGGCGCGAGTACGCGCTCAAGGAGGGGGACGGCGCCTTCTACGGCCCCAAGATCGACTTCGACGTCCACGACTCGATCGGGCGCGCCTGGCAGCTCGGCACGATCCAGCTCGACTACGCGGCGCCGGAGCGTTTCGACCTGACGTACGTGGGCGCCGACAACGCGCCGCACCGCCCGGTCGTCATCCACCGCGCCGTCAGCGGCTCGATGGAGCGGTTCATCGCGATCCTGATCGAGCACTTCGCCGGGGCGTTCCCGGTGTGGCTGGCGCCCGAGCAGGTGACGGTGATCCCGATCGCCCCCGACTACGACGAGTACGCGGCGCGCGTGGCGGCGACGCTGCGCGCCGACGGGGTGCGCGTGGTGTTCGACGCCGGCAGCAACGAGGACTACCGCGTCCGCATCCGCGAGGCGGCCACCATGAAGGTGCCGTACATGCTCGTCCTCGGGCGGCGCGAGGCCGAGGCGGGGACGGTCACCGTCCGCACGCGCGGGCGGGAGAAGCAGGAGGCGATGCCGCTCGACGCCTTCGTGGAGCGGCTGCGCGAGGAGATCCGCTCGCGCGCGCTGGTGCCGGTGGCCGACGCCGCGGAGGCGAAGGCGGGCTGACGGAACGTGCACGGGGGCCGGGCGGTTCCGCGCTTGCGGACGCGCCCGGTCGGCGGCACTGTCGCAGGGCGGGCGCGTCAGCGTCCGCCCTTTCCCGTTCCCGGAGCCGCCGATGCCGCACGTCCATCCGCCGTCGCGCCCCGTCCCCTGGCTGCTCGTCGCCACCCTGCTCGGCGCGCCGCTCGCCGCGCCGCTCGTCGCGCAGCAACCGACCGGCACCGTCGCCGGACGCGTGACAGGGGAGGACGGCGGCGGGATCCAGGGCGCCACCATCTCGGTCACCGGCACGCCGCTCGGCGCGGTCACGCGCGGCGACGGGAGCTACCGGCTGTCGCTCCGCCCCGGGCGCTACGAGCTGCGCGCGCGCCTGATCGGCTACGGGCTCGCGCGCGACTCGGTCACCGTCACCGCCGGTGGCGCGGCGACGGTCAACTTCCGCCTCGAGCGCGCCGCCTCGACGCTGGAGGCGGTCGCCGTGGTCGGCACGCGCGCCGCCGAGGCGCGCACCGTGATCGAGTCGCCCGTGCCGGTGGACGTGCTGAGCGCCGCCGAGATCCGCAGCACCGGGCGCGTCGAGACGGCGCAGATTCTCCAGCAGCTGGCGCCGAGCGTGAACTTCCCGCGCGCCACCATCAGCGACGGCACCGACCACGTGCGCCCCGCCACGCTGCGCGGGCTCGGCGCCGACCAGGTGCTGGTGCTGATCAACGGGAAGCGGCGCCACACCAGCGCGCTGGTGAACGTCAACAGCTCGATCGGGCGCGGACAGGCCGCCGTCGACCTGAACGCGATCCCCGCCAGCATGATCGAGCGGATCGAGGTGCTGCGCGACGGGGCCGCGGCGCAGTACGGGTCGGACGCCATCGCCGGCGTCGTGAACATCATCCTCAAGTCGAACGGGGCGGGGGAGTTCGCCGCCACCGCCGGGCGCACGCAGACCACCTACGCGCGCGAGTTCGACGCCGACCGCAAGGCGACCGACGGCGGGACGGTGCAGCTGTCGGTGAACGGCGGGGTGAGCCGCGCGCAGAACTCCTTCCTCCACGGCGGCGTCGAGTACCGCGACCGCGGCGCGACCAACCGCACGCTCGGCGACCCGCGCCCGCAGTCGTTCTCCGAGGCGAGCAGCAACGTCACGCGCACGAACACCACCGGGCCGATCAACCACCGGCAGGGGGACGCGGCGACGACGGACCTCGTGGGCTTCTTCAACGCGGGGCACGCGCTGGAGAGCGGGCTGGAGCTGTTCGCGTTCGGCGGGGTGGGGCGGCGCGACGGCGAGGCGGCCGGCTTCTTCCGCCGCGCGCAGGACGACCGCACCGTGCGCTCGATCTACCCCGACGGCTTCCTGCCGCTCATCACCTCGCGCATCTGGGACCTCTCGACCACGGCGGGCGCGCGCACGACGCTCGGCGGGTGGCGCGCGGAGCTGAGCACGGTGTTCGGCGGCAACTCGTTCCGCTACGACATCGAGAACAGCAACAACGCCTCGCTCGGCAACGCGAGCCCGCGCGAGTTCTACGCGGGCACGCTGATCGACCGGCAGTCGACGACGAACCTCGACCTGACGCGCGAGTTCCGGCCGCAGGGGGTGCGGGCGCTGCGCACCGCGGCGGGCGCCGAGTTCCGCATGGACTGGTACGAGATCCAGGAGGGGGACCCCGACTCGTGGCGGGACGGCGACGTGCGGGTGATCGGCGCCAACGGCCAGCCGACGACGACGCGCGCCGCCCCGGGGGCGCAGGTCTTCCCCGGCTTCCGCCCGACCGACGCCACCAGCCAGTCGCGCAACAACGTGGCGGTCTACGCCGACGTCGAGACCGACGTGACCGACCGCTTCCTGGTCGCCGTCGCCGGGCGGTTCGAAAACTACAGCGACTTCGGCGCGACCACCAACGGCAAGCTGTCGTCGCGCTTCACGCTCGCGCCGGGGTACGTGCTGCGCGGCGCCGCCAGCACCGGCTTCCGCGCGCCGTCGCTGCAGCAGTCGTTCTACTCCGCGACGGCGACGAACTTCGTGAACGTCAACGGCAACCTGACGCCGTTCGAGATCAAGACCTTCCCGGTCAGCTCGCAGCAGGCCCGCGTCCTCGGCGCCAGCGACCTGGAGCCCGAGAAGTCGGTGAACCTGAGCGCCGGCGTCGCGATGGAGCCGGTGCGCAACCTCTCGCTCACCGTCGACGCCTACCAGATCGACATCGACGACCGGATCGTGCTGTCGGAGAACTTCACCGGCGCCGCGGTCGCCGCGCTCCTGCAGCCCTTCGGCGCCACCGGCGGCCGCTACTTCACCAACGCGATCGACACGCGCACCCGCGGGCTCGACGTGGTGGCGAACTACGGGCTCAACCTGCAGGCCAACGGCTTCGCGCGGTTCACGGCCGGCTTCGCGCGCAACTACACGATCGTCACCCGGGTGGACAGCACGCCGCCGGCGTTGAGCAACCAGCAGGAGGCGCTGTTTGGCCGGGTCGAGCGGTCGCGCATCGAGGAGGGGCAGCCGCGCACCAACGTGCTGCTCTCCGCGACCTACGACCTGCGGAACTTCGGGCTGGTCGCGCGCACGCAGCGCTTCGGCGAGGTCACGGCACGCACCGCGCTGACCGGCGCCGGGGTCCCCTCCGCCCCCGACCAGACGTTCGGCGCCAAGTGGATCACCGACGTCAGCGGCTCGCTCCGCATCCTGTCGCGCGTCACCTTCGTGGTCGGCGCCGACAACGTGCTGGACGTCTACCCCGACGAGAACAGCGACCGCCGCAACTCGACCGCCGCCAGCTCGGGGAACGCCAACTTCGGGATCTTCCCGTACAACCAGTTCTCCCCGTTCGGGTTCAACGGGCGTTACGTCTACGCGCGCGTGACCGTCGGGCTCTGAGCACCCCCCGCCCGTCGCCGTTCCCCCCGCTCCGCCTCCCCGCCGTGACCGCCCGCCCCTCCTCGCCCGCCCGCCGCTGGGCGCAGCTCGTGTTCGGCCTCCTCGGCTGGGGCGCGGCCGCGGCGCTCATGATCCGCAGCGGGCTCGGGGTGGGGCCCTGGGACGCCTTCCACCAGGGGCTGCACCTGCGGCTCGGCGTCGGGATCGGGGTCGCGAGCGTCGGGGTCGGGCTGTCCGTGCTGCTGCTCTCGCTGCCGTTCGGGATCCGCCCGGGCGCCGGGACGCTCGCCAACATGGTGCTCATCGGGGCGACGATCGACGTGCTGCTCCCGGTGGTTCCCCCGGCGGCCGGGTGGGGGTGGGGGCTCGCGTACCACCTCGGCGGGATCGCGCTCGCCGGCTGGATGACCGGCGCCTACATCGGGGCCGGGTTGGGGAGCGGGCCGCGCGACGGGCTGGTGCTCGAGGTGGCGCGCCGCACGGCGCGCCCGGTGCGCCGCGTGCGGACCGCGTTCGAGCTGTCGGCGCTCGCCGGCGGGTGGGCGCTCGGCGGGCGGCTGGGGGTGGGGACGGTGCTGTTCGCCGTGCTCGTCGGCCCGGCGATGCAGTGGGGGCTCCGGCGCTGGGGGGTCGGCCTCCCCGCGCCCGCGCCGGCCGCCGCGCCGGCGCCGCTCGCGCGGGCGGCCTGAGCTTCCGTTGAACGGCCTCCGCGCGCCCGGTTAGCTTTTGCGGGCTGGGCGCGCCGGAGCGGGTCTCCGTTCCTGTGCGGCGCCCCCCACGCCGACCGTTCCGGAGCCCGATGCCCGACACCGCCCGTCAGCCCGTCATCGTCAGCGCCGCCCGCACGCCGATCGGGAAGTTCCTCGGCGCGCTCAGTTCGCTCTCCGCCCCCGAGCTCGGCGCCGTCGCGATCCGCGCCGCCCTCGAGCGCGCCGGCCTCCCCGCCGACCAGGTGCAGGAGGTCATCATGGGCAACGTGATCCAGGGGGGCGTCGGCCAGGCGCCGGCCCGCCAGGCGCTGCTCAAGGCCGGGGTCCCGTCGTCCGTCTCGGCGCTGACCATCAACAAGGTCTGCGGGTCGGGGCTGAAGGCCGTCATGCTCGCCGCCCAGTCGATCAAGGCGGGGGACGCCGAGGTGATCGTCGCCGGTGGCCAGGAGTCGATGTCCAACGCCCCGTTCTACACGTACGGGATGCGCAACGGCGTCAAGCTCGGCGACCAGAAGATGGTCGACGGCATGATCAAGGACGGGCTCTGGTGCGCCGTCTGCGACGTCCACATGGGCGGCCACGCCGAGTACACGGCGCGCAAGGCCGGGCTGTCGCGCGCGGAGCAGGACCGCTTCGCCGCCGAGTCGCATCAGAAGGCGGTGGCGGCGCAGCAGGCGGGGAAGTTCGCGAGCGAGATCGCCCCGGTGACCGTCGGCGGGCGCAAGGGCGCCACCGTGGTCGACGCCGACGAGGGCCCGCGCGGCGACACGACGGCCGAGTCGCTCGGCAAGCTGCGCCCCGCGTTCCCCGACAAGACCACGTCGCCCGACGACCTGACGGTCACGGCCGGCAACGCCTCGTCGCTCAACGACGGCGCCAGCGCGGTCGTGGTGACGAGCGAGGCCTACGCGCGCGCCAACGGGCTGCCGATCCTCGCCCGCGTCACCGGCTACGCGACCGGCGCCACCGACCCGCAGGACCTGTTCTTCGCGCCGATCACCGCGGTGAACAACCTGATGAAGAAGTCGGGGACCGCGATCGGCGACTACGACCTGATCGAGGCCAACGAGGCGTTCGCGTCGCAGGCGCTGGCCACCGGGCAGGGGCTCGACTGGGCGTGGGACCGCGTGAACGTGCACGGCGGCGCGATCGCGCTCGGGCACCCGATCGGGGCCAGCGGGGCGCGCGTGCTGACGACGCTCCTGTATGCGCTGCAGGACCGCGACCGGGCGACCGGGCTGGCGACGCTCTGCCTGGGCGGCGGCGACGCGGTGGCGCTGAGCGTGGAGCGCGTCAGCTGAGCACGGACGCCGCGCCGCCGGCCGCCGCCCCCTCCGCGCTCGCGCGGTGGGTGGGGGTGGTCGACGGCCGCCCGGGCGCCGTCTGGCGCCTCGTCGGCTACGGGCTCGCGCTGGTGGTCGGGACGACGCTGGCGACGATGGTCCTGAGCGGGGTGGCGGGCGCGGTGTACGCAGGAACCGGCACGCGGCTGATCGTGCACGCCTGGGCCGGCCTCGCGGGGGCGGCGCTGGCGCACCTCGCGATGCTGCGCTGGATCGAGCGCCGCGGGTGGGGCTTCGTGGCGCTCGCGGCGGCGGCCGCGCGTCCCCGGCCGATCGCGGCCGGCGCGCTGCTCGACGCGCTGGCGCTGGGGCTCCCGTCCGCGGCGCTGCTGCCGGTCGGCGCGCTTGGCGCCGAGCGGGCGCCCGACGGGAGCTGGTGGGGGACCGCGCTGTCGCAGCTCGCGCTGCTGGCGCCGGCCGCGCTGTACGAGGAGCTGCTCGTGCGCGGGTACCCGTTCCAGGTGCTGCGCGAGGCCGGCGGGGCGTGGCCGGCGCTGCTGCTCACGAGCGCCGTCTTCGGCGTGCTGCACTGGCAGAACCCGGGCGCCACCGTGGGCTCGGTCGCCATCGTGTCGCTCGCGGGCGTGTTCCTCGGCGCCGTGCTGCTGGCGACGGGGAGCCTGTGGGCCGCGTTCGCCGCGCACCTGGCGTGGAACTGGACGCTGGCGGGCGCCCTGCACGCCGCGGTGAGCGGGCTCCCCTTCGCGGCGCCCGACTACCGGGTCGTGGACGCGGGGCCCGACTGGCTCACCGGCGGCGCCTGGGGCCCCGAGGGGGGCGCGGCCGCCGCCGGCGGGATGCTGCTGGCGATGGGCTGGCTGTGGCGGCGCGGCGGGCGCGCCGCGCGGACGACGGACGACGCACTGCACTCACTCGACGCGCGGCCGGACGGCCGCGGGAGCTTCTGACATGGCGGACGGCACGGCCGGACGGGAGATCGCCGTCATCGGCGCTGGGCAGATGGGGAACGGGATCGCGCACGTGTTCGCGCAGAGCGGCTTCGACGTCGCGATGCTCGACGTGAGCGACGCCGCGCTGCAGCGCGGGATGCAGACGATCGAGAAGAACCTCGACCGCCAGGTCAAGAAGGGCGCGCTCGACGCCGCCGCGAAGGACGCGACGCTCGGCCGCCTGTCGGCGCACACCGACCTCGCCGCGGTCGCGGGCGCGGAGCTGGTCGTCGAGGCGGCGACGGAGAACGTCGACCTCAAGTTCAAGCTGTTCGGGGACCTCGACCGGCTGGCCGGCGACGGGGCGATCCTGGCCAGCAACACCAGCTCGATCGCGATCACCGAGATCGCCGCGCGCACGAAGCGCCCCGAGCAGGTGATCGGGATGCACTTCATGAACCCGGTCCCGGTGATGCAGCTGGTCGAGGTCATCCGCGGCCTGGCGACCACCGACGCCACGACGGCGAAGGTGATGGAGCTGTCGCGCACGCTCGGCAAGACGCCGGTCGAGGTGAACGACTACCCCGGCTTCGTGGCCAACCGGATCCTCATGCCGATGATCAACGAGGCCGTGTACTGCGTCATGGAGGGGGTCGGCACTCCCGAGGCCATCGACACGGTCATGAAGCTCGGGATGAACCACCCGATGGGGCCCCTCACGCTCGCCGACTTCATCGGGCTCGACACCTGCGTGGCGATCCTCGAGGTGATGCACAAGGGACTCGGCGACCCGAAGTACCGCCCGTGCCCGCTGCTCCGGAAGTACGTGGCGGCGGGGTGGCTCGGGCGGAAGTCCGGGCGCGGCTTCTATTCGTACGCGAGCTGAACATGTTCGACGCCCTCCTGCCGCTGACCGAGACGCAGCGCGAGATCCAGCGCCTGGCGCGCGACTTCGCGCGCGAGCACATCGCCCCCTTCGCCGCCGAGTGGGACCGCGACCAGCACTTCGAGCCGTCGCTGGTCGGGAAGATGGGGGAGCTGGGCTTCCTCGGGATGCTCCTCCCCGAGACGTACGACGGCCTCGGCCTCGACGCGTCGAGCTACCTGCTCGCCCTCGAGGAGATCGCCGCCGCGGACGCCTCGGCGGCCGTGATGATGAGCGTGCACAACTCGCTCCCGACGCAGATGCTCCTGAACTGGGGGAGCGACGCGCAGAAGGAGCGCTACCTCAAGCCGATGGCCCGCGGCGAGATGCTCGGCGCCTTCGCGCTGTCGGAGCCCGACGCCGGGAGCGACGCGGCCGGGCTGCGCTGCCAGGCGGTGCGCGACGGCGACCACTGGGTGCTCAACGGCACCAAGGCGTGGATCACGTCGGGCACCTACGACAAGCTCGTCGTGCTCGTCATGGCGCGCACGGACAGCCCCGACGCCCGCCGCGGCTCCAAGGGGATCTCGGCGTTCGTCGTGACCCCCGACATGCCGGGCTTCGGCGTCGGGAAGAAGGAGAACAAGCTGGGGCTCCGCGCCTCGCCGACGGTGCAGCTGGTGTTCGACAACCTGCGCGTGCCCGCCGAGAACCTGCTGGGGCAGGAGGGGCAGGGGTTCGCGTACGCGATGCAGTCGCTCGACCACGGGCGGCTCGGGATCGCGGCGCAGAGCATCGGGATCGGGCGGGCGGCGCTGGAGGCCGCGCGCGACTACGCCGACCAGCGCAGGCAGTTCGGGCAGCCGATCCGCAGCTTCCAGGCGATCCAGTTCAAGCTGGCCGACATGGCGACCCGCCTCGCGGCGGCCCGCGCCACCCTGCACGCGACCGCCGCCGCGAAGGAGCGCGGGGAGCGCGTGACGCAGTACAGCTCCATCTGCAAGCTCTTCGCGAGCGAGACGGCGATGTTCGTCGCCGACGAGGCCGTGCAGATCTTCGGCGGCTACGGGTACGTGAAGGAGTACCCGGTCGAGAAGTACCTGCGCGACGCGAAGGTCACCGAGATCTACGAGGGCACCTCGGAGATCCAGCGCGTGGTCATCGCGCGCGAACTCTACGTCTGATCTGGTGCAGGACCGAACTCATATGACGAGCGCCGCCATCATCCCCCCGACCCTCAGCGGCAACGCGCCCGAGCTGGCGTCGAACTCCTCGATGCAGCTCTTCGACACGATCGCCACGATGGGGCACGAGCAGCTCGTCGTGTGCCACGACCGGGCGAGCGGCTACCGGGGCATCATCGCGATCCACGACACCACGCTCGGGCCCGCGCTGGGGGGGACGCGCTTCTGGCACTACGCCACCGACGCCGAGGCGATCGTGGACGCGCTGCGCCTGGCGCGCGGCATGACCTACAAGAACGCGGTCGCGGGGCTGAACCTGGGCGGCGGCAAGAGCGTGATCATCGGCGACAACCGGACGCCGAACCGCGAGATGATCTTCCGCGCCCACGGGCGCTTCGTCGACTCGCTGGGCGGCCGCTACGTGACGGCCGAGGACGTGGGGACGAGCACCGGCGACATGGACTTCGTGCACATGGAGACCGACTACGTCGCCGGCCTCGCGGGCGCCTCGGGCGACCCGTCGCCGGTCACGGCGCACGGCGTCTTCCGCGCCATCCAGGCGTCGGCGCAGTACCGCTGGGGCTCCGACTCGCTGGAGGGGAAGACGATCGCCGTGCAGGGGTGCGGGAACGTCGGCTACCACCTGGCGAAGGAGCTGCACCGCGCCGGCGCGAAGCTGATCGTCGCCGACATCGACGCCGACCGCGTCAAGCGCGTGACGAACGAGACGGGCGCGCGCGCGGTGAGCACCGACGAGATCGTCGGGCAGCAGGCGGACATCTACGCCCCGTGCGCGCTGGGCGGCGGGATCAACGACAAGACGATCCCGCAGCTGCGCGTCGAGATCGTGGCCGGCGCCGCCAACAACCAGCTGCTCGAGGACCGGCACGGCGACGAGCTGGAGGCGAAGGGGATCCTCTACGCCCCCGACTACGTGGCCAACGCCGGCGGCGTGATCAACGTCTACAGCGAGCTGGCCGGCTGGAGCCGCGAGCGCTCGCTGCGCAAGTCGGACGAGATCTACCACACGGTGCTGAACGTCTTCGAGATCGCCAAGCAGGACGGGATCCCGACGTACCAGGCCGCCGACCGCCTGGCCGAGCGCCGGATCGCGGCCGTGCGGAGCATGGTGAAGACGTGGCCGCAGTGGCCGAACAAGCCCTCCTGATCCGACCTCCCTCGACGCTCGACGCTCGACGCTCCGCGCACGCCGCGTCCTCCGGGACGGGGGCAGCGTCGAGCGTCGAGCGTCGGGAAGGGTAGCGCCATGCGTGAATCCATTCCCATCGCCTCCGACCACGCCGGCTACGAGCTGAAGGAGAAGCTCAAGGCCGCGCTGGAGCGCCGCGGCTACGCGGTGGACGACCTCGGGCCGGCGAGCGACGCCTCGACGGACTACGCCGACTTCGCGCACCCGCTGGCCGACCGCGTGTCGTCGGGGGAGGCGGCGCGCGGGATCCTGATGTGCGGCACCGGGCTCGGGATGTCCTACGCGGCGAACCGGCACCCGCACGTGCGGGCGGCGGTGGCGTGGGCGCCCGAGATCGCCGAGCTTTCGCGGCGCCACAACGACGCCAACGTCCTCGTGCTCCCGGCGCGCTTCGTCTCCGAGGCCGACGCCGAGGCGATCCTGGACGCGTGGCTGGCGACCCCCTTCGACGGGGGGCGGCACGAGCGCCGCATCGAGAAGATCGAGACCACCGCGGGGGCGCGGGCCGAGGAGGCCGGGCGCCACCACCCCGACCATCACGCCGGGAAGGACGACGCGGGGCCCGGCGGCCACGCACGCGAGGAGCTCGAGTGATGAACTGGCACGACTGGGACCGCTGCCCCCCGGGCGCCGCGCTGCAGGCGGCCGACCCCGAGATCGCGCGCCTCGTCGAGCAGGAGATCGCGCGGCAGAACGACGGGCTGGAGCTGATCGCGAGCGAGAACTTCGTCTCGCCCGCCGTGCTGGAGGCGATGGGCTCCCCGCTCACCAACAAGTACGCCGAGGGGCTGCCGGGGAAGCGCTACTACGGCGGCTGCGAGGTCGTCGACCAGGTCGAGCAGCTGGCCATCGACCGGGTGAAGCAGCTGTTCGGGGCGGAGCACGCGAACGTGCAGCCGCACTCGGGCGCGTCGGCCAACGCCGCGGTCTTCCTCGCCTTCCTGAAGCCGGGGGACACCTTCCTCGGCATGGACCTGTCGCAGGGCGGGCACCTGACGCACGGGTCGCCGGTGAACTTCTCGGGGATCCTGTACAGGGCGGTCTCGTACGGGGTGACCGAGGAGGGGATCCTCGACTACGCGCGGATGCGCGAGCTGGCGCGCGAGCACCGGCCGAAGATGATCATCGCCGGCTACAGCGCGTACTCGCGGGCCATCGACTGGCAGCAGTTCCGCGAGGCGGCCGACGAGGTGGGCGCGATCTTCATGGTCGACATGGCGCACTTCGCCGGGCTCGCGGCCACGGGCGCGTACCCGTCGCCGGTGCCGTTCGCCGACGTCGTGACGTCGACGACGCACAAGACGCTGCGCGGGCCGCGCGGCGGGATCATCCTCTCGACCGCGGCGCACGCCAAGGCGGTCGACAAGGCGATGTTCCCCGGGATGCAGGGCGGGCCGCTGGAGCACGTGATCGCGGCCAAGGCGGTGGCGTTCGGCGAGGCGCTGCGCCCCGAGTTCGGCGACTACTGCCGGCGCGTGGTGGCCAACGCGAAGGCGCTGGCGGCGGCGTTCGTGGCGCGCGGCTTCCACGTCGTCTCGGGCGGCACCGACAACCACCTCATGCTGCTCGACCTGCGCAGCAAGGGGCTGACGGGGAAGGTCGCCGAGCAGACGCTCGACCGGGCCGGGATCACGGTGAACAAGAACACCGTGCCGAAGGAGACGCAGTCGCCGTTCGTGACCAGCGGCATCCGCGTGGGCACCCCCGCGGTCACGACGCGCGGGATGGGCGAGGCCGAGATGGCGCGGATCGCGGAGCTGATGGACCGCGTGCTCGCGGCGCCGGAGGACGCGGCCGTGCTCGAGGCCGTCCGGGGCGACGTGCGCGAGCTGGCCGGCCGCTTCCCGCTGTACCCGGCCACGGCCGGGGTCTCCCACTGAGCGGCCCGCCGGCCCGGTGCCCACTAGCGTGTCGGGGGGCCGGGGGGCAGTTTGAGGCACCGGCGGCGCGGCGTTGCAGGCCGCGCCGCCGCGCGTCTTCTGGGCAATCCTGAGGAGTAGGCGACGTTGTCCGAGTTGGCGTTCCGCGACGGCATCATGGACCAGATCCGGCTGCGGGAGCCGCGCTTCCACGAGCGCGGGTTCCTGTTCGTGCTGTCGGCGCTGGAGTACTGTCAGACCCACCTCACCGAGCGGCGCCACATCACCGGCGCCGAGCTCGCGCACGCCTGCCGCGAGCTGGCGCTGGAGCGCTACGGCGTGCTCGCGCGGCAGGTGCTCGACCACTGGGGGATCCGCGCGACCGAGGACATCGGCGACATCGTGTTCGCCCTGGTGGACCTCGGTTTGCTGATCAGCCAACCGAACGACTCGCGCGACGACTTCGCCGGCGTGTTCGACTTCGACACGGCGTTCGAGCGCGACTACCCCTGGAACTGCGCGCTGCTCGGCTGACCTGGCGGGGGGTCGGCCCGGCCGCGCCCCGCACTCCACGCAATCCGAGATGCCGACCGAACTCCCGACCTGCCACAAGTGTGGCGCGGGGACGCTCCTCCCGCTCAGCGACTACGGCCGCGACGGCGCGCCGATCACGTACAAGGCGTGGGTCTGCAGCAACCCCGAGTGCGGCTTCAACATCCGCATCGACAACGGGGAGATCGGCTACGGCCGCACCGTCGGCCAGTCGCACAAGTGAGCCGGGCGGCGTCCGACGCCGGGCCCACGCACGCGCGCCAGGCGGCGGCCCGAGGGGCCGCCGCTTCGTCGTTCGGGGCGTGACGCCCGACGTCCGCGTCCTTAACGCCGCCGAGGCGGCCGCCGCCGACCGGGCCGCGATCGCCGCCGGGACCCCGGGCCGCGCGCTGATGCAGCGCGCCGGGGCGGCCGCCGCGGGCAAGATCGCGCGGCGCCTCGCCGACGGGCTGGACGAGGGGGCGGCGGTCCACGCCGGCCCCGGGAACAACGGCGGCGACGCGTGGGTGGTCGCGGCCGCGCTGGCCCGAGCGGGGGTGCGCGTGGGCGTGCGCGCGTGGGGCGGCGACGTGCCCCGCACCGACGACGCGCGCTTCGAGCGGGAGCGCGCGCTGGCCGCTGGCGTGGGCGCCCCGCCGACGGGCGCCGAGCGCGTGGTGGTCGACGGCGTGCTGGGGGTGGGCGCGTCGGGGGCGCCGCGCGAGTCGGCCGCCGAGGCGATCGCCGACATCGAGCGGGCGCGCGGAGCCGGCGCCGCCGTCGTCGCGCTCGACGTGCCGAGCGGGGTGGACGCGACCACGGGTGCCGCGCCCGGCGCCGCGATGCGCGACGCGATCACGCTGACCTTCGGCGCCTGCAAGCGCGGGCTGCTGTCGGCGCGCGACGCCGCGGGGACGATCGCGGTGCTCGACATCGGCATGGACGTCCCCGCCGGCGCGCCGCGCCAGCTCGCGGGGCCGGCGCCGCGCCAGGGCGAGGCGTGGGCGCACAAGGGGACGCGCAGCAAGGTCGCGGTGTACGGCGGCGCGCCGGGGATGGCGGGCGCCACGCTGCTGGCCGGGCGCGGCGCG
>NZ_JARGEK010000480.1 GCF_029211165.1 Roseisolibacter sp. H3M3-2
GGCGCGTCCGACTTCACGGGCGCGCCGGCGGTCGCGGCGACCGAGCCGGTGGGCCAGCTGCGCGCGCGCTGGCGCGCGCCGTCGGGGGCGGCGCTCGACGTCCAGGGCGCGCGCACGGTGCTCGACGCGACGCCGCTCCTGCTGCGCAACCGCGTGGTGCGCGCCGAGGGGGCCGCGCAGCGCGAGCGGCTGGTGGCGCTCGGCGTGCGCGCCCGCGCCTCGGCGCGCGTCGGCACCCCGTCGAGCGGCGGGGACCGCAACCGGCGCACGGCGCTCGGCGCCGCGCTGGCGCGCGCCGCGGGGCCGCTCGGCGACCTGTCGGCGGGCGTGCAGACGATCGCGTTCGACCACCCGACCACGCGCGGCTACTTCGCCGCCGAGCGCGTGCTGCTCGCCGACGTGGGCACCTACCTCGAGCGCGAGAGCGCGCGGGGCGTCACGGTCGTCCTCGACGCGGGGGTCGGCGCCCAGCGCGTGCGCCGCTTCGGCGAGGGGACGTCGCCGTGGGAGGGGACGGGGCGGCTGTGGGGTCAGCTCGCGCTGCCGGTCGGCGTGGGGCGGGCGCTGCTCGTCGAGGTGGACGCGTACGACGGGGGGGCGGGACGGGTCGGGCCGGGGGCGGGACGGTGGCGGTGGTTCTCGGCGGCGGTCGGGGCGCGGTGGGCGATTTGACGGCGTAGATCGGGGTAGGGCGCAGATCGGGGTAGGGCGTAGACCAGGATGAGCCGAACGAAGGGGTACGTCGCACACCGGGGTACGGCGGACCTGCCAGCTTCGAGCCGGTAGGTCCGCGGTACCCCGCCCTGCGCCCCACCTTGCTCCTCGCCGTTTCCTGCTCTCCGCCGCACCCGGATCTGCGCGGCACCCAGATCTTCGCCCCACCCCCGCCCTACGACGTATCCCGCCCCGCCGTATCCCGTCCTTCGCCCTTAGAATTCCCGCATGACTTCTCCGCTTCCCTTCGGCCGCGTCCTGGTGACCGGCGGCGCCGGGTTCATCGGCTCGGCGCTGGTGTGGGCGCTCAACCGCCGCGGGGTGGAGCGCGTGGTGGTGTGCGACCGCCTCGGGACCGACGAGAAGTGGCGCAACCTCGTCCCCCTCGCCTTCGAGGACTACCTCGAGGCCGACGACCTGCTGCCGCGGCTCGCGTCGGGGGCGCTCGGGACGTTCGACTGCGTGCTGCACATGGGCGCCTGCTCGGCGACCACGGAGCGCGACGCGACGTACCTCGCCCGCAACAACTTCGAGTTCACCAAGGCGCTCGCCGAGTGGTGCGTGCCGCGCGGCGTGCGGTTCGTGTACGCGTCGTCGGCGGCGACCTACGGCGACGGGACACACGGGATGGACGACCGCGCGCAGGACGCCGACTCGCTGCAGCGCCTGCGCCCGCTCAACGCGTACGGCTACTCGAAGCAGCTGTTCGACCTGTGGGCGGCGCGGCGCGGGGTGCTCGACCGCATGGTCGGCTGCAAGTTCTTCAACGTCTTCGGCCCCAACGAGGCGCACAAGGGCGACATGCGCTCGCTGGTGCACAAGGCGTTCGGGCAGGTCGAGGAGACGGGCGAGGTCCGCCTGTTCCGCAGCCACCGCCCCGACTACCGCGACGGCGAGCAGTCGCGCGACTTCCTCTACGTGAAGGACTGCGTGGCGATGACGCTGCACCTCGCCGGGACGCCGGGCGCCTCGGGGCTCTACAACCTCGGGAGCGGCGAGGCCAATACCTGGAACGCGCTCGCCGGCGCGCTCTTCTCGGCGATGGGGCGCGAGCCGCGGATCACGTACGTCGACATGCCGGAGTCGATCCGCGACAAGTACCAGTACCACACCCGCGCCGACGTGTCGCGGCTGCGCGCGGCGGGCTACGACGCGCCGGTGACGCCGCTCGCCGACGCGGTGCGCGACTACGTCGTGCACTACCTCGCCGGCGATCGCCGCCTGGGTGACGAGTGACATAGACAACTACCAGGAGAACGGATGAGACGGATCGGATCGGATCCGTCTCATCCGTTCTCCTGGTAGTGGAAGTGTCGCTATTTCCTGCGCAGCGTCATCTCGAAGAAGCGCTCCCAGCTCGTCCCGTCGCGCGAGAAGTCGCCTACCTCGTGCCACGTGCCGTCCTTCAGCACGAAGGTGTAGCGCACCTTGCCCGCCGGCGTGTCGAACCCCCAGTGCCACCCCTGCGGGTCGAGCTCGAGGACGTGCTGCCCCGCGGTGCCCGTGGCGAGCCAGGTCGAGAAGCGGTAGCGCGCCTCGCGCGGGTCGAACGCGATCACCCCGAGGGTGACGTGCACCGGCACCTCGGCGCCGCTCGCCGAGTCGCGGGCGGTGAAGCGCCCCTCGACGAGCAGCGCCACGCCGTCGAGCTTGCGCTGCACGCGCTCGCCGCCGCGGAAGGTCGTGCGGCGGCCCGACGCGGCGTCGCGGATCCAGCCGTCGCCCTCCCACTCGCCGGCCATGTAGGCGAGCCGCTCCATGGCGGCGCGCTGCGGGGCGGGGTCGGGGCGCTGCGCGGCGAGGGCGGAGGCGGCGAGGGACAGGAGCGCGGCGGCGCGGAGGAGTGGTCGCATGCGCGGACGCTACCGACGCCGCGCGCCGCCGTATTGAAGAAACGCGACGCGGCGCGACGCTAGGGCGTGACCGCGCCGTGGGCGATCTGCGCCAGCCGCGCCTCCAGCTGCGCCGGGGTGAGGCCGGTGACCGCGGCCATGTCGCGCACCATGTGCGCCTGGTCCGCCCACCCGTACTCCGCCGCCAGCTGCGACCACGCGACCTCGCGCGCCAGCACCGCGCCGATCGCCGACCGCACGCGGCGCACGCGCGCGAACTCCTTGGGCGTGAGCCCGACCGCGCGGCCGAAGCGGCGCTGCAGCTGGCGGGTGCTGAGCCCGACGTCGGCCGCCAGCCGCTCTCCCACGCGCGCCCCGCGCGCGGCCACGGGGGCGCGTACCGCCGCGCGCACGGCCGGGTCGGGGGGCGGCGCGGC
>NZ_JARGEK010000481.1 GCF_029211165.1 Roseisolibacter sp. H3M3-2
CCGACGTGCGGGGCGCGGGGGCGGGGGGCCCGGCCGGGGGCGCGGTCATGCCGCGCACATTGCCGCGCCGCGCGCGCGCGGTCAACGTGCCCGCGCGCAGGCACGTCGACGGCGCGCGACGTCAGTCGCCGACCGCGATCGCCAGCACCGGCATGTCGACCAGGGTGCTCGTGCAGTGCCCGCAGCGCGTCGCGCGCCGCGAGACCTGCATGTCGCAGTACGGGCACGGCCGCGTCGTCGGCGGCGCGTCGGGCGCGGTCCGTCCGGACAGCCGGCCGAGGCGCCAGACGACGACGCCCACGATCACGAAGTCGACGACCGCCCCGAGGAAGTGGCCGAGCGTGAGCCGCACCGGGCCGAGCGCGACGACGGCGTCGCGCCAGGCGCCGCCGGGCATCGCCGCCCCGGCGAACGGCATGATCAGGTCCTCGACGAGGGCGCCGACGAGCCGGGCGAGCGCGCCGCCGAGGACGACGGCGAGGGCGAGCGCGAGCACGTTCTCGCGGAGGAGGAACGCGCGGAGGTCCTTGAGCATGGCGGGTCTCGGCCGGTGCGGGGCCGCGGTCAGGCGGCGGGGGCGTCGAGCAGCGCGCGGACGACGCGCGCGATGTCGGCGAGGGGCTTGGGCTTGGTGAGCACGGCGCTGGCGCCGAGCCGGATGGCCTCGGCGTGCACGCTCGGCGAGCCGAAGCCGGTGATGAGCACGAACGGGAGCGCGCCGCGGGCGAGGCGCGCGTGCCGGAGCAGCTCCAGCCCCTCCTCGCCGTCGCTGCCGGTGAGACGCAGGTCGGCGACGACCGCCGCCGGCGCCATGCGGTCCAGCACGTCCTTGGCGTCGGCCAGCGTGGCCGCCGTCTCGACGCGGAAGCCGCTGGCGCCGAAGTAGGTCTGCATCGCGAACCGCACGTGCTCCTCGTCGTCGACGACGAGCAGCGTCGGGCGCTCCGGCGCGTCGGCGCCGTCGTGGACGGCGATCACTGGAGGTACACCGGCGTGCCGACGGCCACGCGCTCGTAGAGGGCGGTCACGTCGGCGTCGCGCATGCGCAGGCAGCCGTGGCTCGACGCGGTGCCGACCGTCTTCGGCTTGTCGGTGCCGTGGAAGGCGTAGCCGTCGCGCAGGTTCAGGCGGCGCGCGCCGAGGACGCGCGGGTACTGCCGCTGCGTGGTGCCGACCGGCGGGACGACGATGCGGCCGTCGACCACCAGCTCGCGCGCGCCCGGCTCGTCCATCGACTTGCCCATGCGGGCCACCGTGCCGTCGGCGGCGCGGCGCACCACCTCGGCCCCGTCGACGTAGATCGCGCTCCCGTCGCGCGTGCGGAGCGTGTCGCGGCGCTGCAGGAAGCGGAGCGGGCGCCCCGTCTTCTTCGACACCTCCTCGAAGTGCCAGTCGGGCGGGACCCAGAGCGGGAGGCTGTCGCGGCGCGTGACGACGAAGCGCCCGCGCGGCGTCGCGAACTCGCCCGGCGCGGCGTCGGCGTCCCCGCGCGTCCCCTTCCCGACCGCGACCGGCGCGGTGAAGGCGACCGAGTCGCCCTCGAGCAGCCACACGCGGCGCGCGGCCAGGCTGACGACCAGCACCTGCCCCGCACGCTCGGCGGCCGGCACGGCGCGCACCGCGGCGGCATAGGCGGCGGTCCCCGTGAACCGCTCGACGGCCTTCGGCGCCTCGACCTCGCCCGCCGCCACCAGCGCCACCGTCGTGGTGTCGGCGGGGCCGCCCTGCCCGTGCGCCACGGCGGGCGACAGGACGACCCAGGCGGCGAGCGCCGTGGGGATCAGGAGGCGGGCGACGTGGACCAGCGAGCGGGCGGCGAGACGGGCGGACATCGGAGGCGGCGCGGGGAGGGCGGTGCGGTGTGCCACCCTCCAGGGCAAGCCGGCGTCCATGGCTCGCCGACGCGCCAACCCGTTGATTTTTCGGTTCTTAAGCAACCACGCCCGACCCGGTGCCCGGTTCCAGATTCCAGATTCTGGACGCCGCGTTCCGGATTCCGGACCGGCGGCGTAGCTTGGCGTCCGATGCCGACCACGAGCACCGAGGCCAGCGACCGCCTCCGGGCCGCCCTCGCCGGGCGCTACGCGATCCACCGCGAGCTGGGGCGCGGGGGGATGGCGGCGGTCTACCTGGCCGACGACCTGAAGCACCACCGGACGGTCGCCCTCAAGGTCATGCACCCGGGGCTCGCCCCGGCGATGGGCGCCGAGCGGTTCGCGCGCGAGGTCATGGTCGCGGCGCGCCTCCAGCACCCGCACGTCGTCACCGTGTACGACTCGGGGGAGTCGGCCGGCCGCTGCTGGTACACGATGCCGTACGTCGCCGGCGAGACGCTGCGCCAGCGCCTCGACCGCGACGGCTGGCTGTCGGTCGCCGAGTCGGTGCGGATCGCCCGCGAGGTGGCGCGCGGGCTCGACCACGCGCACCGCCGCGACATCGTCCACCGCGACGTGAAGCCGGAGAACGTGCTGCTCGGCGAGGACGGCGTCGCGATGCTCGCCGACTTCGGGCTCGCGCGCGCGGTCAACGCCGCCCCCGACTCGACGCTCGGGCGGGGCGCGCTCACGGCGCCGGGGTTCTACGTCGGGACGCCGCGCTACATGGCCCCCGAGCAGGGGACGGGCGAGTTCCCGGTCGACGCGCGCGCCGACGTGTACGCGCTCGGCTGCGTGCTCTACGAGATGCTGACCGGCGAGCCGCCGCACCCCGGGGAGCAGCTGGAGTCCATCTTCGCCGCGCGCCTGGGCGGCCCCGCGCCGTCGGTGCGCGCGCTGCGCCGCGACGTCCCGGACCCGGTGGAGGCGGCGCTGGCGCGCGCGCTCGAGCGCGTCCCCGCCGACCGGTGGGCGACGGCGCTCTCCTTCGCGCAGGCGATGGACGGGCAGACGGTGGACGGTTGGACCGCGCGCACCGCGACGCCGCCGGCGCCCGCCGCCGCCGCGCCCGCCGCCGAGTCGGC
>NZ_JARGEK010000482.1 GCF_029211165.1 Roseisolibacter sp. H3M3-2
TCTCCTGCTCGCCCAGAGCCTCCGCGCGCTACCAAATCTTTGACAATCGCCCAGAACGGATCCGTCTCATCCGTTCTCCTGGCAGTTTGGCGGCGCCGAAGTTGCGCTCGGCCCGCGCATGTCGACCGAACGTGAGAAGATGCTCGCCGGCGGGCTGTACGACCCCTTCGACCCCGAGCTCGTCGCCGGGCGCGAGCGCGCCCGCGACCTCTGCCAGGCGCTCAACGCGACCCGCGAGAGCGAGACCGCCGCGCGGCGCGCGCTGCTGCGCGACCTGTTCGGCGCCGGCGGCGACACGGTCTGGATGCAGCCGCCGTTCTTCTGCGACTACGGCACGAACATCGAGCTCGGCGAGCGCGTGTTCTTCAACTTCAACTGCGTCGTGCTCGACGTGTGCCGCGTGCGGGTCGGCGACTTCACCCTGTTCGGCCCCGGCGTGCAGGTGCTCACCCCCGTGCACCCGATGAACGCCGAGCTGCGGCGGCGCGAGGAGTACGGGAAGCCGATCGACATCGGCGCCGACGTGTGGGTCGGCGGCGGGGCGCTGATCCTCCCCGGCGTCACGATCGGCGACCGCGCGGTGATCGGCGCCGGCAGCGTCGTCACGCGCGACGTGCCGGCGGGGGTGCTCGCCGCCGGGAACCCGTGCCGCGTGATCCGCGAGATCACGGAGTAGCGCGCTCGGCCTCGTACGCCGCGCGCAGCGCCGCCGCCACCCGCCCGCGCGACGGCACGCCGACCTTCACCAGCACCTGCTCGGCGTGGTTGCGCGCGGTGAAGCGGCTGATCGACAGCGCCGCCGCGATCTCGGGGTTCGACAGCCCCTCGGCGAGCAGGCGCGCGACCGCCGCCTGGCGCAGCGTCAGCCCGAAGCGCGCCACCAGCTCGTCGTCGGTGTAGCCGACCGCCGCCGGCGGCGCGGGGGGCGGCGCCGGCGGCTCGTCGCCGTCGGGGCGCGCCGGCGGGCGGCGCAGCAGCGCGCGCACGCGCGACAGCAGCTCCTCGGTGTGGAACGGCTTGGTGACGTAGTCGTCGGCGCCGAGCCGGAACCCCGCGACCTTGTCGTCGGGGGTGCTGCGCGCGCTGAGGATGAGCACCGGGCTCCAGTGCCCCTCGGCGCGCAGCCGCTCCAGCACCCCCAGCCCGTCGACGCGCGGCAGCCCGAGGTCGAGGATCACCAGGTCGACGTCGCGCCCGCGCGCGAGGTAGAGCGCGTCGCGCCCGTCGCGCGCGCGGAGCACCTCGTGCCCGTCGCGCCGCAGGTTGACCTCGAGCGCCTCGGCGAGGTCGTCGTGGTCCTCCACGACGAGGACCCGCGCGCGCGGGAGGGGGATTCCGTTCATGGACCGGCGACTGCGGGAAGGGGACACGGGACGCGACGGGGCGTCGCCGGAAGCTCTGCGCGCGCGCGCGCGGCGCATGGTGCAGCTGACCCATCCGGCGGCGGCGGCGAGCCAGCGCAGCGGCGCGGGGAGTCGGGAGGGGGGAGCGGTCGCGGACACGCGGCGAGCTTCGCCGCGCGCGTGCCGCCGCGCATGGGTCAGCTGTACACGGCCGCCGCCGTCGCCGCGCCCTCGGGCGTGGCCGCCGCGCGCGGGATGGTGACGCGGAAGCGCGCGCCGCCCGCCGGCGCGCCGTCCACCGCCACCGCGCCGCCGTGCTGCGCGACCAGCGTGCGCACCACGCTCAGTCCGAGCCCGCTCCCCCCCGACACGCCGTCGTCGCGCTCCAGCCGCTCGTACGGGCGCCACACGCGCGCGCGGTCGGCCGGCGCGACGCCCGGCCCCTCGTCGTCCACGGTGGCGATCAGCGCGCCGTCGTCGCCGGGGGCGCGCAGCGCGACCGTGACCGTCTGCCCCTCGGGCCCGTACTTGAGCGCGTTGTCGACGAGGTTGAGCAGCACCTGCCGCAGCGCCCCCGGGTCGACGTGCGCCGGCCAGGCCGCGGGGCCGGCGACGCGCAGCGTGCTCCCGCGCGCCGCGGCGACCGGCGTCATCGCCACGCGCACGTCGTCGGCGATCTCCATCGCGTCGCAGGCGCGGCGCGCGATGCGCAGCCGCCCCCCCTCGTCGCGCGCGGTGAGCAGCGCCCCCTCGACCATCAGCGCCAGCCGGTGCGCCTCGCGGTTGATGATGCCGAGCCAGCGGCGCGCGGTCGGCGCGTCGCCGCCGCCGTCGTCGCGCAGCAGCATGTCGCTGAACACGGTGATCTGCGTCAGCGGCGTGCGCAGCTCGTGCGACACCGACGCCACGAAGCGCGCGCGCAGCCGCTCCAGCTGCCGCTCCCTCCGCAGCCCGACGCCGCTCGCCGCCGCGAACAGCAGCGCCATCGCCGCCAGCGCGGCCGCGGCCCACGCCCCGTCGGCGGGGACCGCGGCGCGCGCGAGCCGCTCGCCGTCGGCCGCGTCGACGCCCATCTCCAGCACGTAGCCGCCGGGGCGCGAGTCGTACGTGACGCTGGCGCGGTACGGCGTGCGCCACCGCGCGGCGTCCCACCCCGGCGTCGCGTACAGCGTCTGTCCGGCGCGCGACAGGAAGCGCGTCCCGATGAAGCGGCGCGAGTCGTCGCGCCGCCGCGTGCCGTCTGGCATGCGCACCTCGGTCGCGCCGGGGGTCACGTCGTCCAGCCGGCGCACCACGCGCGCCGGCGTCGGCGCCCCCCCCGCCTCCCCCGCCCCGCCGCCGAGCGCCGGCGGGAGCGCCGGCAGCACCCACCGCGCCGCCTCCACGCCCGCCGCCGTGGACAGCGCGCGGTCGTACGTCACGCCGACCACCTGCGCCGGCGCGCCCCGGCCGCCGCGCAGGCGCGCGAACACGACGTTCCCCACCTGCCGCCCGCCGACGGTGAGGAACGCGAACAGCGGCTCCCCCTCGTCGAGCCCCCCGGGCTGCGCGGCCAGCGCGCGCACCGCGGCCAGCGTCGCCGCCAGCGTCGCCGGGTCGCGGAGCGC
>NZ_JARGEK010000483.1 GCF_029211165.1 Roseisolibacter sp. H3M3-2
GACCGACATGGCTACGATCCGACTTCACCGCCTCGGCGAGCCGCTCCAGCAGCGCCAGCGCCAGCTCGGGGTGGGCCCGCACCGCCGCGCGCACCGCGGCGCGCGACACGACGAGGCAGCGCGTCGGCTCGGCGGCCACCGCGGTCGCCGGGTAGGGGGGCGCCGCGCCGTCGAGCCCCTCGAACACGGGCACCTCGCCGAGCGCCCCGCCCGGCCCCTCGACGTGCAGCACGTGCGGGCGGCCCGCGCCGGCCCGCAGCACGCGCACCCGCCCCTCGAGTACGAGGTAGAGCCCGCGCGCCGGCGTCCCCGCGAGGTACAGCACCGCGCCCGCGGCGAAGCGCCGCTCGACCGCGCGCGCCAGCCGCGCCGCGCGCGCCGACGCCGCCGGCGCGGCGACCCAGCCGCCGAGAGGGACTTCGGTCCCTGCCCCCCGCGCCGCGCCCACCTAGCGTGCCCCCGTGCCGCCGCCCGACCTTGTCCCCACACCCGCGAGCCGACCCATGCGCCTCCCCCTCTCGTTCGCCGCGCTGCTCCTCCCCGCCCTCGCCGGCGCGCAGCAGCCGCCGCACCCCCACGCGCCCGGCCACGCCCACCCGCCGTCGCACGCCGACACGAGCTTCGCCGCCGTGCAGGCGCGCGGCAAGCAGGCGATGGGCGTCGACCAGTACACCTCCGCGCACCGCTTCGACGACCTCGCCGACGGCGGGCGGATCACGCTCGTGCGCGACGCGGCCGACACGGCCGGCGCGCGCGTCATCCGCGCCCACCTGCGCGACGTCGCCGCGGCGTTCGCGCGCGGGGACTTCGCGACGCCGGGGTTCGTGCACGGGCGCGACGTCCCCGGCACGGCCGTCCTGGCGGCGCGGCGCGCCGCGCTCGCGTACGCCGTCTCCGACCTGCCGGGCGGCGGCGCGCTGCGCATCACGACGGCCGACCCGGCGGCGGTGAAGGCGGTGCACGAGTTCCTCGCCTTCCAGCGGCGGGATCACAGGGCGCCGGGGGAGGTGCGGGGGCATCCGTGACGTGAAGGGGCGGGAGTCGCGACCGCGGGAGTCGAGAGAGCGGGAGTCGAAAGAGCGGGAGTCGTGGCCGCGCAGTGCGCCGTCGCGACTCCCGCCGTGAAGACTCCCGCCGTCACGACTCCCGCCGTCCGGAGTTCCGCCTCGTTCGATGTCATTCAAAGACCACTTCTCCGCCCACGCCGCCTCCTACGCCGCCGCGCGGCCGACGTACCCGCGCGCGCTCTTCGCGCGGCTGGCCGCCGCGGCGCCCGGGCGCGCGCTGGCGTGGGACGCCGGCACCGGCAGCGGGCAGGCCGCTGTCGCCCTCGCCGCGCACTTCGCGCGCGTGCACGCCACCGACGCCAGCGCCGAGCAGGTCGCGCACGCGGCGCCGCACCCGCGCGTGACGTACGCCGTCGCCCCCGCCGAGGCGTCCGGGCTCCCCGACGCGTCGTGCGACCTGGTCACCGTCGCGCAGGCGCTGCACTGGTTCGACCTGCCGCGCTTCTGGGCCGAGGCGGGGCGCGTGCTGCGCCCCGGCGGCGTGGTCGCGGCGTGGAGCTACGCGCGGCTGCACGCCACCGGGCGCGTCGAGGCCGTGGTGGACGCGCTCGACGCCGAGGTGGGGGCGTGGTGGCCGCCCGAGCGCGCGCTCGTCGACGACGCGTACGCGTCGATCGCCGTCCCGTTCGCGCCGGTCGTCGTGGACGCGCCGCCGATGCGCGTGCGCTGGACCGCCGCGCAGCTGCTCGCGTACCTGCGCACCTGGTCGGCGGTGCGCCGCTGCCAGGCCGACACCGGGCGCGACCCGGTGGCCGCGATCGAGGGGCCGCTCGCCGATGCGTGGGGGGCGGCGGCGCGGCGGACGATCACGTGGCCGCTCACCGTGCGCGCCGGCCGCGCGGACGATTCGTCCCCGCCCCGTCCCGGTCGTCCCGCCGCGCCGCGCGCCGGCCTCCCGCCGCGGTAGCTTGCCGGCATGCCCGCCGCCACGCCCCCCGTCTCGCGCCTGCGCGGCCCCTGGCTGTGGGGCGCCGTCCTGCTCGGGATGGCGGCGCTGTTCGTGGTGCGCGTCGTCTACAACGTCGGCGAGGACCTGGCCGGCGGGAACGCGCACGAGATCCCCGAGCGGCTGTTCGAGGAGGTGACCGGCACCGTCCTCGCCCTCCCGGTGGTCGCGGCGGTCGTGTGGCTGGCGCGGCGCGTGCCGTTCGTGCAGCCGCGGTGGACGCGCCCGGTGGCCGCGCAGTCCGCCGCCTTCGTCGCGGTCACGACGCTGCACACCACCGCGATGCTGGTCGCGCGCGAGGCGCTGGCGCCGGCGTTCGGGTTCGACGGCTATGAGGCGCGCTTCACCCTCGCCCGCTACGCGTACGAGGCGGCCAACGCCTTCCCCGTGATGCTGGCGCTGGTGGGCGGGTTGGCGCTCGCCGACCACCTGCTGGCCGCCCGCGAGCGCGAGCGCCGCGCCGACGCGCTCGAGCGCTCGCTGCTGGAGGCGGAGCTGCGCGCGCTGCGGCTGCAGCTCCAGCCGCACTTCCTGTTCAACGCGCTCAACACCATCTCGTCGACGATGTACGACGACCCGGCGGCCGCCGACGCGCTGCTGGAGCGCCTCGCCGAGCTGCTGCGGACGTCGCTGCGCACGACGCACGCGCACCAGGTCCCGCTGCGCGACGAGCTGGCGCTGCTCGAGCAGTACCTCGGCCTCATGCGCGCCCGCTTCGGCGACCGGCTGGACGTCGCCGTCGACGCCGCCCCCGACGCGCTCGGCGTCCTCGTCCCGTCGATGCTGCTGCAGCCGCTGGTCGAGAACGCGGTGCGCCACGGCGGCGTGGCGTGGCGCGGGCGCAGCGCGGTGCGCGAGACCGCCCGCCGCGACGGCGGCGCGCTCGCGAAGTCGGAGGCCAAGCGGTCTTAGGAAGACAAATCGT
>NZ_JARGEK010000484.1 GCF_029211165.1 Roseisolibacter sp. H3M3-2
GTAGTGCGCCGACGCGTCGCCGGCCGCCCGCGCCGGCGGCGGCGGCGCGCCCTTCCCCGCGCGGCGCCCGCCCAGCGCCTCCTTCACGATGCTCCCCGTCATGAACGCGAGGTTCGCGGGGCGCTCGGCGAGGCGGCGCATCAGGTACGGGTACCACTGCGTCCCGAACGGGACGTAGACGCGCACGTTGTACCCCTCGCGCACCAGCGCGTCCTGCAGGTCGCGGCGCACCCCGTACAGCATCTGGAACTCGTACCGCTCCGGGCCGATCCCCTCCGCCTTCGCGTAGCGCTTCGCCTCGGCGATGATCGCCTCGTCGTGCGTCGCGAGCCCCGGGTACCTCCCTTCGCGCATCAGCGCGTGCATCGCGCGCACGTAGCTCGCGTCGACGTCGGCCTTCTCGGGGTAGGCGACCGCCGGCGGCTCCTTGTACGCGCCCTTGCAGATGCGCACGCGGCACCGCGCGGCGTTGGCCGCCGCGACGTCGTCGTCGGTGCGGAACAGGTAGCTCTGCAGCACGATCCCGACGTTCTCCGGGTACGCCGGGTAGAGCCGGTCGTAGAACAGGTCGAGCGTGCGCTGCGTGTACGCGCTCGACTCCATGTCGAGGCGCACGAAGTTGCCGTGGCGCTTCGCCGTGTCGAGCACCGCGCCGATCGTCTCGACGCACAGCGCCTCGTCGACGTCCTGCCCCATCGCGGTGAGCTTGACCGAGACGTTCGCGTCCAGCCCGCGCGCGCGGATCGCCTCCAGCAGCCGCACGTACTCGCGCCCCGTCTCGCGCGCCTCCCCGGCGTTCGTCACGCTCTCGCCCAGCAGGTCGAGCGACGCGCGGATCCCGCGCCCGTTCAGCGCCGCGACCGCGTCGAGCGCCCCCTCGATCGTCTCGCCGGCGACGAAGCGCGAGGCGAAGCGCTTGGCGAGGCCGTTGTGCCGGACGAAGCGGAAGACCGCCTGCTGGTTCGAGAGGTAGAGGAGCGCGTTGCGCAGCATGTCGGCGTGGGGTGGCGGCTGGGGCGGCGCGCGGCCGCCGGGAGCGGGCGGAAATATACCCGGGCGGGCGCGCACGATCCCTGCACGCCGGGGCGTGGGGCGGGGAGCCTCCGGCCCCGGGCACTCCACCCGTCGCGCGCCGCGCGCAGGTAAGCCATGCCGACCGCCATCCGTTCCCGCGCCGCCGTGGGGGCGCTCCTCGCGTCCCTCGCGCTCCCCGCCGCCTGCGACGGCACGAGCACCGTCGACGGCGTGCTCGCCCCCTCCGCCCTCTCGGGGGCCGCCGGCGGCGCGGTTGGCGGCGCGACGGTCGTCCCGCGCGGGACGGCCGCCCTCGTCGGCAGCTGGACGCGCGTCGCGTCGGGCGCCCCGGGGGTGCTGGTCGAGCAGACCTTCCTCTTCTCCGCCGACGGGTCGGGGCAGCGCCTCACCGTCTCGCGCACCGCCCTCGGCGTCGCCCTGGCCGCCGAGCAGCAGCGGTTCACCTGGACCGCGGGGGGCGGCGTCCTGTCGCTCCGGTTCGAGCGCGCGGGGACGGCGACGGCGCTGGTGCGGGCCTCCTACCAGCTCCTCCTAGACGCGACCGGGACCGTCCTCCGGATCGACGGCGTGGAGTACCTCCGGACGGGGGGCTGACGGACCGACTACGCGGATAGTTGACAGCCGCCTCCACGCGGCGCAGGTTCGACTATCCACTTAGTAGGAGGCGCCATGGAGGTCTCGTTCGGCGAGCGCGAGCTCGACGTGATGGGGGTGCTGTGGGAGTTGGGGTCGGGGACGGTCGCCGAGGTGCGCGAGGCGCTGCCCGCGCCGCTCGCCTACACGACCGTCCTCACCATCCTGCGCAACCTCGAGCAGAAGGGGGTCGTGCGGCACGAGGGCGAGGGGAAGGCCCACCGCTACTTCCCGCTGGTGGCGCGCGCGCAGGCCCGGCGCAGCGCGCTCTCCCGGCTGGTCGACAAGCTCTTCCACGGGTCGCCCGAGGCGCTGATCGCGCAGCTCGTGCACGACCGCGCGCTCGACCCCGCGGAGGTGGAGCGGCTGTCGCGGGCGCTCGAGGACGACGCGAAGCGCGGGAGGGAGGGATGATCGCCCTCCTCACCCTCGCCACGGTCGCCGGCGGGCTCGCGCTGGCGCTGGCCGCCGCGCGCGCGGAGCGCGCGCTGCGGCTCTGGGGGCGCCCGGCGCGCGGTGCGTGGGCGGTCGCGCTGGCGGCGACGCTGGCACTGCCGGCGGTGACGCTGTGGCTCTCCCCCGTGGTGGGCGACGCGCTGCTCACGCTCGCCGCCGCCGGCGGCGCGCCGGCCACGATCCCCGGGCTGCTGGAGCTCCCCGCGGTCGTCGTGCACGCCGCGCGCACGCCGGCGGTGGACTGGCTGGCGTGGCTCGACCGCGCGCTCGCCCTGGTCTGGATCGGCGCCGCGGTCGGCGGGCTGCTCGCCCTCGTCCGCGCGGCGCGCACGCTCCGGCGCGCCGCGCGCGACTGGCGCGCCGACGCCGTCGACGGGGTCCCGGTGGCGGTCAGCGCCGACCTCGGGCCCGCGGTGCTCGGCGTGCGCCGCCCGCGCATCGTCCTCCCGTCGTGGGCGCTGGGGCTGGAGCGCCCGCTGCGCGCGCGGGTGCTGCGGCACGAGGCCGAGCACGCGCGCGCCGGCGACACGGCGCTGCTGCTCGCCGCCGCGGCGCTGGTCGCGCTGACGCCGTGGAACCCGGCCGCCTGGTGGATCGCGCGCCGCCAGCGCCGCGCCGTCGAGATCGACTGCGAGGCCCGCGTGCTGCGCGCGCACCCCGACGTGTCGCGCTACGGCCTGCTCCTGCTCGCGGTCGCGCAGCGGCGCGACGCCGCCCCGCTCCCCGCGCTCGCCGCGCTGTCGGCGCTCGCCCCCGCGCGCAGCGACCTCGCCCGGCGCATCGAGGCGATGCGCGAGCGCCAAGTCGG
>NZ_JARGEK010000485.1 GCF_029211165.1 Roseisolibacter sp. H3M3-2
CGCGCGCACGCCCGGGGGGACGCGGCCGGCGTACCCCGCCGGCACCGTCACTGCGCCGCCGGCGAGGCGCGCCCCCCCGTCGGCGAGCAGCGCCTCGACCGCGCCGGCCGTCGCCAGCGCCGCCTTCCCCGCCCCGACGACCACGACCGCGCGGTAGGCGGCCAGCGGGCGCGGCGCGAGCCCGTCGACGCCGACGCGCGCGACCACGCGGGCGAGCAGCGGCCCCGGCATCGCGCCGGCGACCGCGGCGTCGACGATCGCGCGCGCGTCGGCGACGGGATCCCGTGACATGCCCCGGACGAACGCGACGCGGCGGGCGCGGGCGCAAGGGCGGCGACCGCGGGTGCGGTGATTCCCGGGTGACCGCGCGGCGCAGACTGTCGCGCGTCCCGTACGCCGCCCGTCACGCCGGTCCCCACCGCCCATGCCCAGCCGCCCCGCCCTGCGCCGCGCCGTCGCCGTCGCGCTGGCCGCCGTCCTCGCCGCGCTCCCCACGCGGGCCGAGGCGCAGACGATCACCTACCGCTTCGACGGGAGCGTGTCGCTCGCCAGCGGTGCCGTCGTCCCGGTCGCGTTCACGCTCAGCGGGACGGTCGACCAGGTCACGCCGACGCCGGCCGGCAACGGCTTCCTCGGGCTCTTCAGCAGCCCGCTGACCGGCACGGTGACCCTCGGTGCCGACGTGCTGCCGGTGACCGACTGGGCGACGTTCCTCGTCGACGAGCCGGAGTCGTCGCTGCTGCAGCGGGGGCTCTACTTCCTGCCGGGGACGCCGCTCGACCTGGCGCTGCTGCTGACCGACGGACTCTTCGACACCTACGACCTGCGCACCGCCGTCGCGCCGCGCACGGTGGCGGTCACGACGGTCATCGCCTCGTCGCAGAACCCGACGGGGAGCGGCACCTTCCAGGTCACGCTCGACGGCCAGCCGCCGGTGAACGTCGTGCCGGAGCCGTCGACGTACGCGCTCACCGCGGGCGGCCTGCTCGTGCTCGGCGTGTGGCGGCGGCGCGCGACGGGCGCGGCGCGGAGTGAGGAGTAGTCGACTCCGGCGGTGATGCGGGCACGGCCGATGCCCTAAGGGACGCCCCGCGCAGCGGCAGGCGCGGGCACACACACCCGACTCACCCACACAGGAGCGACCTCATGGACGATTCGACCCGGAAGAGCGGCGAGCAGATCGAGCTCGAGGGCAAGGCGAAGGAGCTCAAGGGGCGCGTGAAGGACGCGCTGGGCGACCTCACCGGCAACTCGCGTCACGACCTCGAGGGGAAGGCGGACAAGCTCGAGGGGAAGGCGCAGCAGAAGCTCGGCCGCGCGCAGCAGGACCTCGAGGACCTGAAGGCCTCGCGGCGCGACGACGTCATGTGACCTGAGACACGCGCGGACCGCGGCGCTGGGGCACTCGTCGCCCGTCAGCGCCGCGGGCCCGCGGGCTCGGGGGAGCCAGGGATTTCCCGCGGAACGTCGCTTGCACCCTCGGGCCCGCGCTTCGCCGTGGGCCGACGCGGGTCCCGGCGGAATCACGCACGAGCAGGGCGCGACGGGGGTCGCGTATGCTCCGCGCGAACCGTGACGCGCCAGGGGGCGCGGAGGAGACAGAGATGCGGAAGCTCATGGCGGGCGTCGCGACGGTACTGGCCGTCGCCTGCGGCGGGAACAAGGACGTGGCCACGACCGACACTGCGGTCACCGGCACCGCCACCGGCACGGTCGCCGGCGACTCGGCGGGGATGATGGCTCCGGGCACGGGGGCGGGGACGACGGCGTCGCTCAGCGACGCGAACACGGGCGCGCAGCTCGACAGCGTCGCCACCGCGGCGCGCGGCGGGCTGACCTCGCTGGCCCCGGCGGTCGCGATCCCGCTCATCCAGTCGATCGAGGACAAGCTCGACAACTCGAACGACCCGGCGCTGACGGACATCGCGAAGGACCTCGAGAAGCTCCGCGAGGAGCTGAACGACGACACCCCGGACGGGCCGGACATCGCGAACATCCTCGAGCGCCTCGGGCCGAAGGTGACCAACGTCGCCAGCAAGGGCGGCGCGGCGTCCGGCACGCTGACCGCGATCGGCAGCGAGCTGTCGAAGGCGGCGACGGCGCTGAAGGGCGGGAAGTAAGGGCTCGATACGGCGAGTTCGGATAGGGCGAACTCGGGAACGACGAATCCGGGTACTGCGAGACCATCGCGGTATCCGGATTCGCCGTTCCCGCGCTCGCCGTTCCCGCGCTCGCCGTTCCCGCGTTCGCCCTATCGGTCCTCCACCCCATCCCCCGCCAGGATCGTCGCCACCCCGCCCATCCCCGGGACGTGACGCGCGGCGATGGCCAGCGCGACGGTGAGCGGCACGGCGAGCAGCGCGCCGAGCGCGCCCCACAGCCAGCCCCAGAACACGATCGACACGAGGACGCCGAGCGGCGACAGCGCCATGAGCCGCCCCTCGAGCTTCGGGTCGACGATGTTGCCGAGCACCAGCTGGAGCGCGCCGAACGCCGCGAACACCAGCCCGACGCGCCCGGGGTCGCCGCCGTCGCCCGCGGCCTGGGCGGCCGCCATCAGCGTCGGCGGGAAGACGGCGAGGAAGGAGCCGACCGTCGGCACGTACTCCAGCAGGAAGGCGAGGAAGCCCCACACCCACGCCAGCGGCAGCCCGAAGGCGAGCGCCAGCAGCCCGCTGCACAGCCCCGTCAGCAGGCTGGTGAGCGTCTTCACCCAGACGTAGCGGCGGAACGCCTGCGCCGACTCGTCCACCGCCGCCATCGTCTCGCGCGCGGTGCGGTCGGCGAGCGCGCGCTCGACGCGGCGGCGCAGCTCCGTCGCCTCGGCCAGGGCGAGGATCGCGATGGCGAGCGCGAGCCCCAGCTCGGCCAGCGTCCCGCCGAGCGCCCCGAGGCCGCGCGCCACCGCGCCCGCGAGCCCGTCGGGGGGG
>NZ_JARGEK010000486.1 GCF_029211165.1 Roseisolibacter sp. H3M3-2
CGCCGACCGGCTGCAGGCGCTCACCGCCGCGCTCGCGGCGACGACGACGCCCGCGGACGTCGCCGAGGTCGTGGTGGCGCAGGGCGTCGCCGCCGCCGGCGCGGCGACGGGGGTGCTGGCGCTGCGCGCGCCCGCCGCCTCCGCCGACGAGCCGCCCGAGGGGACGATGGTGCGCCAGCACGGCGCCTCGTCCCTGGTCGTCGAGAGGTACCGGCGCTTCCCGCTCGACGCGCCGGGGCCGCTCGCGCGCTGCCTGCGCACCGGCGCGCCGGTGTTCGTCGAGGACGCGGGCGCGCTGCGGACGGCGTTCCCCGAGGTCCCGCACATCTGGGACTCGATGGGGACCGAGGCGGTGGCCACGGTCCCGCTCACGGTGGCCGACGCGGTGATCGGGGCGATCTCGTTCTCGTGGACGGCGCCGCGCGAGCTGCCGACCGCCGACCGCGAGTTCTTCCTCGCCGTCGGGCGGCAGGCGGCGCAGGCGCTGGAGCGCGCGCGGCTGATCGAGGCGGAGCACGCGGCGCGCGAGCGCGCCGAGCGGCTGCAGGCGCTCACCGCCGCGCTGGCGCGCGCCCGCGCGCTCGACGACGTGGCGCGCGTGGTGGTGGCCGAGATGGTCGTCGCGCTCGGCGCGCGCACGGGGGCGATGGCGGTGCGCGCGCCCGCCGAGCGGGAGCTCATGGTGGTCGGCCACGTGGGCTTCGACCCGCGCATGGTGGAGCGCATCGAGCGCCAGCCGATGGACGGCGGCGGCCCGGTCCCGCTCTGCTTCCGCACCGGCGCGCCGGTGTGGATCGAGCGGCGGGACGGGCCGGACGGCTTCGACGCGCGCTTCCCCGCGCTGGTGCCGGTGTGGGCGGCGACCGGCGTGGCGGCGGGGGCGGTGGTGCCGCTGGTGGCGGGCGCCGAGACGGTGGGGACGATCTCGTTCGGCTTCGGCGCGCCGCGCGGCTTCGCCGCCGAGGAGCGCGCGTTCCTCCTGTCGCTGGGGCAGCAGGCGGCGCTGGCGCTGGAGCGGGTGCGGCTGTTCGACGCCGAGCGGGCGGCGCGGCGCGACGCCGAGGCGGCGAACCGCGGCAAGGGGGAGTTCCTGGCCGTGATGAGCCACGAGCTGCGCACGCCGCTGAACGCGATCGGGGGGTACGCGGAGCTGCTGGAGCTGGGCGTGCGCGGGCCGATCACCGAGGCGCAGCGCGACGACCTGGCGCGCATCCAGCAGAGCCAGCGGCACCTGCTGGGGCTCATCAACCAGGTGCTGAACTACACGCGCGTCGACGCCGGCGCGGTGCGCTACGACGTGGCCGACGTGCCGGTGCTGGAGGCGCTCGCCGCGGCGGAGGCGCTGGTGCAGCCGCAGGTGCGCGCGCGCGGGCTGGCCTTCGCCACGTCCGGCTGCGACGCGCCGTGGGCGGTGCGCGCGGACCGCGACAAGCTGCAGCAGGTGCTGCTCAACCTGCTGTCGAACGCGATCAAGTTCACCGAGCCGGGGGGCGCGGTGCGCGTGCACTGCCGCTGCGCCGCCGACGTGGTGGCGATCGCGGTGTCCGACACCGGCGTCGGGATCGCGCCCGACAAGCTGGCCACCATCTTCGAGCCGTTCGTGCAGGTCGACCAGCGGCTCACCCGCCCGCACGAGGGCGTCGGGCTGGGGCTGGCGATCAGCCGCGACCTCGCGCGCGGGATGGGCGGCGAGCTGACGGTCGAGAGCACGCCCGGCGCGGGCAGCACCTTCACCCTCACGCTTCCCGCCGCATGATCCGGCGACTGCTCCTCGCCCTCGCCCTGTCCGCCGCCGCCCTCCCCGCGCAGGAGGTGCAGGCCGACTTCACGCTGCGCGACTTCCGCTTCCGCAGCGGCGAGACGCTCCCCGAGCTGCGCATCCACTACACCACGCTCGGCCGCCCGCGGCGCGACGCGGCGGGGACGGTGCGGAACGCGGTGCTGCTGCTGCACGGCACGACCGGGAACGGGCGCGGCTTCCTCGGCCGCCAGTTCGCCGGCGAGCTGTTCGCGCCGGGGCAGCCGCTCGACACCGCGACGCACTACGTCATCCTCCCCGACGGGATCGGCACCGGGCGGTCGAGCAAGCCGAGCGACGGGCTGCGCGCGCGCTTCCCGAAGTACGGCTACGAGGACATGGTCGAGGCGCAGTACCGCCTGGTGCGCGAGGGGCTCGGCGTCGGACGCCTGCGGCTGGTGATGGGGACCTCGATGGGCGGGATGCAGTCGTGGGTGTGGGGCGTGCGCCACCCGGAGTTCATGGACGGGCTGGTGCCGCTGGCCAGCGTGCCGACGCAGATCGCCGGGCGGAACCGGATGATGCGGCAGGTGATCGCCGACGCCATCCGCGAGGACCCCGACTGGAAGGGGGGCGACTACGCGGCGCCGCCGGCGCGCGGGCTGCGCACGGCGCTGGCGATGCTGTTCATGATGACCAGCAGCCCGATCGCGCAGCAGGGCGCGGCGCCGACGCGCGACAGCGCCGACGCGTACATCGGCCGCTGGATGCGCGAGCGCGTGGCGAACACCGACGCCAACGACTTCCTCTACCAGTTCGAGGCGTCGCGCGACTACGACCCGTCGGCGGAGCTGGGGCGGATCCGCGCCCCCGTGCTGGCCATCAACTCGGCCGACGACCTGGTGAACCCGCCCGAGCTCGGACTGATGGAGCGGCTCATGCCGCGCGTCGCCACGGGGCGGTACGTGCTGATCCCGACCGGGGAGCGGACGCGCGGCCACGGCACGCACTCGCTGCCGGCGCTGTGGAAGCACGAGCTGGCGGCGTTCCTGGCGCAGCTCCCGCCGCTGCCGCCGCTCCGCTGACCGCCGACCGAGGAGGGCCGATGCGACTCCGACCGCTCGCCGCGCTGGCCGCGCTGGCCGCGCCGACGCTGGTCGCCGCGGCCGCGCAGGCGCGGCG
>NZ_JARGEK010000487.1 GCF_029211165.1 Roseisolibacter sp. H3M3-2
GGCTGGGGCGAGCGCAGCCCGCGATCGCGGCGGCCGGCTGAGCGCGCCGGCGGGGCTCACCTTCCACCGGCCGGACGCCGCCCCCGAGACGCTCCCCGACCACGCGCGCCTGGGGCTCGCGTTCGCCGCCGCGCTCGCGCGGACCGACGCCGCCGAGGCGCGGGCGCTGCTCGCGCCGGCGCTGGCCGCGCGGTGGACGGCCGAGGCGCTGCAGGACGCGTTCGACGCGATGCTGGCGCGCGACCGCGAGGCGGGGCCGGTGGCGCCGCCGCGCGTGTTCGTGGGGAGCACCGACCCGATGGACGGGTGGCCGCACCGCCGCCCGGAGCACGCCGGGTGGGCGTACGTCGCGGTCGAGGGGACGGACGCCGACGGCTGCGCCTACTCCGAGGCCGTGTCGGTCGAGGTCGTGCGCGTCGGCGCCGAGCTGCGCGTCGCCGACGTCAGCTGGGGACGTCCCTGACCGCGGGCGACCCCGCCGGCGGGTCGACGAACTCGGTCGCCGCGGCGAGCCGCTCGACGCAGGCGTTCACCACGCGCCCGAGCGCGCGCGTGCGGTGCACGACGCCGGCGGGGACGGTCGCGGCCCGCCACGGCGTGAGCGTGACCGTCGTGCCGTCGGCGAGGTCGATGGCCAGCGTCCCCTCGACGACGAGGAACAGCTCGTCGGAGTGCGGGTGCCGGTGCCACGGGTACTCGCCCTCGAACGCGGCGAGGCGCAGGCAGCCGTCGTTCACGCGGCCGACGACGGCGTTGCGGTAGGGCACCGCCCACGACGCGGCGGTCGCCGCGAGGTCGACGACGGTCAGCGGCGGGAAGGCGACCGGCTCGGCGGCGTACGCCTCGGGCGAAGGGACGTCGGGCATGGCGGCGATGAGGTGGGCGGCGCGCGTGCGAGTGTAGCGCCGTCAGCGCGACGGCGGGAGCGCGCCGAGCGCGCGCAGGTCGACCGCGTACAGGTTGCCGTTGCCGTTGAGCGGGCCGCGCAGCCCCGCCGCCAGCTCGGCGTGCGTGAGGCGCGCGCCCGCGGGGCGCCCGAGCGCGAAGTGGCGCTCGCTCGTGAAGAGCAGCGTGCGCCCGTCGGGCGCCAGCCGCGGCGAGTAGTCGCGCGCCGCCGTGTTGACCGCGGGGCCGAGGCTCACCGGCTCCCCCCACCCGCCGTCGGGGCGTCGGTGCGCGACGTAGAGGTCGAAGTGCCCGCGCCCGCCCGCGCGCTCGTAGGCCGCGAACAGCAGGAAGCTCTGGTCGGGGGCGACCAGCGGCTCCGCCTCGAGCCCCGGCGTGTCCACCGGCGCGCCGATCGGCACCGGCGTCTCGTAGCCGCCGTCGGGGCGCCGCCGCGCGACGAACAGCTCCATCCCCGGGTGCTCGCGCCGCTCGGCGGCGAAGTACAGCGTGCCGTCGGCGGCCTCGGAGGCGAAGTGCTCGGGGAGGCGGCCGGTGACCGGGTCGGAGTTGATCGGCGCCGGGAGCCGGCGCGGCGCGCCCCACGCGCCGCCCGCGCCGCGCTCGACCATCCACAGGTCGGGGTTCGCCGGCGTCGCCAGCCGCCCGTCGACGCCGCGGTCGGAGACGAAGTACAGCCGCCGCCCGTCGGGGGAGAGCACGGGGTCGTAGTTGCGCGCGACGTCGGAGAAGGCGACGACCTCGGGCTCGCCCCACCGCGCGCCGTCGCGGCGCGACGCGACGATCGCGTAGGCGTACGAGCGCGGCACGCTGATCGAGAGGTACAGCTCCCGCCCGTCCGGGGTGAGCGCGCCGCCGAACTCGTTCATCTCGGTCGCGAGCGCGCCGCCGAGCATGACCGGGGTCGCGCCCGCGGGGAGCGGCGGCGCGCCCGGCGTCGCGGCGGGCGGCGCGTCGGCGCGCGACAGGGGTGCGCACGCCGTCACCAGGAGCGCGACGACGGCGCGCGCCCTCACGGCGACGCCGCCAGCGCGCGCGCGTCGACCTCGTACACGTTCCCCTGCCCGTTCTCGACGCCCCGCACCCCGCGGCGGTGCTCGCGGTACGACACGCGGCGGCCGAAGGGGAGCATCGCGAACCCGCGCTCGCTCGTGAACAGCAGCCGCGCGCCGTCGGGGGTGAAGCGCGGGCTCGACTCGGCGGCCGGCGAGTTGATCCCGTCGGCGAGGCGCCGCGGCGCCGACCAGCGGTCCCCCTCGCGCCGCGCGACGTACAGGTCGCCGCGCGCGTACGGCATCCCGTCGTGCAGCCGCTCGTCGGCGCGGCCGGTGGACGAGAACACGAGCGTCGCGCCGTCGGGGGAGATCGCGGGGTGCGCGTCGACCGGGCGCGCGTTGATCGCCGAGTCGAGGCGCACCGGCGCGTCGTGGCCCGCCGCCGTCGGCGCCGCGCGGTACAGGTCGACGCCGCGGCTGCCCGGGCGCGTGGAGGCGAAGTACAGCGTCCCCGCGCGGTCGACGGTCGGGTGCAACTCGTCGCCCGGCGAGTTCACGGTGCCGCCGACGGGGCGCGGCTCTCCCCACCCGTCGGCCGTGCGCTCGACGACCCACAGGTCGTGGTCGCCCCTCGGCGCGCCGTCGGCGCGGCGCGTGGAGGCGAAGTAGAGGCGGCGCCCGTCCGGCGACAGGAACGGGTCGGCGTCGCTCGCCGCGCCGCCGGAGAACTCCGCCACCTCGGGCTCCGTCCAGCGCCCGTCCACGAGGCGCGACACGCAGATCACCGAGAAGTAGCCGACGGGCGGGCGCTTGGCGAAGTAGAGCGTGCGGCCGTCCGGGGCGACGGTCGCCGCGCTCTCGTACGCGGGCGTCGACACCGTCCCCTCGCCGACGAGGCGCACGTCGGCGCGGCGCGCGTGCGCGGCGGCCAGCAGCGGCGCGAGCGCCAGGAGCGTGCGGCGGAGGGAAGGCGGCGGCGTCATGCGCGCACGGTGCGGGCGCGCGCCGGCG
>NZ_JARGEK010000488.1 GCF_029211165.1 Roseisolibacter sp. H3M3-2
TGGCTCACAGAACGACATGGCTACGATCCGACTTGGCGCGTACGCCGCGTGCGCGTCGCGCGGTGCGGCGACCGACCGCAGCGCGCCGTACGGGAACTGCGGCGGGCACGGGCGGGTCGCCGGGACCAGCGGCGCGGCGGCGAGCACGCGCGCCATCGGGGCGCCCTCGATCCAGTTCAGGCCGAACGCGAGCAGCGGCGGGCGGTGCGTCGTGGACGTCGTGGACATGGCGGCCTCCCTCGGGGGTGGGTCAGCGGACGGCGTACGGCTTGGACGGCACGGTGCGCAGGTACGCGTAGAGCGCGGTCAGCTCCGTGTCGGTCATCAGCTTGGTCATGGCGATCGGCATCGGCGGGGCGATCGCGCTCCCGTCGGGCCGCTTCCCCTCGCGCATCGCGGTGAAGAACGCGGCCTTCGTGTAGTGGCCGATCCCCGCCGGCGTGATGTTGGCGGCCGGCTTCCAGTCGGGCGGCGTGCCGGGGATCTTGCCGCCGCTGTAGCTCGGGTTGTGGCACCCCTGGCACCCCGTCGCGACGTACTTGCCGTACGTCACCGAGGTGTCGACGGCGATCGACGCGAGGTGCGACTTCGCGTGCTCGATCTCCCCCGCCGGCAGGATGTTGACCTGCCCGGCCGCGAACATCGTGCGGATCACCGGGCCGACCTTGATCGCCGGCGTCGCGTGCGCGTCGGCGGGGAGGCTGCGCGCGTAGGCGACGATCGCCGACAGGTCCTCGTCGGTCATCACGGTGAACTCGTTGGACGGCATGACGACCAGCTGCGTGCCGTCGCGGCGCACGCCGTGGCGCACCGCCAGCTCCCAGTCGGCGTCGCTCAGCTGCGGGCCGCGCCCGCCGGCCGTGAGGTTCGGCCCCGACACGAGCCCCACGGCGGGGTCGTCGATGATCGTGTTGCCGCGGAGGTTCGCGCCGTGGCAGTCGGTGCAGCCGCGGGTCATCGCCAGGTGCCGGCCGCGCGCGACGGTCGCCGGGTCGGCGGCGACGGTGAGCGCGTGCGCGGCCACGGGCGTCTTCGTCCCCAGCTTGCGCTCGGAGACGGCGTACACGGTCCCGGCGGCGACGAGGAGCAGCGCGACCAGGGCGAACCCGACGCGGCCGGCCCAGCGGGCGGCGGTGCGGAGCGGGGAGGAGGGGCGGGTCATGAACGGTGTCGGTGAGGTGTCGCCCCTACCATTCACCCGCCCGGCCGCCCCGGCATGGGTCGAACGCCCCAACCCGCGCCCCGACCTTCCTCAGCGCGGGACGGCCACCAGCCCGAGGGGGACGTGGCGGGTGCCCGGCCACCGGCGCGTCGCCCCGCCCGCGTCGCGCACCAGCAGCTGCGCCGACAGCCCGCCGTCGAGGAGCACCGCCCGCCGCGCCCCGAGCCCGCCGGCGACCGCCGCCATCTCGGGGACGGTGAGGCCGAGGGGGACGCGCGCCGGCGCGCCGGGGCCCAGCGCGTCGAAGCGGGTGAGGATGACCAGCACCCGCCCGTCGCGCAGCGTGCCCACGGCCAGCCGCGCGTCGCGGTGCGCCAGGTCGACGCCGCGGTCGGCGGCGCGCAGCGGCGCCGGGACCTCGCCGTCGCCGGCCAGCAGGGCGGGGTAGGACTGCACCGCCTCGCGCACCAGCGCGCGCGCCGCCTCGGCGCGGGCGACCGCCAGCTCGGCGGCGTCGGCGATGCGCACCGCGCCGTCCGTCCCGACCACCAGCGCGGCCGACAGGGGGCCGGGGGCCAGCGCCGGCAGCTCGCGCCCGTCGCGCACCACCCACCCCCACGGGCCGTCGTCGGTGAACTGCCCCGCGTTCACGGCGAGGCGCGCCGCCGCGGGCGCGTCGTCGACGTCCCACGGGCTCCCCGGCGGCGCCCCCGCCACCAGCCGCAGCGCGTGGCGCGCCGGGTCGACGCGCGCCAGCACGAGCCGCACGCGCCCCAGCGCGGCGATCCCCCCCTCGCCGGGGGCGTCGAGCACCAGCTCCGCGGTCTCGAGCCCGGGCGCGTCGGCGCGCCAGAAGGCCGCGCCGGCCAGCCGCGCGTCGGCGTCGGCCCCGGCGCGGTCGCTCCACCACCACGCGACGGGGGCGCGCCCCGGCACGTGGACGCGCAGCGGCGCCGGCGGCGTCCCCCCGAGGAGGAGCGCCGCCAGCGCGAGCCGGGCGGGGGCGCCGAGCGTCACGCCGCTACTTCCACGCGGTGAAGACGTCGCTCCAGCCGCTCCACTCCAGCGAGCCGTCCTTCCACGCCTGCGCGAAGGGCGCGAGCTCGGCGCGGCGCGCGTCGATCGCCCGCTTCTCCTCGGGCGTCAGGTCGTTCGGCTTGTCGCCGGCGACGAGGTACAGCGCGATGCGCTCGCGCATCCGGCCGAACTGCGTCGCCGACATCCCGTCGACCTTGCGGGGACGCGCCGCCTCGCGCAGGCGCGCCGCGTCGGGCTCGGACGGCTGCTGCGGCGGCGTCGCGCCGCACGCCTTCGCCACCGCCGGCGACGAGAGCACCATGACGCGCAGGAGGTTGTGCTGCGACTCCTCGGCGAGCAGCCGGACCCTCGCCGTGTCGTTGCGCTGCTGCGCCACCGACAGCTCGTCGACGAGCTTCGCGTTGCGGTCGTTGACGCGATCCAGCTCGGCCTGCTGCGCCCTGGTGGGCGCCGGCACGCTCTCGCCGCGCGCCGCGGCCTGCGCCGTCTTCACCTGCGTCTCGGTCACGCAGGCGCTGTACGCCTCGTGGCGCCGCTTCGCGGCCAGGTACGCGCCGCGCTCGCGCGCCGCGTCCAGCGCCGGCGCCATGGCGGCGAGGAACAGCCCCACGCGCTCGCCCGTGATGTCGAGCTTCGCCGGGCCGGCATTGGCCGCCGGCGCGGCCGGCGCGCTCGCCGCGGGCGACGCGGGGGACGCGGCCGCCGCGGGCGTGGC
>NZ_JARGEK010000489.1 GCF_029211165.1 Roseisolibacter sp. H3M3-2
CGGCGTGGCGCCGGCGCTGCGCACGCTGCTGCTGGTGCTCCCCGCCGCGGGGTGGGACCCGCCCGCGCTGCTCGGCGCGGTGGCCGCGGTGCCGGTGGCGGCGGCCGTCGGGGCGTGCGGGGGGCTGCTGTACGCGCTCGCCGGACGCTGGCGCCGACGCGCTGGCGCGGACGCCGGCCGCACTCCCTGACCCCGGAGGATCGTCGTGCGCCATTATCGCCGGACCGTCGTCGGCTGCGCGCTGCTCTGGTTCCTGGTGGGGCTGCACGCGCCGACGCTGCACGAGCTGCTCGACCACGGGTGGCGCGCGCCCGCGTCGGTGGTCGCGATGACGGCGCTCCTGGCGGCGCTCGGCGTGGCGGCCGTGTGGGCGCTGCTCCGCGCGCCGGCGCGCCCGCGGTGACCCGGACGGCACCCCGCGCGCGCGCCGCGTCCGACTCCCGTCCCCCGGTGTACGAGGGGACAAGCCCCGAGCCCCCGACCGCCGTCATGCGCCGCGCCGCCCTCGCCCTCCTCGGACTTCTCGGCATCGCCGCCGCCGCCGCCCCGGCCGCGGCGCAGCGGCCCGCGCTCTCCGACAGCCTGGTCGTCGACTCGCGCGCGCTCGGCGAGGCGCGGCGCCTCAACGTGCACCTGCCCGACGGCTACGCGGCCGCGGGCGCCGCGCGCTACCCGCTGCTCGTCATGCCCGACGGCGGGATGGACGAGGACTTCCCGCACGTCGTGGCGACGGTGGACTCGCTGGTCGCGCTCGGGCGGATGCGCCCCGTCGTCGTGGTCGGGATCCCCAACACGCAGCGGCGGCGCGACCTCACCGGGCCGACGCGCGTGAAGGAGGACAGCGCGATCGCGCCGCGCGTCGGCGGGTCGGCGGCGTTCCGCGCGTTCGTGCGCGACGAGCTGCTGCCCGCCGTGTCGGCGCGCTGGCGCGTGACCGACGAGCGCGGGATCATCGGCGAGTCGCTGGCCGGGCTGTTCGTGGTCGAGACGTTCCTGCTGGAGCCGACGCTCTTCCGGCACGCGATCGCGCTCGACCCGAGCCTGTGGTGGGACCGCCGCTCGCTCGTCGACTCGGCGGCCGTGGCGGCGCGCGTGCGGGCCGCCGGCGCCGCGCCGCGCACGCTGACGCTCGCCAGCTCCGGGACGCGCGAGATCGCCGAGCCGACCGCGCGCCTCGCGGCGCTCCTGCGCGGCGCGCCGGGGCTGTCGGCGACCTACGAGGCGCGCCCCGACCTGACGCACGCCACCATCTTCCGCGCCGTGAAGCCCGCGGCGCTCGTCCGCGCGTTCCGCTGAGGAGCCCCCCGTGTTCGTCCACGCCGTCTACTTCTACCTGCGCGACGGGCTGTCGCCCGAGGAGCGCGCGCGCTTCGACGCGGGCGTGCGGTCGCTGCGCGACATCGAGACCGTGCGCCAGGGGTGGGTGGGCGTCCCCGCGCCCACCGACCGCCCCGTGATCGAGCGCGGCTACCACACGGCGCTCGTGCTGCTGTTCGCCGACCAGGCCGCGCACGACGCCTACCAGACGCACCCGGTGCACGACCGCTTCCGCGCCGAGTGCGCGGGGCTGTGGCGCGACGTGCGGATCTACGACTCGGTCGACGCGACCTGACCCCCCCATGCCGCGACTCCGCCTCCGCATCGCGATCTCGCTCGACGGCTACGCGGCCGGCCCGCACCAGAGCCGCGACCACCCGCTCGGCGAGGGCGGGATGCGCCTGCACGAGTGGGTGTTCCCGCTGCGCGCGTGGCGCGCCACGCACGGCCTGGAGGGCGGCGACGAGAACGAGAGCGGGCGCGTGCTCGAGGCGGCGACGGCGGGCGTCGGCGCGACGATCATGGGGCGGCACATGTTCGGCCCCGTGCGCGGCCCGTGGGACGCCGGCGCGCCGTGGGACGGGTGGTGGGGCGAGACGCCGCCGTTCGGGCACCCGGTGTTCGTGCTCACGCACCACGCGCGCGCGCCGCTCGCGCTCGACGGGACCACCTTCCACTTCGTGACCGGCGGCGCCGACGAGGCGCTGGCGCGGGCGCGCGAGGCGGCGGGCGGCCGGGACGTCGCCCTCGCCGGCGGCGCCGCGACGGCGCGGCAGTACCTCGCCGCCGGGCTGGTCGACGACATGCTCCTGCACTAGGCGCCGTTCGTGCTCGGCGGCGGCGAGCGGCTGTTCGACGGCGTCGCCGACCTGCACGGGCTGCGCCTCGCGCGCACCGTGGCCATGCCCGACGTCACCCACCTCCACTTCACGCGATGACCGCGACCACCGCCGCGACGGCGCTGATCCTCCCCGGGCTCTACGACTCGGGCCCCGACCACTGGCAGAGCGCGTGGGAGCGCGCCGACCCGACGTGCCGCCGCGTCGTGCAGGCCGACTGGGCGACGCCGCGCTGCGCCGACTGGGTGGCGACGCTCGACGCCGCGGTCGCCGCCGAGCCGGGGCCGGTCGTGCTGGTGGCGCACAGCTCGTCGTGCGCGCTGGTCGCGCACTGGGCCGGCGAGGCGTCGCCCGACGCGCTGGAGGCGCTGCGCGGCGCGCTGCTGCTGGCGCTGGGCGACCCGGAGGGGCCGCGCTACCCGGCGGGGCCGACCGGCTTCGCGCCCGTGCCGACGGCGCCGCTCCCGTTCCCGAGCGTGCTCGTGGCCAGCACCGACGACGAATACGTCACGCCCGCGACGGCGCGCGCGTACGCGGCGGCGTGGGGGAGCACCTTCGTCGACGTCGGCGCGGCGGGGCACGTCAACGGCGCGAGCGGGCTGGGCGACTGGCCCACCGGGCGCGCGCTGCTCGCGGGGCTCCGCGCATGACGCGCCGCCTGCTCCTCCTCGCGCTGGCCGCCGCGGCCTGCGCCGCCCTCGCCGCGCGCGGCGCCGACTCGGCGGC
>NZ_JARGEK010000049.1 GCF_029211165.1 Roseisolibacter sp. H3M3-2
CGGCGGCGCGCCGCCGTGTCCACCGGCTGGGGGACGGCGGGCTGCGGCGCGGCGGGGGTCGGGCGCGGGGCGGAAGGCGGCGGCGGCGGGGGCGGCGCCGGGCGAGTCTGCGCGGCGGCGGGCGCTCCACCCAGCAGGGCGCCGCCGAGCAGGATTCGGAGGAGACGCACCAAACCCGAGGGCGTGGGTACTACGAGGCGCTACCAGAGGGCGCGGTCGGGCTTGTGTGCCCCCCCGCGCGGGGTGGAATATACCGGGAGTCCCGACCTCGACAACCGCGCGCCAAGCTGCGGCGTGTCTTGCGGTTACGGGCGCCCGGCCGCCCCCGTCCGGCTCGCGTTGTCCCGACCCCGATCGACGCACCGGCGCCGCGCCGGCCCGCGTCGTGCCCGTCCGCCCGTCGACGTGAAGATCACCACCAAGTACGTGCTCCGGGAGCACCTGGGTCCGCTGATGTTCGCGCTGTCGGCGCTGACCTCGCTCCTGCTGCTCAACTACATCAGCCGCAAGTTCGCCGACCTGATCGGCAAGGGACTCCCCTGGCGCGTCATCGGGGAGTTCTTCGTGCTGTCGATTCCGTTCACGGTGGCGATGACGCTGCCGATGGCGGTGCTGGTCTCGGTGCTGTACGCCTTCTCGCGCCTCGCGTCCGAGAACGAGATCACCGCCTTCAAGGCGAGCGGCGTGGCGATGGGGCGGCTGCTCGCCCCGGTGCTGGTGGCGGCGCTCGGCCTGGCGGGGCTCATGGTCTACTTCAACGACCAGGTCCTGCCGCGCGCCAACCACCGGCTGACGGTGCTGACCGGCGACATCGCCCGGACGCGCCCCACGTTCGCCCTCAACGAGCAGGTGCTCAACGAGGTGACCCCGCAGTTCATCATGCGGGCGATGCGGGTGGACAAGGAGAAGGGGACGATGCGCGACGTGACGATCTACGACATGTCGCGCCCGTCGGAGCTGCAGACCATCCGCGCCGACAGCGGCGCGCTGGCGCTGGCCCCGAACGCCAAGGACCTCGTCCTGACGCTGCACCACGGCGTGATCGAGCGGCTGGCCGAGGGGAAACCGGCCGACCTCAACCGCACGTTCTACGAGCGCAACCTCGTCCGCGTGCGCGACGTCGCCAAGTCGCTGACCCGCACCGAGCAGGGGGCGCAGAACTACAAGAGCGACCGCGAGATGTCGGTGTGCGAGCTGCAGGAGGCCTATCTCCGCTCGCGGAAGGAGTACCTGGTCGCGAAGCTCGAGTACGACCAGGCCATCGCCGACTCGCTCAAGCGGAAGCGCCCCGAGGCGCAGCCCCCCGGCCGGGTGTTCCTCGGCATCGGCCGCCTCTACTGCCAGGCCGTGACGCAGTTCCGGCAGGTGGTGGCGGTGCGCACGGCCGGCGCGATGGAGTGGCCGCAGCCGCCGCAGGCACAGCCGCCGCAGGCGCAGCCGCCGCAGGACACCGCGCGCCGCGACACCACCCGGCGCGACTCGACGCGCCGCGACACCGTGGCCGCGCCGCCGGTGCCGCTCCCCGCACCGATCCTGCAGCCCCCCACGCCGACCCCGGCGCCCGCGGCGGCGCCGCCGGTCCCCGCGGTCGCCCCGTCGAGCGGGATCCAGCCGTCGGGCGCCGACACCGCGGCGCTCCCCGCCGGCGGCGTCGCCGTCCCCCCGCCGCCGCCGGCCACGCCCCCGATCTCGCCGGACTCGGCGCAGCGCATCGCCGCCAACAACCCCGGCATGACCTCGGGCGCCCTGGTGGCCATCGCCCGCCTGCGCCTGAACGAGACGGCGACGCTCATGAACGGCTACGACATCGAGATCCACAAGAAGTTCGCGCTCGCCGTGGCCTGCATCGTGTTCGTGCTCCTCGGCGCGCCGGTCGCGCTGCGCTTCCCGCGCGGCGGGGTGGGCCTCGTCATCGGGATGAGCCTCTTCGTGTTCGCGCTCTACTACTGCTTCCTGATCGCCGGCGAGGAGCTGGCCACGCGCGGCTACCTCCCGCCGTGGATCTCGATGTGGGCGGCCAACGCGCTCTTCGGCGCGGTCGGGCTCCTGCTCGCCTTCCGCATGGGGCGCGAGAGCGGCTCGGCGCGCGGCGGCGGGCTGGGCGAGTGGTGGTACGCGCTCCGCCACCGGCGGCAGCTGCGCGCCGCGGCGCGCCGCCCGGCCCCCGCGCCCACGACGCAGGGGGCCGCGTGAGCGCCGCCCCGATGCCGGTGCGGCTCCCCGCCGCCTCGTCGGCCGCGCGCGGCGCCTTCTCGTCGCGCCGGCGCCTCCGCCTCGGCAGCGCGCTCGACCGCTACGTCCTGACCGAGTTCCTCAAGGTCTTCGTCGTGACGGCGGTCGGCTTCCCGCTGCTGCTGTTCGTCATCGACCTCGTCGACAACCTGAACAAGTACCTGCAGCGCGACATCCCGCGCCGCGACCTGCTCCTGAGCTACGCCTACTGGCTCCCCGAGCAGATGTTCCTGGTGCTCCCGGCGGCGGTGCTGTTCGCGACCGTGTTCACCGTCGGCGCGGTCACCCGGCACTCCGAGATCACGGCCGCCAAGGCGTCGGGGATCAGCTTCTACCGCTTCATCTTCCCGATCATCGGCGGGGCGATGATCGCCACGGCGCTGGGGCTCGGGCTGGGCGAGCTGGCGCCCGACGCCAACGCCACCCGGATGCGGCTGCTGCGCGAGTCGAAGGACCCGATGGGGACCTCGCGCGCCAACTTCGCGTACGCCGCCGAGGGGGGGCGCGTGTACCAGGCGCAGCTCCTGATCGTGGACTCGGGGCAGCTGGTGCGCCCGCAGATCGAGCGGAAGGGGAACGGCGCCGCCTACCCCGGGCTGCTCGCCGCCGCCAACGACGCGCGCTACCGGCGCGGGAGCGGCTGGCTGCTGCGCAACGGCACGCTGCACGTCCTGCCCGGCGACACGGTGATCCACGCCTTCGCCTTCGACTCGACGCTCGACCGCCGGATGACCGAGCGCCCGCGCGACCTGCTGACCGCGGCCAAGGCGCCGGCGGACATGGACTACCGCGAGCTGGGCGCCTACATCCAGGCGATGGAGCGCTCGGGGACCGACGTCGGCAAGCTGCGCGTCGAGCGCATGCTGAAGATCGCGATCCCGGTCACCTGCGTGATCATCCTCCTCTTCGGCGCCCCCCTCGCCACCAGCACGCAGCGCGGCGGCGCCGCCTACGGCGTGGGGCTCAGCCTGGGCACCACGATCATCTTCCTGGTGCTGATCCAGCTCACGCGCGCCATCGGCGGCAAGGGGCTGATCCAGCCGGAACTGGCGGCGTGGATTCCGTCGATGCTGTTCGGGGTGGTCGGCCTCGTACTTCTCGCCCGGGTTCGCACTTGAAAGCGGGAGTCGCGACTGCGGGAGTCGAAACGGCGGGAGTCGTGACCGCGCACTGCGCCGTTGCGACTCCCGTCGTATCGACTCCCGGTTCAACGACTCCCGCCGTCCCCGCTATTTTGCGCCGGTGACCACGTCCGTGACCCCGACTACGGCGACCCACGCCGTCCCCCGCTGGGCGATCCTCACGCGCACCACGCGCACGGCGCGCGGGCTCCTGGGCGCGTTCGGCGCGCGGGCGTACTTCGGCCGCGACGTCGCGCGCGCGTTCGCCCAGCCGGCGGGCTGGTGGGAGGAGTCGATCCGGCAGATGCGCGGCATCGGCGTCGACTCGCTGCCGCTGGTGCTCATCGTCGCCGGCTTCCTCGGCGGCGTGACGGCGTTCCAGTCGTACTACCAGCTGTTCGCCGGCGTGCAGCTGTCGGTGCTCGGCCTGCTGGTGCGCGGCAGCATCGTGCTGGAGCTGGGCCCCCTCATCACGGCGATCGTGCTGTGCGGCCGGGTGGGAGCGCGCATGACGGCCGAGATCGGGACGATGCGCGTCACCGAGCAGATCGACGCGCTCGAGACGCTGGCCTACGACCCGGTGGGGCACCTCGCGACGCCGCGGCTCGTGGCGTGCCTGGTGATGTTCCCGGTGCTCGTCCTCATCGCCAACGCGACCGCCATCCTCGTCGCCTGGGCGACGCTGCTGGCGGCGACGCCGGTCACGACGACCGACTACGTGGCGGGGCTCCGGCTGGCGTTCGTGCCGTTCCAGGTGATCTACGGCCTGATCAAGGCGTTCTTCTTCGGCGGCGCGGTCGCCTTCGTCTGCTCGTACGAGGGCTACGTCACCGGCGCCGGCGCCGAGGGCGTGGGGCGCTCGACCGCCCGCGCCGTCGTCGCCGCGTCGATGTCGATCCTCGTGGTCGACGCGCTGGTCGCGGCGGCGCTCGCCCGCTACGTGAGCGCCTGACCGCGCCCGGCCTCCCAACCCCCGGTCCATGAAGCGTCGGAACGAAGTGCTCGTCGGCGGGCTGCTGCTGGCCGCGCTGGCCATCGGGATCCTCGGCACCATCTGGCTGGTGCGCGGCGGCTTCCGCTCGGGCTACCCGCTGTACTCGGTGTTCCGCTGGGGCGCGAACCTCAAGGTCGGCCAGGCGGTGCGCCTCGCCGGCGTGCAGGTCGGCTACGTCGAGGACGTGGGGCTCCGCAACGACGGCACGCTCGTCCTCAAGATGGCGATCGAGGAGGGGCGCACGATCCCGCGCAACGCGCGCGCGGTGGTGCAGGCGGTCGGCATCTTCGGCGACGCCGAGGTCGCGCTGCTCGGGACCCCCGACGCGCGCGCCTACGCCGCCGGCGACACCGTCCCCGCCGGCACCCCGGCGCCCGGCATCCCCGAGCTGACCGCCAAGGGCGACTCGGTGGCCACGATCGCGGTCGCCCTCTCGAAGCAGCTGCAGGCGACGCTGGTCGACAGCGGCGGCCTCCAGGACATCCGGCAGACGATGGCCCGCACCAACGCGCTGGTCGCCCAGCTCGCGACCATCGCCGCCGAGCAGTCGCGTCAGCTCTCGGCGACGCAGGGCACGGTGCGCCGCACGCTGAGCGCCGTCGACTCGGCGACCGTCGACTCCACCCTGCGCAGCGTCCGCTCGACCGCCGCCAACGCCGCCGCGCTCTCCGACTCGCTGCGGCTTACCGTCGCGCAGATCAACGGCACCCTCGCCACGCTGCGCACCGGCAACGGCACCGCCGGCAAGCTGCTCACCGACTCGCTGCTCTACGCCGACGTGCGGCGGCTGGTCACGCGGCTCGACTCGCTGACGCTGGACTTCAAGAACAATCCGAGGAAGTACATCAAGCTCGAGATCTTCTGATACAGCGGGTGTCTCCAAAGCGGGAGTCTCCAAAGCGGGAGTCGAAAGGGCGGGAGTCGTGGGAGCGTCGTCACGACTCCCGCTCTTTCGACTCCCGCCGTAACGACTCCCGCTTCACGCGGACGGCTGCCGCCCCATCACCCTCCGCCCCTCCGGCGAGAGCGCGACGTCCGTGACCACCTCCGGCCCCTCGTCCAGGCGCCGCGGGTCGAGGGGCGGGACGCGCAGGGTGACGAGGCCGCGCCGCTCCAGCGCCTGCAGGTGCTCGACGACGCGCGCGAACGGCTCGCCCGACGCGTCGAGGCTCGACGACGAGCGGCGGAAGGTGGACTCGCCGTCGGCGACGCGGCGGAGGAGCGCGAGCTGCGCGGTCTCCCAGCTCCGCGCGGGCGACTCCTCAGGGGTCTCCCACTTCGGGAAGCGCTCCCACACGACCTCGGGCTCGTCGTCGAGCACCGTGCCGGCCCAGCCGATCCAGACGCGCAGCCACACCACGCCGCTGCCGCCCATGTGCCCGTCCTCGACCTCGGCGCGGTAGACGAACGCCGCGTCGCCGTCGCGCGACAGGCGCAGCGGGAAGTGCGGCCCCCCGCCGACCGACAGGCGCAGCCGGCGCACGCGGTAGCGGTGCCGCAGCAGCCAGCGCTCGACCGTGCCCTGCGCGGCGTCGCGGCGGAAGCGCCACTGGAGCACGCCGACCAGCGCGAACGCGCCGACGACGAGCAGCCACGCGGCGTCCCGCATCGTCAGGCCGACGCGGCAGCGCGCGGGCGCGCGGGGGCCAGCAGGCGCTCGATCGCGGCGCAGGCGGCGCCGACGCCGTCCTCGGCGCGCGCGACGGCGCCCACGCGCGCCGCCGCCTCCGCATACGACGGGTCGTCGAGCAGCGCGCGCAGCTCGGCGGCGGCGCGCGCGGCGGGGTAGCGACCCACGGGGAGCACGCGCGCCATCCCCAGCCCGCGCGCGCGGTACGCGTCGTCGAGCTGGTCGTGGGCGAACGGCACGCCGAGGATCGGGCGCCCCGCGCGCAGCCCCTGCCCCAGCGTGCCGGCGCCGCACTGCTGCGCCACCGCCGCCGCGCGCGGGAACAGCAGCGAGTGCGGCGCCGCCGCCGCCACGTGCACGTCGTCGCCCCGCTCGCCGGCCCACGCGGCCATCCCGTCGCGCCCCACCAGCAGCACGGCGCGCCGCCCGACCGCGCGCGCCGCCGCCAGGCTGCGCGCGTAGAAGTCGCCCGCCGCCATCACCGCCGCCGAGCCGAGGGTGAAGACGATCGGCGGCTCGCCGGCCGCCAGGAACGCCTCCAGCGCCGGCGACAGCGCGGTGCCGTGCGGCGCGTCGTACAGGCACTGGCCCGCGACCACCACGTGGGCCGGCCAGTCGGGCTGCGGCTCGGCGAGCAGGCGCGAGAAGAGCGCGAGCACCAGGTGCGGCGAGTGCTGCCCCTCGAAGATCGGGCTCGGCGCCGGCGGCAGCCCCTCGCGCGCGCGCAGCGCCTGCAGCGGCGCGTCCCACCCGCTCGTGGCGAGGCGCGCGCCGCGCACGATCCACCCGCCGATCGCCGGCACCCACCGCTCGGCGTCCTTCAGCCACGGCGCCGGCGGCAGCACCGGCGCGTCGGTGGCCGAGAAGAACGACGTCGGCGCCAGCACCACCGAGGCCCACGGCAGCCCGCGCCGCTCGGCGAGCACGCGGGTGGCGACCGTCACCGGGTGCCCCACCAGCAGGTCCGCCGCGTCGGCGAGCGGCGAGAGGTCGTCGTACATCGCCGCGGCCGCGGGCATGATCAACTCGCGCAGCACCACCTCGCTCCCCTTCGCCGGGTCCATGATGCGGCGGACCAGCGCGGCGTCGGTCGGGTCGACCGACGGGCGGATCGGGTGGAAGGCGACGCCGGCGGCGTCGGAGACCTCGCGGAAGTACGCGGGCGCCGCCAGGATGGGGGCGTGTCCGCGCGCGGCCAGCCCGCGGGCGAGCGCGAGGTAGGGGTCCACGTCGCCGTGCGACCCCCAGCAGGTGAGGACGATGCGCGCCATCGAAGGGGGCGGAGGCGGATCCGGACCGGCGTCCCCAAGTGTACCATCGTGGGCGTGCTCCCGCCCCTCCGGCGGCGTCGGGCGCGTGCGACGCCTTGAGCCCGCCGCACCACTCCCGTAGCCTTCGGGCTGCTGTCGGTCATCTGTTTCTCCCCCGATGCCCGGCGGCGCCCCGCCCCGCCCTCCCCCATGGCGCCCTCCCCCACCGACGCCCCCCTCGCGCCCCCGACGGCGGAAGAGCAGCTCGCCCAGCGCACGCGCGAGCTCGAGGCCGTCCTCCTCGCGTTCCCCGACCTCTTCTTCCGCCTCGACGGCGAAGGGGTCGTGCTGGAGCGCCGGGCGGGGCAGGCCGCGGCGCTGCGCTTCACCGACGCCGAGGTGATCGGGCGCCGGCTGCGCGACCTCCTCCCCGACGACGCGCGCGCGCGCTTCGACGAGGCGTTCGACCGCGCGCGGCGCAGCGGCGAGCTGGCGGGCGCCGAGTACCGCGTGCTGGGCGAGCACGGGTGGCGCGACTGGGAGGCGCGCATCGTCCCGCTGCGCGACGGGCAGCTCGTCACCCTGGTCCGCGACATCACCGCGCGCAAGGACGCCGAGCGCCGGCTGCGCGCGCGCGAGGAGCAGTTCCGCCGCCTGAGCGAGAACGCGACCGACGTCGTGCAGATCGTCGACCGCGACGCGCGCATCGTCTACACCGGGCCGTCGATGAAGCGGCTGCTCGGCTACGCCCCCGAGGAGATCGCCGGCACCGACGCGCTGTCGTACCTCCACCCCGACGACGTGGCGACGGCCACCACGGTGCTCGGCGAGATGGTCGCCGACCCGTCGCGCACCCGCTACGTCGAGTACCGCAACCGCCACAAGGACGGCGGCTGGCGCTACTTCGAGGCGCACGTCGGCACGCTGTCGCCCGGCACCACCGACGACGGCTTCGTCGTCAACGCGCGCGACGTCACCGACCGGCGCGCGGCCGCCGAGGCGCTCCGCCGCAGCGAGGAGCGCTACCGCGTCCTCATCGAGAACACGCACGACATCATCACCACGCTCGACGTCGAGGGGCGCATCACCTACCAGAGCCCGGCCGTCGAGCGCTCGCTCGGCTACCGCCCGGACGAGATGGTGGGGCGCGACGCGTTCGACCTCCTGCACCCGGACGACTACCTGCAGGTGCGGGCGGCGATGAACGTGATGGTCGGCAGCCCCGGCACCACCGGGCACGCCGAGTACCGCTACCGCCACCGCGACGGGCACTGGCGGCGGCTGGAGACCTTCGGGCGCACGCTCTCGCCGCACTCGGCCGACGACGGGCTGGTGTTCAACAGCCGCGACGTCACCACGCGCTGGGAGGCCGTCGAGGCGCTGCGCCAGGCCAACGCCGAGGCGCACGCCGCGCGCGAGGAGGCCGAGCGCGCGAACGTGGCCAAGAGCGAGTTCCTGTCGCGCATGAGCCACGAGCTGCGCACGCCGCTCAACAGCATCCTCGGCTTCGCCCAGCTGCTGCAGGCGTCCGAGCTGACGCCCCGCGGGCAGAAGGGGGTGCAGCACATCCTCACCGCCGGCGAGCACCTGCTGACGCTCATCAACGAGGTGCTCGACATCGCGCGCATCGAGGCCGGGCGCCAGCAGCTGTCGATCGAGCCGGTGCGGCTGGTGAGCGCGCTGCAGGAGGCGGTGTCGCTGGTGCGCCCGCTCGCGGGGCGCCGCGGCGTCCGCCTGTACGAGGGCTACGACCCGGGCGACGAGGTGTTCGTGCGCGCCGACCGGCAGCGGCTCGTGCAGGTGCTGCTCAACCTCCTGTCCAACGCGGTCAAGTACAACCGCCCCGACGGCGAGGTGCGGCTGATGGCGTCGGTGTCGCCCGAGACGGCGGGGCGCGCCGCGCGCGTCTGGGTGCGCGTCGAGGACACGGGGCACGGCATCCCCGACGACCGACGCCACGAGCTGTTCGTCCCCTTCTCGCGCCTGGGCGCCGAGCGCACCGAGGTCGAGGGGACGGGGCTCGGCCTCGCCCTGTCGCACCGGCTCGTCGAGGCGATGGGGGGCGCGCTGACGCTGGAGCGCAGCACGCCGGCGGGGAGCGCCTTCCGCGTGGCGCTCCTCCCGGAGGAGAACCCGCTGCAGGCCGTGGTGGCGATGGCGCAGACGTCGGAGTTCGCCGTCCCCGCGCGCGGACCGGCGGCGACGATCCTCTACGTCGAGGACAACCTCGCCAACATGAGCCTCATCGAGCAGATCCTCGAGGCGCGCCCCGACTGGCGGCTGGTGCCGGCGCTCCAGGGGCGGCTCGGGCTCGAGCTGGCGAAGTCGCACCCGCCCGACGTCGTGCTCCTCGACCTGCACCTCCCCGACATCTCGGGGGAGGACGTGCTGCGCGAGCTGCGCGCCCGGCCGCGCACCGCGCGCACGCCGGTCATCGTCGTCAGCGCCGACGCGACGCCCAAGACGGTCGAGCGGCTGCTGCAGGCCGGCGCCACCGCGTACCTGACCAAGCCGCTCAAGGTGAAGCAGTTCCTGCGCACGCTCGACGGGGTGCTGACCGCGGCGCGCGACGCCGCGCCGGGCGCGTGACGGGGGCCCGGCGCCGGTGACCGACCCGCTCACGTCCTGCCGCGTCCTCCTGGTCGACGACGAGCCGGCGAACCTCGACCTGCTGCAGGCGATCCTCGAGGGCGAGGGGATCACCGGGATCGTGCAGACCGACGACGCCCGCGAGGCGGTGCCGCTGGTGGACGCGGCGTGCCCCGACCTCGTGCTGCTCGACCTGCACATGCCCCACCGCAGCGGCTTCGAGGTGCTCGCCGACCTCCGCGCGCGCGAGGGGGACCACGACTTCCTCCCCGTCCTCGTCCTCACCGCCGACGCGACCTTCCGCGCCAAGGAGCAGGCGCTGGCCGGCGGAGCGACCGACTTCCTTACCAAGCCGTTCAGCAACGCCGAGGTCGTGCTGCGCGTGCGCAACCTGCTGCGCACGCGCCTGCTCTACCGCGAGCAGCGCGACGCGCGGCGCTCGGCCGAGCTGCTCGACGAGGCGACCGCGATGCTGCACGCCTCGCTCGACGGCGACACGGCGGTGGCGCGCGTGGCCTGCCTCATGGCCGAGCGGCTCGCCGTCGGCTGCGCGGTCGACCTGCGCGACGACGAGGGGCGGCTGGTGCGCGTCGCCGAGTACCGCGAGCCCGGGGGCGGCGCCGAGGTCGACACGCGCGGGGCGATGATGGTGCTGCCGCTGCGCGCCTCCACCGGCGACGTCGGGCTGCTGGCGCTCTCGCGCGGCGCGCCGGGCGCCGCGTTCACCGCCGCGGAGGCGCGGCTGGCCGAGGAGCTGGCGCGCCGGGTGGCGCTGGCCGTCGAGCAGGCGCGCCTGTTCCGCGAGGCGCGGCAGGCCGCCGAGGCGCGCGAGCGCGTGCTGGCCGTCGTGGCGCACGACCTGCGCAACCCGCTGTGCGCGCTCAAGGTCGACACCGAGCTGCTGCGCGAGCGCGCCGACGTGTCCGACCGCACGCCGCTGGAGCGCCGCGTGCTCGCCCGCATGCACGACACCACCGCGCGCATGGACGCGCTGATCGGGGACCTGCTGGACGTCACGCGCTTCGGGCGCGGCGAGCCGGGGCTGGAGCGCGCCGAGCGCGACGTGGCGCGGGTGGTCGCCGACGCCGCCGAGGCGCTGCGCGGCTTCGTGGCCTCGCACGACCTGGCGCTCGACCTCGAGATCGCGGACGCGCCCGTGCCGGCCGCCGTCGACGCGGCGCGCGTCGAGCAGGTGGTCTCCAATCTCGTCGGCAACGCGGTCAAGTTCACCGCCGCCGGCGGGCGGGTCGCGGTCGGCTGCGCGGCGGTCGACGGCGAGGCGCGCCTGACGGTGCGCGACACCGGCGTCGGCATCCCCGCCGAGCAGCTCCCCCACGTCTTCGGCGCCTTCTGGCAGGCGCGCCACGCCGACCGGCGCGGGCTCGGCCTCGGCCTGGCCATCGCGCGCGGCATCGTCGAGGCGCACGGCGGCCGGATCTGGGTCGAGAGCCGCCCCGGCGAGGGCACCACCTTCACCTGCGCCTTCCCCCAGCGGAGCGAGGGACCGCACGCATGACCGAACGCACGCCCCCGACCCGGCTGCTCGTGGTCGAGGACACCCGCGAGATCGCCGAGGCGCTCCAGGACTCGCTCGAGGCGGAGGGCTACGAGGTCGCGCTCGCGACCAAGGCGGCCCACGCGCTGGCGCTCGCGACCAGCCACCGCCCGGCGCTCGTCCTGCTCGACCTCGGGCTCCCCGACCGCGACGGCTACGAGGTGCTGCGCGAGCTGCGCGCCCGCGGCAGCGACGTCCCGGTGCTGATCCTCAGCGCGCGCCGCGAGGAGGCCGACAAGCTGCAGGGCTTCCGCCTCGGCGCCGACGACTACGTCACCAAGCCGTTCAGCCGCCCCGAGCTGCTGGCCCGGCTGGAGGCGCTGCTCAAGCGCGCCGCGCGCGGCGGCGCCGCCCCCCCCGCCGAGGCGGCGCCCGCCCCCGTCGGCACGCGCCTCTCCGACGACGACATGCGCGCCAAGTTCGGGCTCACGCCGCGCCAGCTCGACGTCGCCAAGCTGCTCGCCGAGGGGCGCACGAACCAGGAGATCGCCGAGGCGCTCGGCACCAGCTTCTACACCGCGCGCAACCACGCCGAGCAGGTGCTGCGGCGCCTGGGGGTGGCGTCGCGGGCGGCGGTGGGAGCGGTGTTCTACGGCGCCTGACCTGCCCTCCGCTGGTAAAAAACCGAACGGCCCCGGCGCGATGCGCGCCGGGGCCGTTCCGTTCACCGCCCGCCGCCTCAGAAGGCGTAGCGGAAGGTGAGCTGCATGCGGTACACGTTGCCGACCGAGTTCACGAAGTTCTGGAACTGCTGCGCGTTGCCGTTGGCGTCCGACACGCGCGAGTCGAACTCGTAGTTCACGGTCCCCTTCTCGTTCGAGTTCGCGCCCGCCGTGCGGCCGCGGACCGTCAGGATCTGCTGCTGCGGGAACGTGGAGAGGATCGTGCCGCGGTTGATCCCCCAGTCGCCGTTCAGCAGGTTCAGGAAGTTGAAGATGTCGAGCTGCGCCGAGAGGCGGTTGCCGCGGAACTCCGGCAGCGTCTGGCGGACGCTGACGTTCATCAGCCGCTGCCACGGGTTGAAGCAGCTGTTGCGCTCGAAGATCTTGCCGCGCTGCTCGTCGAGACACTCGATCTGCGAGATGAAGTTCTCGAAGCGCTGCGCCGCGGCCGCGTCCAGCTGGAACTGGTTGTTCACCAGGCGGCCGATGCGGATCTCGCTGGCGTCGGTCGCGTTGTTCGGGACGTAGATCGGGTCGTTGGCGTTGAAGCCGTCGCCGTTCAGGTCGCCGAACACCGTGTACGAGATCGGCGAGCCCGAGTTGAGCGTCAGGTCGGCCGACACGTCGGTCGGGAAGCGCTTCCACGGCGCGGTGTACGTGCCGAACAGCTGGAAGCGGTGGCGGAGCTCGTAGGCCGACGTCGTGAGGTCGTCGGACTTCTCCAGCCCGGCGTACTCGCGCCCGTTGCGCCAGATCGAGATCGCGCGGTCCGAGGTGAACGACTGCACCTCGTAGGCGCGGGTGTACGTGTAGCTCGCCGTCAGGTCCAGGCCGCCCGAGAAGCGCTTCTGCAGGCGCGGCGTGAGCGACCAGTTGTAGCCCTTCGACTGGTTGGTCACGTAGATCGCGCCCTCGCCCAGCTGCACCGCCGGCGTGCCGTTGGTGACGATCGCGCGCGTCGTGCACGTCGCCGCCGCGAGGCAGGCGTCGGTGATCGGCGTGTTGCCGGTCGTCTGCGTGGTGCGGATCGTGTCCGCGTAGAGCACGCGGCCCGTGTTCGTCGTGTACGGCTGCCCGCCGACCAGGCGCGGCCCCGTGATGTTCAGGTCCGTGACGCGGATGCCGTTGATGTCACGCCCGTAGAGCCCCTCGAGCGAGAACGTCACGGCGCCCGGCAGGCGGAAGTCCGCGCCGGCCGTGGTCACGAAGCGCTGCGGGTACTTGAAGTCCGGGTCGGTCAGGTTGACGCCGGCCGTGCCGGCCGCGCCCTGCACCGGGGCGGGCAGGTTGCGGCAGGAGGTCGGCAGCGCGTTGACGTCGGTCGTGAACGCCGGCGTCGCCGCGCCCGTGCAGTTCAGGATCGCCAGCCCGCGGCCGGTGTTCTGGTACGCGTTGCCGAGCAGGATGTACGGCGGGTTGCCCGTGTACACGCCCGCGTTGCCGCGCAGCTGCAGCGTCTGGTCGCCCTTCACGTCCCAGTTCATGCCGAGGCGCGGCGAGAACAGCGCGCGCGTCTTGGGCGTCCCGGTCGTCGAGACCTGGATCCCCTTGGCCGCGAAGCCCGCGCTGATGTTCGGGTTCTCCGGCGGCGTGTCGGTCAGGCGCGGGACGTCCATGCGGAGGCCGCCGCTGACCGTGAAGCGCGGCGTCACGGCCCACTGGTCCTGCGCGTAGGCGCTGAACACCTGGGCGCCGAAGTCGGCCGCGATCCCGGGGCCGTTGGCGTACGCCACCGAGTAGCCGACCGGCTGGCGGTTCTGGAGCGAGTCGAGGCTCGAGAACTTGTAGACGCCGTAGCTGCGCTGGCGGAAGTCGTTGAGGATGCGCGTGTCGTCGTACCGCACGCCGAACGTCAGCGTGTGGTCCCCGACCGGCATCGTCAGGTTGTTCGTCAGCTCCAGCACCTTCTGGTCGAGCAGGTTGACCGTCGAGAACTGCTCGGTGCCGAAGGTGATCTGCGGCGTCGCGGCGCCGGTCGTCCCCGGGGCGCGCGCCGAGACGCTGATCTCGGGCGTCGCCACGGGCGGGACGCGCTCGTCGCGGATCGTGTTGTACGACGCGGTGAACTCGTTCGAGATGCCGCGCGGCAGGTTCGTGAACGCCTGGAAGACCGTCGAGTAGTTGGTGTTCTCGCGCGGGATCTGGTTCGATCCCAGGCGGAAGCCCGTCCCCTGGACGTTCGGGTCGGCGTTGAAGTTCGTCTGGTTGCGCGAGAAGTCGAGCTGCTCGGCCGTGTTGTACAGCTGGCGCAGCACGAAGCGCGTGTTGTCGTTCAGGCGGAAGTCGAGGCGCCCGATGAAGTTCGTCAGCGGCGTCTCGCGCTTGACGACCGACGCCGTGCCGGCGTCGATGCCGAGCCCCTGCGCGATGCTCTGCGCGCGCTGGATCTGGCCGTAGGTGATCCCGCCGCCGCCGGTGACCGTGTCGCCGGCCGCCGCGTTGGCGCCGAACGACGCGCCGGTGCTCGGCTCGTCGCGGCGCTGCACCTCGAGCGCCGTGAAGAAGTGCAGGCGGTCCTTGATGATCGGGCCGCCGAGGAAGCCGCCGATCTGCTGCTGCCGCAGGTTGCCCGTGCGCACGTACGCCGTGTCGCGCGCCAGCGACGGGTTGCGGAAGGTGTACGTCAGCCCGCCGGTGAACGTGTTCGTGCCGCTGCGCGTCACCGCGTTCACGAGCACGCCGGCGAAGTTGCCGAGGCGCACGTCGGTCGGCGTGAGGTTGACCTGCACCTCCTTGATCGCGTCGAGCGGGACGATGCGGCCGGCGGCCGCGCCGCCCGGGACGCCGCCCGAGCTGTTGAGCGCGAAGCGGTCGCTCTGGTTCGCGCCGTCGACCGTGATCTGGCTCAGGCGCGGGTTCGAGCCCGCCGCGCTGAAGCCGCCCGTCTGGCTGGTGACCTGCGGCGTGAGGCGGACGAACGACGTGAAGTCGCGGTCCAGGTTCGGCAGGCGGCGCAGCAGCGTGTCGGTGATGACCGTCTGCGCGCCCTGCCGCGTCGGGTTGAACAGCGCGTCGACTGCGGCGTTCGCCGTCACGGTCACCGCGGAGAGCTGCGCCGCCTGGTTCTGCAGCTGGAAGTCGGCGCGCGTCGCCTGGTTCAGCGACACCACGACGTTCTCACGCGTCTGCGGCGTGTAGCCGATCAGGCGCACCGTGACCGCGTACTGGGAGCCGACCTCCAGGTTCTGCACGAAGAACCGGCCGTTCGCGCGCGTCAGCTGCCCGGCGGTGAACCCGGTCTGCCGGTTCACGACCTGGACCTGGGCGTTCTCGACCGGCTGCCCGTTCGGCCCGGTGACGACGCCGGTCACGGCGCCCGTGGTCGCGCCCTGCGCGTGCGCGCCCGACGCGGACGCCGCGGCGGCCATGAAGGCCGTGGCCACGGCGAGCTTCCAACGATGATAGTCCATACTCGGAGGTGCGTCCGAAGTGAGGAGTGATGCCGCCGACGCGTTCAGAGATGCGCTGCGCTGCAGCCAACCCGACTCGGCGGACGCTCCGCGGCCGGGCAGGCGGGGGCCCGGACGAGGAACTTCGTGGGCGCGCCCCGGTAGGAAGGGGATTTCTCGGGCGCGCGGGAAACGCTTACAGCGTTACAAACCTAGCCCCGCTCGCAAGCGGCCGGCACCGTGCCCGGCCGGACCGGCGGTAACCGGACGGTCACGGGAGGGGGGCCGCACGGGACCGACGCTCGGGCGGACCCCCGGTCCCCCCCCCGAGTCACCGCCGCCGCCCCACCGTCAGGTAGTAGACCGGGATCCCCAGCAGGCACACGCCCAGCGTCCCCGCCGTCGCCCACCGGCTCGACGGGTCGAGCAGGGCGTTGCCCAGCAGGTACAGCGAGGCCGCCACGAAGAGCAGCGGCACGACCGGGTACAGGGGGACCCGGAACGGGGGGTTGTAGTCCGGCTGCCGCCGGAGCCGGAAGATCGCCGCGACCCCGAGCGCGTAGAACGGGACGATCGCCGTCACGAAGGCGTCGGCCAGCTGCTCGAACGTCCGCAGCATCACGAACGCGACCCCCAGCCCCGCCGTCATCAGGATGGCGACGTACGGGCTCTGGAAGCGGGGGTGCACCCGCGCCACCGGCTGGAAGAACAGCTTGTCCTCGGCGAGCGCGAAGAAGATGCGGGGCCCCGTCAGCAGCGTCCCGTTGAGCGTCCCGAAGGTCGAGAGCATCACCGTCACCGCGACGAAGACCACGCCCGGCGCCCCGAGCAGCCGCTGCGCCACGTCGGCGGCCACCAGGCGCGACGCCCGGATCTCGTCCACCGACATCACCGCCAGGTACGCCACGTTCGCCAGCAGGTAGATGGCGATCACCGCCAGCGTCCCGATGATCAGCGCCCGCGGGAGCGTCCGCCGCGGGTCCTTGACCTCGCCGGCCACGAAGCTCAGGTCGGCCCACCCGTCGAAGGCCCACAGCGCGCTCACCAGCGCCAGCCCGAAGGCGCCGACCGCGAAGCTCCCCGGGGGCGCCGCCGGGGTGAAGTTCGCCCCCCCGGTCTGCGGGAGCCCGAGCGCCAGCGCCAGGACGATGATGAACAGCAGCCCGCCGTACTTGGCGATGGTGGTCAGGTTCTGCACCGTCGCCCCGGTCCTCGCGCCCCGGTAGTTGAAGACGGCGGTGACCAGGATCGCCGCCGCCGCCACCCAGTGCACCCAGTCGCTGTACGGCGCGAGCGACGGGTCGTAGCCGAGGACCCGGAGCAGGTACTCGGCGAAGGTCGTCGAGATCGCCCCCAGCGAGGCGGCCCGGATCACCGCCATCTCCGCCCACCCGAAGAGGAAGGCGGGGAGGCGCCCCCACCCGTCGCGGATGAAGACGTAGATGCCCCCCGTCTCCGGGCGGGCGCCGGCGATCTCGGCCAGCGTCAGCGCCCCGCAGAGGGCGAACAGCCCGCCGGTGATCCAGACCGCGAAGAGGGGGAGCGGCCCGGGGAGACGGTCGGCGATCCCGGCGGGGGAGCGGAAGATCCCCGAGCCGATGGTCGAGCCGATAAGGACCGCCACGGCGCTCCAGAGGCCGAGCTGGCGGGGGAGCCTGGAGCCGCCGGCGGGCGGGGGGGTGGCGGACATGGCCGGAACGGTAACGCCCGGTCACGGGCCGCGCATCCTGCGTCCGGTCAAGCAGTTGGAGTTTCCTCCGGCTTGAAGTCGCCGCGTCGCCGGGCGACCTTTCGCGGGCTGTCGCTCGACCCCCCATCGGTATCTCCTCGACATCCGTCGATTCATGAGTGCGAACGTCGCCGACGCGGTCTTCTGGATCGCCGTCGTCGCCTGCGTGGTGGCCCAGGCGGCGATCACGCGCTCGGTCCTCGTGGCCCGCCAGCCGGAGCTTCCCGCCGGCGCGCGCGTCGCCCCCGCCCGGCGCTCCGCCGAGCTGGCGTGGGCGCTCCTCCCCGCCCTGGCCCTGGCCGGCGTGCTCGCGCTGACCTGGCGCGAGCTGCACCCGGCGACGGCCGCGGCACCGGGCGCCGACGCCGCGGAGGTGCGGGCGTGACCGCGCTGCGCCGGACCGGCCTCGCCGCCCTCCTCCTCGCCTTCGCGCACATCGTGTTCGGCGCGGTGGTGCGCATCTCGGGCTCCGGGATGGGGTGCATCGACCGCTGGCCGCGCTGTGCCGACCCGCGCACCGGGCAGGAGTACTGGTTCCCGCCGCTCGACTACCCGATCCTCGTGATCGAGTGGACGCACCGCCTGGTCGCCGGGCTGCTGAACCTCGCGATCGCGGCGGTGGTCGCGACGGCCTGGCGCCGGCGCGGGCGCCCCGGCGTCTCCGGCCCCGGCGGGCCGCTGCGCGCGGCGGTCCTCTCGCTCGCGATCGTCCTCTCGGCCGCGATCCTGGGCGCCGTGACGGTGCGCACCTGGAACACGCCGGTGGCCACGGTCGCGCACAAGTTGAGCGCGGCCGCGCTGCTGGCGGCGCTCGCCGCCACGGTGGTGCGCGCCGGCGGCCTCGGCGCCGCGGCGCCCGCCGCGCTCACGCGCAAGGCGTCGCGCGGCGCGCTGGGCGCCGCCGCCCTGGCGATCGTGGTCGTGGCGATGGGCGGCTTCACCGCCAAGATCCCCGACGCCGCCGTGGCCTGCGCCGGCTTCCCGCTGTGCGGCGACGGCTCGCTCGGCGGGGGCGCGCAGCACGTGCAGCTGACGCACCGGATCCTCGCCTACGCGCTCGTGCTCCACCTGGTCGGCCTCCCGTTCGCCTTCGCCAGGCGCGGCGAGCCCTCCGCGCTGCGCCGCCTGGCCGCCGCGGGCGCGCTGCTCGGCGTGCTGCAGGTGGCGTGGGCCGCCTGGATGGTGCTCGGCGGCTTCCCCGGCGTCGTGCGCTCGCTGCACCAGGCCACGGGCGTGGCGATCTGGGTGGTGGCGTTCACGATGGCGTACGTGGCGCGGCGCGCGAGCGTCGAGCGGGGAGCGTCGAGCGTCGAGGGCGTCCGCTCGACGCTCGACGCTCCACGCTCGACGCTGCCGGAGTTCGCGCGATGACCGGAATCGCCGTGACCGACGAGCGCGCGCGCTCGCTGACCAGCGACCTGGTCGCCCTCACCAAGCCGCGCATCATCTCGCTCCTGCTGGTGACCACGGTCGCGCCGATGTTCGTGGCCGGCACGCCGTCGTGGTGGACGGTGCTGATCGTGACCGTCGGCGGCTACCTGATGGCCGGCGGGGCGAACGCGGTCAACATGTACCTCGACCGCGACATCGACGACGTCATGTCGCGCACGCGGCTGCGCCCCATCCCGAGCGGGCGCATGGCGCCGCAGGCGGTGCTGGCGTTCGGCGTGCTGCTGGCGACGACCGCGACGTGGCTGCTGGCGCAGTTCGTCAACGTGCTGACCGCCGGGCTCGCGCTGGCCGGGTTCTACTTCTACGTCTTCATCTACACGCGCTGGCTCAAGCGGTCGTCGCCGTCGAACATCGTGATCGGCGGCGCCGCCGGCGCCTTCCCCCCGCTCGTCGGGTGGGCGGCGGTGACGGGACGCGTGGACCTCGCGGCGCTGTACCTGTTCCTGATCGTCTTCTACTGGACGCCGCCGCACTTCTGGGCGCTCGCGCTCCTCAAGCAGAAGGACTACGGGCGCGCCGGGATCCCGATGGCGCCGCTGGTGTGGGGCGAGCGCGAGACGATGAACCAGATGCTCTGGTACACCATCGTCCTGCTCGCGCTGACCGTGCTCCCGGTGGCGTTCGGCGCCTTCGGCTGGGTCTACCTCGCCAGCGCGGTCGTGCTGGGCGGGCTGCTGCTGCGCGGCGTGCTCCAGGTCCGCTCGCTCGACCGCCAGCAGGAGATCTGGACCAAGGCGGCGTGGTGGACCTACAAGTACTCGCTGCTCTACCTCGCGCTGCTGTTCGTCGCGATGGTCGTGGACCGCGCCGTCCGCTAGCGCGCGGGCCGACCCACTCCGATCGCTGCGGGGCTGCGGGCTGCGGAAGAGCACTGTGCCCTTCCACCGCCCCGCAGCCCCGCAGGACTTTTCCGAGACTCCCATGTCCTACGATCCCACCCCGCTCCCCGACGGCGCGTCGCTGGCGGTGCACGTCGCCGGCGGCGGCGGGGAGCCCGACTGCGTGTACGAGCTGGCGCGGCCGCGCGACGGGCGCGTCGCGGTGCGCACGATCCCGGCGCCCGGCGCCCCCGAGGCGTACGAGGACGACGCCGAGGCGCTGCTCGACCGGCCCGAGCCCGCGCGGCGCGCCGGGCGCCGCGTGAGCGTCGAGGGCTACGCGCTCCGCCACTGGCTGCTCGGGCGC
>NZ_JARGEK010000490.1 GCF_029211165.1 Roseisolibacter sp. H3M3-2
GAGGCGGCCGCCGACGCGCCGGACGACGCGCCCGCCTGGGACCTCTGCCCGACGACGCTGGCCGTCGCCGGCGCCCCCGACGGGCGCCGGGGCGGAGCGGGCGACCTGGTGAAGCTCGCCTGAGGCGCCGGTGGGCGGGGCCGCGCCCCGCGCCGCGTCCGACTCCTGCATCGTGACCGCGGGGGCGCGCCGACGCGCGGGCCCCGCCGCTCCACGCCCGTGACCGCCATGTCCACAGCCGCCTGGGATCCGTCCCTCCCCCACCCCGCCGCCGAGCGCCAGTCGGCGACGCTGCTGCGCGTCGCCGGCCTCTGCCTGCTCGGCCACGCCGGCCTGACGCTCTTCTCGTCGGTCGGCTTCGCGACGTTCCTCGCGCCGCCCTACCCCGCGTGGCTGCTCACGCCGGAGAACCAGGCGGTGATGCAGTTCATGTTCAAGTTCGGCGGGCAGACGACGGTCGTGCTGGGGGCGATGACGGCGCTGCTGCACATGGCGTCGCTGTTCGGCGCGCGGCGGACGGGGGTCGTGTTCGCGGTCGCCTTCTCGCTCGCGCTGCTGTCGGAGTACACGGGGACGAGCACGGGCTACCCGTTCGGCCCCTACTCGTACACGCCGCAGCTCGGGTACCTGATCGGCGGGCGGGTGCCGTTCAACATCCCGACGTCCTGGTTCTACATGCTCTACGCGTCGCTCGCGATCTGCGGGCGGCTGCTGCCGGCGCGCGACGACCTGCGCGCGAAGCTGGTGTGGGCGGCGGTCGCGTCGCTCGTGCTGACGGCGTGGGACGTCTCGATGGACCCGGCGATGGTCGCCACCACGCACTGGATCTGGCACCTCGAGGACCCGGCCGGGAAGCCGGCGTGGGCCGCGTTCCTGACGACCGACTTCTTCTACGGCATGCCGCTGACCAACTGGCTCGGCTGGCTGCTGACCGGATTCGTCGTGGCGTGGGCGATGCTGGCGCTGGTGCCGCCGACGCAGTGGGCGCGCCGCGTGGCGCCGACGCGGATGCCGCTCGTGCTGTACGCGATCAACGGCGTGCTCCCGGTGGCGATCTGCATCGGCCGCGGGCTCTGGATCGCGGCGGTCGCCGGCACGGTGGCGATGGCGATCCCGCTGGCGCTGGCGGTGTTCGCGCGCCGCCGGGCGCCGGCGGGCGAGGCGCGGCTCGCCGAGACGCGCACCTTCGCCGTGGCCGGGGACTGAGCGCGATGCGCATCGTGGTGATCGGGTCGGGGTTCGGCGGGCTGACCGCCGCCATCCGGCTGCAGGCGCAGGGGCACGAGGTCACGGTGCTCGAGCGGCGCGACAAGCCGGGCGGGCGCGCCTACGTGTACGAGCAGGACGGGTTCACCTTCGACGGCGGGCCGACGATCATCACGGCGCCGTGGCTGATCCGCGAGCTGTTCGAGCTGGCCGGGCGTCGCGCCGAGGACTACGTCACGCTCGTCCCGTGCGACCCGTACTACAACATCCGCTTCACCGACGGCTCGGTGTTCCGCTACGACGGGAACCGCGAGTCGATCCTGGAGCAGATCCGCGCCTTCAACCCCGACGACGTCGCCGGCTACCTGCGCTTCCTCGAGGGCGGCGACGATATCTTCCGCACCGGCTTCGGGCTGATCGACAAGCCGTTCCTGAAGCTGCGCGACATGGCGCGCGTGCTCCCCGACCTGGTCCGGCTGCGCGCCGACCGGAGCGTGGCGGACTACGTCGGCCGCTTCATCAAGGACGAGCGGCTGCGGCAGGTGTTCTCCTTCCACCCGCTGCTCGTCGGCGGCAACCCGTTCCAGACCACGTCGATCTACACGCTGATCCACACGCTGGAGCAGCGCTGGGGGGTCTGGTTCGCGATGGGCGGGACGGGGGCGCTGGTGAAGGCGTTCGCGCGGCTCTTCGAAGAGCTGGGCGGGGAGCTGCGGCTGAACGCCGACGTCGCCGAGATCGAGACCGACGCGGCGCGCCGCCGCGCGACCGGGGTGCGGCTGGCCGACGGGACGCGCCTCGCCGCCGACGCGGTGGTGAGCAACGCCGACGTCGCCACCACGTACCTGAAGATGGTGGCGCCGGGCGCGCGGCCGCGCATGAGCGACGCGAAGCTCAGGCGGCTCCGGTACTCGATGTCGCTGTTCGTGATCTACTTCGGCACGGACCGGCGCTACGAGCACATGGCCCACCACGAGATCCTCATGGGGCCGCGCTACCGCGGGCTGCTCGACGACATCTTCGGGCGGAAGCGGCTGGCCGAGGACTTCTCGCTCTACCTGCACCGCCCCACCGCGACCGACCCGTCGCTGGCCCCGCCGGGGTGCGACGCGTGGTACGTGCTGTCGCCCGTCCCGCACCTGGGCGGCGACACCGACTGGCGCGAGACGGCGCCGCGCTACCGCGACGCGATCATGCGGTCGCTCGAGGAGCGCTACCTCCCCGACCTCTCGAAGCACGTCGTCACCGAGCACCGCATCGACCCGCTGCACTTCGAGGGGACGCTGAACTCGTACCTCGGCAGTGCGTTCTCGGTGGAGCCGACGCTGACGCAGAGCGCCTGGATGCGCCCGCACAACCGCAGCGAGGACATCGAGAACCTCTACCTCGCGGGCGCGGGGACGCACCCCGGCGCCGGGCTCCCCGGCGTCATGAGCTCGGGGAAGATCGTGGCCGACCTGATCGGCGAGGCGGCGGCGGGGCGCCGCACCGCCGACCCGGCGCGGGCCGGCGCGGTGCGCGCCGCGGCGACGCGCGAGGTGACCGCACGCGACGCGGCGGCGCTGGCGGGAGACTGAGCTTCCAACACTTCTGAAAGGCAACAGGGAATCGGATGAGACGGATCAGAACGGGGCGATTGTCAAAGATTTGGTAGCGCGC
>NZ_JARGEK010000491.1 GCF_029211165.1 Roseisolibacter sp. H3M3-2
CGCGCGGCAGCACCGCCTCGACGCCCGCCGTGGCGAGCGCCGCTACGTCGACGCCGAGCGCCGGGTCGGGCGCGGGCGTCGGCTCGGCGGGGGCGCGGTCGCCGCCGCACGCGGCGAGGGCGAGCAGCAGGAGGGCGGCGAGGCGGCGCATGGCGGCGGTCAGCGCTTCTTGGTGAGGCTGCCCGGGGTCGGCAGCGACGGCGTGGTGGACACGGGGGTGATCGGCCCGCTGCGGAGCAGCCCCTTCCAGCCGCACTCCATGCACCAGCTGGGGCGGAACCAGGGCACCCACCGGTGCCAGAACGCGCGCTGCACGCGCAGCGTCGGCGCGTCGCAGTTGAGGCACCGGTCGCCCTGCGGGAGCAGGGCGAAGAAGAACACCGTCGCGGCGATGATCCGGAGGACGAACAGCCCCCCGAAGACGCCGATGAAGATGGCCGCGTCCGACATCGCTGACCTCCCGCCCTGCTCCCCGACGTCCCCCGCCGCGCGCCCAGCCCCGTGCTAGAGCCGCGCCTCCACCTGCGCCCAGGCCTCCACGAACGCGACGCCGTCCTCGACGCGCTCGATGGCGACCTCCGTGCCCGCGCCCATGGGGGCGCCGTCCCAGCTGCGGGCGCGCACCGTCCAGGTGCGGCCGTCGGCCTCGTACGCGATCTCCCCCTCGGCGTCGGCCGCGATCTCCCGCGTCACCGTCGCCGGGTGGCCCTGCAGGACGTACCGGTCGTCGGGCACCTCGCGGCGCACGCTCGGCAGCGCCCACCCGGCGAGCAGCCCGAGCGAGAGCGCCGCCGCCGCCGCGCCGCCGGCGAGCGCCAGCCCGACCGCCGCCGGCGCGCCGAGCGTGGTGAGACGCTGCACCGCGTAGCCGGTGACGCCGAAGGCCGTGACGAACGCGGCGACGTTCTGCCGGTTGAGCCACGGCGACGGCTCGGTGCGCGGGTCGTGCCCCGCCGACAGCTCGTGCGGCGCGCCGCCGGCCGGCGGCGCCGCGCGCTCCACGCCGTGGAGCATGACGTGGACGGCGAGCAGGAGCCCGAGGACGAAGCAGGCGGCGAAGACGACGGTCATCGGATGAAGCGTGGGGTCGGACCGTGCAAGATCAGGGCGCGTCCGACCCCCGGCAAGCGCGCGGGCCCCGCCGCGCGTTCCGACGCGCCGCGACGCCGCGGGCGCGCGGTCAGTTCGCCTCGAGGTGCTGCTTGAACCAGGCGACCGTGCGCGGCCACGCCTGCTGCGTCGCCGTCATGTTGGCGCCGTTCTGCCCGTCCTGCTGGCGCAGGAAGCCGTGCCCGGCGCCGGCGTACGTCTGGTACTGCCAGGGCACGCCCGCCGCCTTCAGCGCCGAGTCCGCCGCGGGGATCGTCGCGTTCACGCGCGCGTCGTTCTCGCCGTAGTTGGCGAACACGGCCGCCTTCGCCTTGGTGAGGTCGAAGCTCGCGTTGACGCCGCCGTAGTACGGCACCGCCGCCGACAGGGTCGGGGAGAAGGCCGCGTGCTGGAACGCCGCCGTCCCGCCCCAGCAGAAGCCGACGATCCCGTACTTCTGCGTCGCCGCCGGGAGCCCCATGCCGTACTGCGCGACCGCGAGCAGCCGCGCCTGCACCTCGGACGCCTGCAGCTGCCGCACGGCGGCGACGGCGGCCTGCGCGTCGGCCGAGTCGGCGGTGCCGCCGACGCCCTTCCCGGTGAGCAGGTCGGGGGCGATGGCGATGAACCCCTCGGCGGCCAGCTGGTCGGCGACGGCGCGGATCCACGGGCTGAGCCCGAAGATCTCGTGCACCACGAGCACGACCGGCGCCTTGGTCGCGCGCTCGGGATACACGACCCACGCGCGCACGCTGTCGCCGGCGCTCGTGCGGACCATCGCCCACTCGCCGTGGCGCGGCGACCGCTCGAGGCGCGCGCGCGCGTCGGTGGCGCCGGCGGGGAGCGACGAGGCGACGGTGGTGCGCGTGGTCGACGTCGACGTGCTGGTGGTCGTGGTGCGCGTCTCGGCCGCGTGCCCCGCGTGCTCGTCGGTCATGCGCGAGCTGCGCGCGCACCCGGCGAGGGCGAGCGCGCCGAGGGCGAGGGCGGCGAGCGGGGCGGGGGCGGGGACCACGGACGGGCGACGGGTCGCGGACATGACGGGGGTCGGTGCGTGTGGGCGCGCCGGCGCGCTCACGGGCGGGCGCCGGCGCGGATCGGGAGGTCGAACCGCAGGGGGTCGGGCGCGTCGAACGCGAAGTGCCACCACTCCTCGGCGAGGTTCGTGAACCCCTCCGCCTGCATCGCGCGCACCAGCCGCCGCCGGTTAACGGCCGCCTCGCCGCTGGCGTTCGCGGTGTGCGCGGCGCGCGAGAAGGTGTCGAACGCGGTCCCCATCTTCAGCTCGCGCCCGCCGTCGAGCCGCACCAGCGTCAGGTCGACGGCGAGGCCGAGGTTGTGCCGGCTCCGCTCGGCGATGTAGCCGTCGCGGAGCAGGTCCTCGCGCTGCACGCGCCGGGTCCAGGCGACCATCGCGGCGGTCGCGCGGACGGGCCGGTAGCCGTCGAAGACCTTGAGCCCGAGCCCCTCGGCCGCCAGCGCGCGCTGCACGCGCACCAGCGCCTCGGCGGCCTCGCGGCGCAGCAGGGCGCGCGGGGCCTCGTACCCCGGCAGCGGCTCGCCGACGAAGTTGAACGGGGTGGCGTACCGCGCCTCGACGCGGATGGTCGGGTCGGCCTTCTCGAGGTCGACGAGCAGCGACTCGGCGACGGCGTCGGGGGCGATGGCCGAGTCGGGCGCGGGAGGCGCGACCGCGGCGGCGGGCGGCGTCTGGGGGGGCGCCGCGGTCGCGGCGGGGGCGGACGGGCGGGTCGCGGGGGCGGGG